>CAYZST010000007.1:68503-118125 GCA_964480765.1 uncultured Arcobacter sp. | reverse complement strand
TCCCTCTACTTCTCCTGCACTATTTACACTTAAGATTACTTTCTCTCCTGTTGCAGTATCTACTAATCCACTATCTCCCGCTTTTGCACTTAGTGTATACTCTGTACTTGATTTTGAAGCATCTATTCCATCTGCTCCTCCATCTATTGTTAAAGCTTTAAAGTTATCTGCAAAGCTTGCTGTTGCATCGGTACTTAAATCTGCCTCATCTACTATTAAGTTTACTTCACTTCCATTAGTCCCTACTTGAATTGTCGGTCCATCATCAAGAATCCTAATATCAATATCATCAAATGCAGTTAAACCTTCAGTATCAGTAATAACTATATGGAATTTATCATTTATGTTTTCATCATTTTGACTATTATCATGTGTTTCTGCATTACTATCTTCTGTATATTCATATGTGATTTTTTTATTAACTGAGTCATACTCTGTAACTATTAAAGTTCCTTCTTCTCCTTCAATAGTTACAAAAGTTGTTGGATCATTTGCATCAACACCTGTTATTTCATGTTTTACACCATCTTTATCTTCAATTGTAATGCTAGCAACACCAGAACCTTCAATATAATTAATCTCACCATTAACAATTCCACCTGAAGCTTCCATTAACGTATGCTCTACATCTGAAATATTTGGTTCTTTATCATCAACCTTAATTTTAATGTCTAGAATTGTTGTCTCAACACTATCTTTTATAACAACAAGTTCTTCATATCCTCCACCTGTAATTACATAATCACCATTCTCTTTAGGAAAATATACTTTAAATACTTCTCCACCATCATATAATGTGTCATCTACAGTTTGTACTTGGATTGTTGTTGATGTTTGTCCAGCAGGAATTTTTACTGTTTCTACTACTGGAATAATATCTCCATCCTGAGTAGTTATATTACCTGTAACTACTTTTACAAAAAGATCATCTTTTGGAGGATGATTAACACTAATTGTATAATCAGTTGTTAGTTTACCCTCTGCAACTCTTGCTGGACCATCAATTCTAAGTTCAGTTACATCTACTTTATCATCGACAATAGTTGTTACAGCTGCATCTCCAAAAGTTATATTTTCGAACTCTGTACCATTTGTATATCCAATAATTTCTAACTGATAATCCTCTGGATTTTCATCATAAACGTCATTTGCATTACTAATTTTAAAAGAATCTGATTGTGTTTCACCTGCTTTGATTAATACTTGAATAATTTCTTCAGTAATATCACCATCTGTAGGTGAGTTATTAGGACCATTTACCTTATTAGAAACTTTAATACTAACTATCATATCTACAAGAGGAGGATTAGTTATTTGAAGTGTATAAGTAGCATCTGTTCCTTCTACTACTTGAGAATCTCCTTGAATTATTAATTTAGTATCATCAATAGTATCGTTAACTGTTACTGTTGCAGTATCTGTGATATCTATTGAAGAGAACTCATCACCACCAGTAACCCCTGTAACAGTTATCACAGAAGAGTTATTGTCAATATATGCGTCATCTCCTTGAATTATAAAAGGTGTAGTAGTTGCTGTTGTTTGACCAACTTCAAATGTAACTGTGGCACCATTACTTAAAGTAAATGTAATAGGTCCATTTGATGGAGGAACTGATAAGGTTGCAATTAAAACAGCTGTTCCAACTCCTTCAAAGATTGTAATATCACCTAAAGTAAGAATTGAGAGTACTGAACCTTGAGGTTCATCAGAAGAAAATGTGGTATCACTAAATGAACTACCTTGAGTTCTCCCAGCTACATCATAAGTTTCATCTGATGGATCATTAAAGCTAAATGAAGAGACAGAGATATTTCCTGTTTCTCCATTAGCTGCTGATGCAGCTAATTGCTCTGCCAAAGAACCAAAATCGTCAATAATAATACCATTTTGATACTTTTCATCAGGATTGCTTGTATCAGCTAATAAAGCTTTTAATTCACTGATTATTTTATCGCCTTTGAAATCAGGATTTAAAGCCGTTTCACCTAACTCTTTTAGACCATCTTGATCATTCATAATACCAAGTACTGTTTTTAGTTTTTCATTTATGACATTATCTGATTGTTTAATTAAATCTGCCATTCCCTTAAGATTTAATACTAGTCTTTCTCCATTCCCAACAAAAACTAATTCAATTGATGACTCTCCATCAGTAAGATTAAAAGTATACTTTCTACTTCCATCTGAATTATCAAAATAGAATTGCTGTCCCTCTTTAGGAGAAAACATTATATTTTTCGTAACTTCAAGTGTTTCTATACTTCCATTAGGGTTTTTTACAATTAACTTAATCATCTCTCATCCTTTAGATTCTTTTATCCTCTAAATCAATTGTATATAAAAAAAGTCTCTATAAAGTCTCTATAACATGTGTTTTCATGATTTTTTTTGAAAGATGAATTATGATTTTTGAGGGGAAAATTTATTTCTTTTTAAAAGATAAATTAAGATTTAAAAATAAGATTTATTTTTTTTTGTAAGTTATTATTTTAAAAACTGCTCCATTTTTTTTATTTTCTACTAGAAGATTTCCATTCATATTATTTTCAATAATTAATTTAGACATGAATAGACCTATTCCTGTACCTCCAAGTTTTTCATATGTGAAAAAAGGTTTAAATATCTCTTCAATTGGTTCTATTTTTATACCTCCTGCATTGTCTTCAACACTTATAATTACTGCATCTTTTGATTCATCAACAATTATGACAATTTTAGGATCTACTATCTTTCTTGAAATTAAAATATCTTTCGCATTACTTAATAAATTTATTAATACTTGTGTATATTCATTCTTATATCCATAAATTGTAGGATTTTTTTTTACAACAATATCTATCATAATATTATTTGATTTTAGACTTGAACTCATAATATTTAATGAGGCATTTATTTGATCAGAGAGTTTAAACTTTTCTTCCTCTTTATTACTTGCAAAAAAGTCTTTGAAGTCATCTATCGTATCAGACATATACTTTGTTATGCTATTTAAATTTTTGATTGATTCTTTTAACTCCTCTAAATCTAAGTCTAAATCTAAATCGAGTTTTGCTTGTATAGGAATAAAAAGAGAGTTTATTTCCATTAAAGGCTGCCTCCATTGATGAGCGATATTATTTAACATCTCTCCCAAAGAAGCCATTTTATTTTGTTGAAACATAATCTTATCTTTTTGTCGATTTTTTTCAACCTCAATTGCAATAAGCTTTTCAAGCTCTTTATTTTGCTCTTCAAGTTCTATAAAATCATCGATTCTTGTCTGTTTCATACCCTTTCAACTAAGCTATGGTAAGGAAAACCATAACTTAAAAATTTTCTCCATTTGTAAAAGCATTCTCTGTAATCTCTTCACCTTTTGTATTGACATAAGTAACTTTTCCATTTTTTATTACTTTTGCTAAACCATTTGAAAAATCAAATGCATATTCATATTTTGGCTCAATTAAAACTTCACAATTATTTTTAATAAAGCCCCATTTCCCATCTTTTACAGTTCTTGAATATTCATTATAAAGACTATAAATCTCATCATACTCATCATCTATTTTTAAATCCATATCTTTTGTTAGACAGCTCCACTTATTATTTGCCGTAGATTGAACAAAAGTAACATTTCCTTCAAACTCTCTTGCCTTTTTAAAAATTGGTTTTTGAACTACTTCAAACTTATCATTCATATAACCATACTTATTATCAAGTTTAATAATAGAAAAACCATTAAATAGTTTTGTAATAGAATCATAAATTGGTTTCACAACCATCTTATTTTCCTTATCTACTATTCCATATTTTCCTCTATACTCAGCAATTGCATACTCTTCTCCATAATAATTATGGAGCCAATGAAGATTAATTAAATGGGGATGCTCAGTTTTAATATTTTTATTATTCACATCATCAAAGCTTGATAATTCATCATAAATAGGTTTAATAATAACCTCACCATTTTTTGATAAAACTCCATATTTATCTTTTTCACTAACTAATACATCCTCTTTAGTCGAACAACCTGTAAGAAAAAGTAATGCTAAAGAACTTGTTAATAAAATATTTTTAAACATATTCCATCCTTACTTATTTGGATCTGTTTCAATTCTAAATTCTACTCTTTTAGATAATTCAAAATTTTCTGTTCCATCTTCATTTAAAACTATTTGAGAAGAAGACTTTCCTTCAGGAACAAATGTTTTTTTGATGAACATCATGTTTTCTTTTATCTCTGGATTTGAAATATTAGATATATACCCCAATACCGCTACAGCTCTTTTTTGAGATAAAATTTTATTTTTTTCAAACTTCTCTTTTACAGTTTTTGCTGCTTTATATCTTGAAGATGTATGCCCTTCTATATGAACATTTTTAATTTCATTTTGATAATCTTTTAAAATATTTACATATCTAGGAAAAAAACTATTTAAAATTTTTTTATACTCATCTTTTATTTTAGTACTTCCTCTTGTAAACATTATTGATGGTTTTTTAAATCTAAATGTTAATGTATCTTCATCCAATTCTGCATCCCAATCATCAAAGTTTGAACCAAACTCTTCATTTAATGCATTATATAAACTATTTATTACATGAATAGTTAATTGATCATCAGCTTTTCCTCTTTGTTTTAAAGAGTTAATCGCCATCGCAGATACAGTATAATCACCATTAGCTAATTTATTTTCTACTTGTGCACACCATCTGTCTGCATCAATTTTTGCATCTATTACAGTTTCTCCACCATCAAATGATAATTGAACATGTTGAACATCTGAATTAAGAATATTTCCACAAATTTTTGGTGTATTGTCATTAATTACTTTATAATCATCAATTGTAATTAAATCATAAAATTTCTCTTCTGTTGACAATTCAACTAACTTTTTTGTACATTCTGTTTCTAGATTCTCTCCTCTTAAAAGTTTAGCAATCTTTACATCATTTGTTTTTGAAGCATAATGTAAAGGTGACATATTATATTTATCTAATACATCTCTTTTTGCACCATTACAAATAAGAAGTTTAGACATTTTTGTGTACCCATTTCTTGTTGAGTCAATTAATGGAGTATCTCCATATTTGTCTACACTATTAACTTCAGCACCATTATTAATAAGCTTCTGAGCAATCTCATAATGATTGAATCTTGCTGCTAAATGTAAAGGTGTATATCCAAACTTATCTTCATCATTAAGGCTCATCTTTTGATTAACAAAAAACTCCACAAGTTCTGAATTATTACTTCTAACAGCATCATGGATTGTCGTTTCAGCTAAAACATCTTTATAAGTTAAACCTGCGATATCTCCACTTGTACTATTATTACTAACAGTTGTCGTTCCACCATTTTTTGTCGTACATCCAGTTAACACTAAAAGTGCAACCATACTAAAACCAATTAAATATTTTTTCATTTTATCTCCCTTCATTTTATCTTTCATGTAATGAATCTTGTTTGACTTTTAATATAGGTTTTAAAATATAATCTAATATTGTTTTTTTACCTGTAATAATGTCCACACTAGCAATCATTCCTGGAATAATTGGTAATTTATTTCCATTTCTTTCTAAATAATTCTTTTCTGTTTTTACAAGAACTCTATAGTAACTCTTACCATCCTTCGACTCTTTATCTACAATACTATCTGCAGATATTTCAACAATTTTTCCATCTAAACCTCCATAAATTGAAAAATCATAAGCAGTAATTTTTACAATTGATTTTTGACTTGGATTTATAAAAGCAATATCTTTAGGATCAATTTTTGCTTCCACAAGCAATACATCACTTTGTGGAACAATTTCAACTAAATCCATACCAGATTGAATTACTCCTCCTATCGTATTAAAATTAAGCTGCTTAATGATTCCATCAACCGGAGATAAAATTGTTGTCTTAGCAACTTTATCCTTATCTCCAATTAATCTAGCTTCAAACCTATTTATCATACTAGATGTCTCTTGAAGTTTATCAGCTGCTTCTGCTCTAAAAGAGTTTAATCTCTCTTGAATTCTATTTTCAGCTTCAGATATAGCAAGTTCAGACCTTTTTATAGACAATAAAGCTGCTTCTAAATTTCCACTTACATCCGTATACTCTTTTTCAATGTTTAATAAGTCATATTTAGATTTTACACCTCTTCTAACAAGCCTTTCAATTGTTTTTTTCTGTTCTTTAATAAGAGCAAAACTCTTTTTTAAATTTTTAATTGTATTTCTTATTTCTGTAAGTTCTTGTTTCTTTTGACCCAACTGTGTATTTAAGACATTTACTGATGATTTAAGTTCTCTATACCTATTATATAAGAGTTTCTCTTCTAACTTATCATATCTTGATAAATCTTTAGTTACCTCTTTTGGAAAGACTAATTCAGGAAGTTCTTTTTCTACATCAATTGATGACTCAATTTTTAATCTTACTCTAACAGCTAATAGGGCTAAATATTCTTGTTTGCTCTCTTCTAAAGTTGCTTGAAATCTAGTCGTATCAATTTTCATTAGAGGAGTCCCTTTTTTAACAACTTCTCCCTCTTTTACCAGAATTTCTGAAATTATACCTCCATCAAGAGACTGAACCCTTTGAATTTTATCAGAAGGAATTACTTTTCCATTACCACGAGCCAACTCATCAATTTCAGCAAAAACCGCCCAAATAATTGCTCCTGAAAAAAGTGCAGTAATTACTAGAAATAGTATAGTTGAAATTCGTGTAGGTTGTTCATTTGCATATGCATAACTAGAGAAAACAAACTCTAAATCCTCATCTTCCTCATCTCTTAACCCATATAATCTTCCAAACCAACCTACTCTTTTTTTACTCTTTAATTTATCAGAAGCTTTATTGTATGAATTATTATAATCATTTTTCAAGCCTTGTTCATTTTTAATGTCTAGTGATACTTGTTTATCTTCCATTTGGACTACCATTACTAAATTTAAAAACTTCCTCTTTAGGTCCATCAAAAATTATCTTTCCATTTTCAAGAATAATTACCCTATTAACTAATTGAAGTAGTGAAGTTTTATGAGTTACAACCACTAAGGTTTTATCTTTAATAATCTTTTCAATTTTATCAAGAAAAGCCTTTTCCGTTTGTCTATCCATTGCATTTGTTGGTTCATCAAGCATTAAAATATTTGGATTTGAAATAAGTGCTCTTGCTAAAGTCACAGATTGTCTTTCTCCTCCACTTAGACCTTCACCCCGTTCTCCTACAATTAAATCAAAACCAGCTTCATGTTTTCCTAAAAAATCATCAAGACCAGCAATTTTTGAAACCTTTAATAACTCTTCATCTGCAACATATTGCTCACCAATGGTAATATTATCTTTTATTGTTCCCATAAATAAAAATGGTTCTTGAGGAACACATCCAACTGCATGTCTTAAATCAATAGGATCGATTTGCCTAGTGTCAAGCCCATCAATTAATACTGACCCTGTTGTAGGTTCATAAAGATTCATAATTAACTTTAATAAGGTAGATTTCCCTGAACCAATTTTTCCTAAAATTGCAACTTTTTCACCCTCATTTATTGTTAAATTAATATCTTTTAATGTTTGATGATTTTGTTCTTTATAAGAAAAAGTCACATCTTTTAATTCAATTTTTCCTTTTAAATAAGATCTACTAATATATGTTTTGTCCTCTTTTTCAACAGGCATTTTCATAACTTCATCTAAATTATTTAAAGAAAGCATTGTCTTATCAAATCTAATAATTAAACCAACTAATTGAGATACAGGTGCAATAACTCTACCGTTTAAAATCATTGCAGCAATAATTGCACCCATTGTTATCTCACCATCTGCTGCAAGATAAACACCTCCTGCAACAATTGCAACATTTGAAAACTGCGAAATAAAAGCAGTAAAATATGTAATGCTTTGTGATAGGAAATGTCCTTTATCAGCATAGTGTACTGTTTTATTAACCGAATGATCCCAATTTGTTCTCATTCTATTTTGGGCTCTAACACTTTTAATAATCTCTAAACCCGTAACTGCTTCAATTAATGTTGTTTGTTTTATCTGCTCTTCTTTTACAGATTTCTCAATTAAATTTTTTAAAGGTCTTTGCATATACCATGAAACAAAGATTGAAATAGCAACAACCACAATTGTTATATATGCTAATGGTCCAGCAATATAAAAAATCACTAATATAAACAAAATAGCAAAAGGGAAATCAACAAATGCAGCAATTGTTGCACTTGTAAAAAACTCTCTTACTGTTTCAAAAGATTGTAGTCTACTTACAAATTGACCAGTAGAAGATGGTTTAGCATCTATTTTTATATTTAAAACATGATTAAAAATTTTATTTGAAACAATTGTATCTGTTCTTTTACTTGCTATTCCTAAAAAATAAGATCTTAAAATTTTAAGAAGAAAATCAAAAAACATAACAAGTGATATACCTATAAAAAGAGCCCATAAAGTTTCAATTGCATTGTTTGGTAAAACTCTATCATAAACATTCATTGTAAACAAAGGTGTTGCTAATATAAAAAGATTTATAAAAAGTGATACAACAATAACTTGCTTATAAATCCCTTTATTTCTAAAAAGAGTACCCCAGAACCACTCTTTTGGATTCTCTACTAAAACCTCTTTTTCAATTCTATTATTAAAATTAAATTCAGGTTTAATTATTATAAGTTCTCCTGTATATTCTGAATTTAATTTCTCTAAATTAATAACTGTCTCCCCTGAACTAATACCTGGCATAATAACTTTTGCAAAGCCATCTTGTTCATCATAATCAAGTAATATACAAGATCTATTCTTTTTAAGTAACAAAACTGAAGGCAATGCAAGCTTTGTTAGCTTTATAATATCTCTTCTTACTATCTTACTAACTAAACCTATTCTATTTGCCGAAGAAACAAACATGTCAACATTAAACGATTTATTATGAATTGGTAAATTAAACTTTAATGACTCTGCAGAAGCCTCACGTTTATGGTATTTTGCTAGAAAAAGTAAAGACTCTAATAAAGTATCTACTTCTCTTCTATCTTTTAGAGTGTTTAAGTTTTGTTCTATTTCATTTTTATCTTGCAAATTATGCCTCTATTTATAAATTATATTTTGAATATAGTGTTTGATGCTTCTTTATGTTATCCACATAAGGTTTAGCTGATAAAACTTCTTCATTAAAACTTTTCATTACCTTTTTTGCTTCTGTTTTAGAACTATATATACCATATAAAATTTTAGTACTCTTCTTATTTGAACCAAATTCAAAAGCAAATGCATTCTCTCCTAAATTATTATTTTTGATATACTTATTTGCTATTAACATACTATTTTTAGTTGCTAAATTAATAGTAAAATAGTTTTTAGGTGCATCTAAGAACGACTTATATTTAAAACCAACTAGTCTCATTGTGTCCATAGATGCTTTTTCTAAAAGCTCTTCATCTAATCTTTTTTTTTTAGAGTCATCTAAGTTTAAACCCAACTCTCGAGTAATTAATTCGCTATCACTTTTACTTATTAATCCCTCTAACTCATCACGTGTATCCTTATTTTGTTTTTTAGGATTATACTCTATTTTTCTAGGCTCAACTAATGCACAGTCTTGATTGCTAGAAGATAAAATTACATCACTTAATCTAGATAAGTTAAACATCAAATCATAATAATTATTTAAAGCTGAATGTTCCAGTTCAATTAAGTTTTTACTTGATTCATAAAACTCACTTTCTGCATTTAAAATATCTACAAATGTCCTAGTCCCAGCTTCGAACTCATTTCTATATACCTCAACAATATTCATATTTGCTTCTACATATTTACTAAATACTTTGATTCTCTCTTTGTACTTATAATATCTTGAATATAAAGATTTGATTTCTGCAACAACTTCATTTGTAATCTCATCAAGAGTCTTTTTTTGTTCTTTTAAAAAAATCTCTTCTTGTTCTGATTTTATTTTATCTCTATTTCCATTAAACAAGTTCCAATTAAAATTAATTCTTGCATATTTACTTTTAGAGATACCATCTTCATCGAGCTCCAAATCTTTATCAATTGATGCTTTTAATTCTAAATTAAGACTTGGTAGAAAGTTAGCATCATATTGTGCAATTTTTTCTCTTTGAAGTTTGATTTTTTGAATCTGTTCTAAAATTTTATGATTTTTTAAAACTGCTAATTCAATTGCATCTTTCAATGTTTTAGGAATATGCGTCTCATCAATAGTAGGTCTACAAACCTTTCCAATAGGTTCAGCACCAACGTATCTAACATAATCTGCAACTTTAGTATTCTTACTCTCTTGCTCTTCTAAATATCTATCCGTTACAAAATTTAATTTTGAACTTACTTGATAAGTTTCTAATACTTCGCCACTAATTTCTTCTTTCTCTTTTGCAGTAGCTAAATTATCTTCATTTGTTTTAATCATACCTGCTGTTAAATAAAGTTTTTCATCAGATTCAACTAAACTATTATAAGTTTTAATTGTCTCTAAAATGGTATTCTCAATTGCATAGTAGCTTCTATGTTTATTTGCTATTTCTTGATATCTAGTCTCTGCAACCTGAGAAGGAGTTAATCCTCCATCATATAAATATTGTCTAAAGATTATTGAAGCTTTATAACCATTTTTATCAAACCAATTTCCATCACTATCAACTGAATCTCTGTCATCATTAGTACTCTCCTCAGAAACATATGCTTCTAAATCAAGTGTAGGAAGATATTTACCTTTTCTTTCATCTACATATTTTCTATATGCTTCTTGATTTTTTCTCTCCGCAATAATATCTGGATTGTTTGCAAGCGCCATTTCAACACTATCTCTTAAGCTAACCGAAAAAGACTGTGTAGTAAATAAAGATAGTAAAACAAGCAACGCCATCTCTTTTTTCATCTATTTTTCCTCCTTAGTACAATAATAAGCCAACTAAATTTTTGATATTTCATTTATATAAATTTGCCTTATAAATCATTTTATTATACAATACAAGTTAAATTTTACCATTAAAAAGTTAAAGAAATGATTACATTTGACATAAATAACAAAAAAATTTTTAAAATTATTCTAAAAAGCCTTAATATACTCTATATTGAAGATGAAAAAAACATCAGAGAAAACATTTCAAACACTCTTAAGATAATCTGTTCAAAAGTTTTTCCTGCTGAATCTATTGAAGAAGCAATTAAAATTAAAGATGAGAATAGAGTTGATGTTATTATCTCTGATATAAATTTACCAAATATGTCTGGATTAGAATACGTAAAGAAGCTAAGAGAAAATAATTTTAATACACCTATAATATTATTAAGTGCCCATACAGATACAGAGTATTTATTAGAAGCTGCAAAACTTAAACTTGTTGATTATCTTGTAAAACCCATTGATTTCTCAGAACTTAATAATGCTTTACTTAAAGCTAGTGAAGAGTTGGTAAAAAAAGGGGATTACATTTTAGACTTTGAAGAAGATATCTCTTATAATGTTCTTCACAAAAAACTTTATAATAAAAAATCTAAGAAAGAGATAGATCTTACCGCAAAAGAGATTAATCTTTTAGAATACTTAATAAAAAATAATCAAAGGGTTGTTCCCCATGATGAATTAAAAGACAATATATGGATAGATTCATTTCAAGCAACTGACTCTGCACTCAAAAATCTTTTAACTAAAATCAGAAAAAAGATAGGAAAAGATACAATAAAAAATATTTCTGGTGTTGGCTTTAGAATATATTTTCACTAAAATATTATATGAACATTTATATCTGGGCTTAAAATGAAATTTTTAAAATTTTTTCTTATTACTCTTTTCTTATTACTTTCAATTACATATTTAGCAATTAATTTTATTCATACTAAAATGGAAGAAGAGTATCTATCTTATTATTACCTTTCAAATAAAATTGAACAATTAAATGATACATATTATTTATGTGTAGGACTCTTGCAAACCAATGCAACAAAAGAGAATATTAATAGTTGTAATTTAGTACGTGAAAAGATTGAATCAACAGTTGAAAAAATGAAAAGCAAAACTCCATTTATATACTATTACACAAAATATATCTTATACCCCATTTGAAGTGGTGCGAATGGTGAGAATCGAACTCACACTCCGAAACCGGAATGGGATTTTAAGTCCCACGCGTCTACCTATTCCGCCACACTCGCACATGTGAAAAGTTTAACATTATAAAATTGGAGGAGGTAACCGGACTCGAACCGATGAATCATGGATTTGCAATCCAGTGCATTACCAACTTTGCTATACCTCCAAAAACCATTTTAACAACAATAATATAAAATGATTTCAAAAGAAGTGGCAGTGAGTGAGGGATTCGAACCCTCGGAGGCGTGAACCTCGCCGGTTTTCAAAACCGGTACTTTCGACCAACTCAGTCAACTCACTACTAACAACATTAAGTGGTGCGAATGGTGAGAATCGAACTCACACTCCGAAACCGGAATGGGATTTTAAGTCCCACGCGTCTACCTATTCCGCCACACTCGCACTTAAAGTAGAACCTGAAAAACGTTTATTTTTCAAATTGGACTGGAATTATAATAGCTTTTTCCAATTTTGTCAAGTTTTTTTTTTGAAAATTTTAAATTTTTTGAAATTTTTATAATTTAATCAATTTTGAACAGCAAAAAATGTATAATCGCACCTAATATATGAGAAAAGGATATCTATGAGAAGTGATGAAGTAAAAAAGGGATATGATAGAGTCCCTCACAGATCATTATTAAGAGCAACAGGATTAGAAGATGAGGATTTTGAAAAACCTTTTATTGGTGTAGCAAACTCTTTTATTGAAGTAATTCCGGGACACTTCTTTTTAAACAAAGTATCAGAAATTATAAAAGAAGAGATTAGAGCAAATGGTTGTGTTCCCTTTGAATTTAATACTATTGGTGTAGATGATGGTATTGCAATGGGACATGATGGGATGCTATTCTCATTACCAAGTAGAGAGTTAATTGCAAACTCAATTGAAACAGTTATGAATGCACACAAACTTGATGCAATGATTGCAATTCCTAATTGTGATAAAATTGTTCCAGGTATGATTATGGGTGCAATTAGAGTGGATGTTCCAACTGTATTTGTAAGTGGAGGACCAATGACAAAAGGTCATACAAAAGATGGAACACCTATTGATTTAGCTACTGCTTTTGAAGCTGTTGGTAAGTTTGAAAAGGGTGATATTACAGAAGAAGAACTTACTGATATTGAGTGTAATGCCTGTCCAAGTGGTGGTTCATGTTCAGGAATGTTTACAGCAAACTCTATGAATACTTTAATGGAAGCAATGGGAATTGCCCTTCCAGGAAATGGAACGATTTTGGCTTTAACACCTCAAAGGGAAGAGCTATATAAAAAAGCTGCAAGAAGAGTATGTGAAATTGCAAAATCAGAAGAAAATAGAAAAAAATTTAAAATATCAAATATCTTAAATGAAAATGCAGTGAGAAATGCATTTGCAGTAGATATGGCAATGGGTGGTTCTTCAAACACTATTTTACATATGCTTGCAATTGCAAAAGAAGCAGGTGTAAATTTTAAGTTAGAAGATATTAACTCTATTTCAAAAAAAGTTTCTCATATCGCTAAAATCTCTCCTTCTTTATCAACTGTACATATGGAAGACATAAATAGAGCTGGTGGTGTAAATGCTGTTATGAAAGAGATGACAAAAAGAGGAGATGATATCTTAATAGATAATTTAACAATTTCTGGCGAAACACTTTATGAAAAAATTGCAGATGCCTATATCAAAGATACAACTATTATTCATACAATTGATAATCCATACTCTAAAGTTGGTGGATTAGCTATTCTTTATGGTAATCTAGCAGAACAAGGAGCAGTTATTAAAACTGCTGGTATAACAGGCGATAGAGTATTTACAGGTCGTGCTGTTTGTTTTGATGGTCAGCCTGAAGCAATTGCAGGAATTGTAGGTGGAAAAGTAAAAGCTGGAGATGTCGTAGTAATTAGATATGAAGGTCCAAAGGGTGGTCCAGGAATGCAAGAAATGTTAGCACCAACTTCTCTTATTATGGGAATGGGCTTAGGTGATAAAGTTGCACTAATTACAGATGGAAGATTTTCTGGTGCAACAAGAGGTGCATCAATTGGACATGTATCCCCTGAAGCAGCAGAGGGAGGATTAATTGGACTATTAGAAGATGGCGATGAAATTCATATTGATGTAGATCAATATATTCTAGAAGCTAATATTTCTGAAGAAGAGATTGAAAAAAGAAGAGCAAACTTTAAACCTCTTAAAAAGCCTCTTAACTCTTCATGGTTAAGCCAATATAGAATACTTGTAACAAATGCAAGCTCTGGTGCAGTTTTAAGAACTGATCTATAACTTAACTTTAGAGGCTAAACTTAATAATAGCCTCTAAACTCCACAATTCTTACACTTTGTATTAAATTTTCATTTACGTTTTATTCAAAAATAGTTTATATTTAGATATTATAATTCTTTTCATACTATTTAAATAAAAGGATTTTAAATGTCGAAAAAACTACTATTTGTAACAACTTTATTTGCCACATCATTATTCTGTGCAAGTATAGATTTTCAAATGGCAGAGAAAACTCCCCAAAGAGTAGCTCCAACTAATCAAAATCAAATTCTATCATTTCATGATAGTATAAATAAGCCAATGAAATCAGTTGTAAATATTGCTGCAAAAAGAAGGGTCTCTTCAAATGCGGGAAATATCCCTTTTCAAATGTTTAATGACCCATTTTTAAGAAGATTTTTTGGTGACCAGTTTAATGAACAATTTCAACAAAATAGAATTCAAAGATCTCTTGGTTCAGGGGTAATTATTTCAAGTGATGGATACATTGTTACTAATAATCATGTTATTGAAAATGCTGATGAAATCTCTATTACAATCGGAGATGACTCAAAAGAGTATAATGCAAGAATAATTGGTAAAGATGCTGATTCAGATTTGGCGGTTATAAAAATTGAAGGAAATAACTTTCAAGCAATTGAATTTGGATATTCTGAAAATCTAAAAGTTGGTGACCTTATTTTTGCAATTGGTAACCCTTTTGGTATAGGTACAACCGTAACTCAAGGTATAATTTCTGCACTAAATAAAGACCATGTTGGTATTAATAGATATGAAAACTTTATTCAAACAGATGCCTCAATCAATCCAGGAAACTCTGGTGGTGCACTTGTTGATAGTAGAGGTGTTTTAATTGGTATTAATAGTGCAATTATTTCTAAATCTGGTGGGAATAATGGTATTGGTTTTGCAATTCCAATTGATATGGTTAAAAATGTAGTTCAAAAACTTATTTCAGATGGAAAAGTTACAAGGGGTTATTTAGGTGTTGTGATTGATGATTTAAAGCCAAATTTATCAAAAATATATACTCACTCACAAGGTGCTCTTATTCTTGATGTAGCTAATGATACGCCTGCTGCAAAAGCTGGTCTTAAAAGAGGAGATTTAATCTATGCAATAAACAATAGACCAATTAAAAATAGAAAAGATTTACAAAATATTATTGCATCATTTAAACCAAATGAAACAATTGACTTAAAATTAGAGAGAGATAGAAAAAATATTCAACTAAATATTACTTTAGGAAATAGAGCAGGTCTTGTAACATCAGATGCAAATAATGGTAAATTTTTAGGAGGACTTTTACTTTCTGAGATTGATGCAAATACTATTAAAAGATTTAGATTAAGCTCAAATGCCAAAGGAGTATTAATTGTAAATGTTGAACCAAACTCAAAAGCTGAAAAAGTTGGTTTTCAGCCAGGTGATATAATTATTCAAATTGAAGATATTGAAATAAAAAGTTTTGCAGATATTCAACAAGCAATTAGAAAATATAATAATAAAGACAAAAGAGTTTATGTAAATAGATATGGACAAACAATTCTTTTAGCTATAAAATAAAGGATTTACTATAGTACCAGTACTTATGATTGAAGATGATTTAGAGTTAGCTCAAATTATTACTGAATATCTAGCCTCATATGATATAGAAGTAACCAATACGGATAGTCCATACAATGGACTATCTATGTTAAATTTAAAAGAATATAAACTTTTAATTCTTGATTTAACTCTTCCTGAAATTGATGGATTAGAACTAATCCCTAAAATTAGAGAAAAATCTCAAATCCCTATTATTATCTCAAGTGCAAGAGATGATATCTTAGATAAAGTTATGGGTTTAGAAAGGGGGGCTGATGACTACCTTCCAAAACCTTACAATCCAAGAGAGCTTCAAGCAAGAATAAAAGCAATTTTAAAAAGAAGTACTCCTATTGAAAAAATAGATGAAAATACTAAAAAAACTGATTTTCTACTAAAAGAGGATGATATTCAAATCTATTTTAAAAATGAACTTCTTAATCTCACTCTTGCTGAATTCGATATTTTAAAACTTATGATTCAAAGAAATGGTGCAGTAATTGCAAGAGAAGATTTTATCTATTCTAGTGATCATATTGAAGATGATAGTAGTTTAAAAAATATTGATGTTATGATTTCTAGAATTAGAAACAAATTATCTAAAGTTGATGATAGTAAAACATATATTAAATCTGTTAGAGGTATTGGATATCAACTTTTATGATTCGGAATATCTCTATATCTGCTTTTATTAATACTATTTTTATTTTAGCATTAATTGCTATTTCAATTACCTTTGCTGTATTTATTAAACTTGATAAACAAAGATATAATATTAGTATGCAAAAGAAGTATGAACTTGTTGCAGAAAGTTTACTTAAATCCTTAGAAAAAAACCCTACAAACAATGGAATAAAAATTATCATCAATCAATTTAAGATGAATGAATTAGATGATGATAATATAAAACTTAAAATTATAAATGAGGGGAAACCTCTTATACTAAGAAGAAACCAATTTGGTATATATAGAGTATTTAGCCTTAAAGATAATCTATATACTTATGTACAAAAAGATGGTTATAATATTATGCTTTTTGACACACAAACCTATTATTACAACTTATTAACTATATCAATAGCTATGACTGCCTCATTTGGAGTTTTAATCTTTTTATACTACATACTAAAAAGAAAATTAAAACCACTTAGAAGATTAAATAAAGAGATAAAAAAGTTTTCAGAAGGAAATCTAAACGTAAAGATAACATCAAATAGTACTGATGAAATAGGAACTATTGCTAAAACTTTTGATAAAGCAATAACTCATATAAATAATCAAACAAAATCAAAAGAACTATTTATGCGAAATATGATGCATGAACTTAAAACACCTATTACTAAAGCAATGTTTATTGCAGAAACATTGAAAGATGAAAAAAAAAGAGAGATGCTACAAAAAGCTTTTCATCGTATGGATGATATTATTAAAGAACTAGCAATAGTTGAAAAACTTACCTCTAATAATACCTTTGTTTATAAGGAGTCTACATCTTTTTTTAAAATCTATACAAAAACTCTTGAAATCACTATGTTAAATCCAGAAAGTATATCTTCAAGAATAAATGATTTTAAATTAAATGCTGATATTGCAATGTTTTCTGTGGCACTTAAGAACTTAATTGATAATGCCATAAAATTTTCTCCAGATAAACATGCAATAATAAAAGCAAATAGACAAAGAATAGATATTATCTCTAATGGGGAACCACTAAAATACAATCTTGGATATTACACTGAACCTTTTTCTCAAGGAGAGAAAAGAAGTGATGGTTTTGGATTAGGACTTTATATCGTAAAAACCATTGCAAATCTACATGAATACAAACTTATATACTCCCATAATCAAGGAAAAAATATCTTCTCTATTTTGATAAATTAACCTCTTTCATAACTTTAAACCAATCTCTAGAGAAGTTTTTTCTGATATACGTCTCTTTATGTGGAACAATACATCCTGAACAGTTTTGATGGATATAATCTTCTCCAATAAACTCTGCCCCATCTTTTGAATCAATTGAGCAATATGAATAAACAGTTTTCTCATCTTTTTTTCTTACTCCCTTATCATCAAATCTAAAATTAGGACAGGCACATAAATAACAGTTTAACTCATTATAATCATGACATTTTTTATTCTCTTCATATAAAGGACAAAAATCAGGCTCTTCTTTGACCATATTATCAAATCTAAAATACTCTATAACCTCATCATCACTTTTATCTTTTAACTTTTCCATTATTTTTGCATGTTTATTACCATGATTTATAAACCAATCAATATATGACATTTACTATTCCTAAGCTAATTTAAGTCTTTAGTGTCAATTATAAATGTAACAGGACCATCATTATGAATCTCAACATCCATCATTGCACCAAATTCACCTGTTTGAGTAAGAATTCCATAGCTTGCAACTCCTTTAACAAACTCTTCATAAAACATATTTGCAACATCTGGTTCTTCACTTGTCTCAAAACTTGGTCTTCTTCCCTTTTTTACATTTCCTGTAAGAGTAAACTGAGAGATGATTAAAGCTTCACCTTTTATATCAAGTAATGAAAGATTCATCTTTCCATTCTCATCAGAAAAGATTCTAAGATTTACTACCTTTTTTACAAGTTTCTTAATACTCTCTTTATTATCACCTTTTCTTACACCAAGTAAAATATTTAAACCTCTTGCTATACTTCCTACTACCTTTTCATCTACTCTTACAGTAGAACTACTAACTCTTTGAACAACTGCAATCATTTTTACTCTTTCTTAATTTATTATTTATATTTTAAACTCTGTACTACTAACTTCTTATTTTTAAAAGGATCAATAAAAGCTTTAATCTCTTCAAATTTATATTTTAAAGGAAAGCCAATAGTTGAACCTTTTACTGTACTTTCTAACACATAAAAAGCTCTTCCATTTATATATAAAGCCTTTTTATTTGGTATTTTAACTCCAAGATTAACAACCACAAATATATGTTTAGGGACTAAGACAAAATATGCTTCATAAGCTCTTGCATGAAGAAGTGAGATTAGAAGATTACTCTTATCATCACAATCCCCATAATTTTGTTCAATTACATTTTTGCCACTTCTTGCTACTGATTCATTTATTTTATATGGTATTTCAGTTACTAAATCCAACATACTTTGAACTTCACAAACTTTTGTTTTACAACCTTGACTTAAACGTTTTGCTAAACTTTTTGTATACTCATCTGTTCTTACTTGATTTACATATGTTGAACCATCAATATCTATAAATTGATTTTTAACTATAAAAAAAGATTTGTATATCATAACTATTAAAGCTATTACTGAAATTATTGAAATTATAATAGATAAATAGTAAGCAAATTTATTTTTAAATAGCATATAAACTCTCTTTTAACTTTTCAATATCATCCTTAGAATTTACATAAATATTTAGATAACTTTCATCTATAAAATCATACTTTAAACAATTTGCTATTTTAATATTCTTTTCTTCAACTTTTTTTTGAAACTCTTTGAACTGTATATTCTTAAGTTTTATCAAAAGTGAATTAGAACTACTATGGAAAAGATAATCAACATATTTACAAGAATGAAAAATTTTCTCCAGTTCAATTCTATTTTTTATATTTATACTATTAGATATTAATTTAAATTCATAATCTCTAAAAGACTCTTGTAAATATTTCATATCAAAGTTTGAAAGCTTATCTTCTGGCTCAAACTTTCTTATTGTATTAATACTATTTTCATTTGAAAAAATTGCAGAAATACATAAGGAATCATTTGCATAATATTTTGAAAAATCTTTAACTATATAAATCTTTTCATATATTCCTAAATATTTTAAAGCAGCCTCCTCCCCACAAAAATCAAGCAAGCTTTCATCAACTATTACTGTTGCATCTTTTGATATCCAATAATTCAAAAGATTTTCCAAATCATAATAAGTTCCATCAAGATAAGATGGATTTGCAAAAACAACTATACTTTTATCTTTTATTGGCAAAAAAAGATTTTCAAACCTATTTATAAGTCTTATCTCATAACCTAAATTTGTAGCTGCTTTTTTATACTCTAATGAACAAGGAGAATAGATAAAACAATACTTTAAATTTAAAAACTTTAAAATTGAATAAATAGATGCACTAAAACCATTATATAATTCAATTTGTCTTTTATCTAAGTTATACCTTTTAGCTAAAGAGTCTAGAAATAAAGAGAAATCAACTTTTGATATTTTATTATAATCAATATCTATATTTGGTTTTAAAAAGTTATTTTCTCTACTAAAGTCTATCATTATTTATCCAAGTTGCAAAAAGTTTTTTATTCCTGTAAATACAATCTGAGCAGAAAGAGCCGCTAAAAAAAGTCCCGTAAATTTTGAGATGATTAAAAGTCCTCGCTGTCTAACAACTCTTTTTATTATTGTTGAAGAATAAAGCATAATTCCAATTACTATTACTGCACATACTAAAGCAAAACTTCCTATTAAAAAATTTGTTGTTGATTTAAAACTAGCACCAAATACAAGTAAAATACCAATTGTTCCAGGACCAATTATAACAGGAACAGCTAAAGGGACTACTGCTAAATCTGAAATATTATTCCCATCAATTTTTTGACCATCTTTGCTCCCCCTAACTAAATCAACAGCAGTTAAAAAAAGTAAAGCTCCCGCACCAATTCTAAAAGCATCTAATGTTAATCCAAAAACTTTAAAAATATGTTTTCCAAAGAATAAAAAAATAAGGCTTATAATAATCACTGAAATAGTAACTTTAATTGCTAATGCTTTTTTTTCACTATCACTTGCTTCATTTGTAACTGTTAAAAAAACAGATAATACAAAAAAAGGGGTCATAATAAAAAACATCTTTAAAAAGGTAGAAATAAAAAGTTCCATTGATATCTTCCTAAAACTTATATTTTTTTAGGAAGTATATCAAAATATTATATAAAAAATTGAGCCTATTAGAAATGTCTATTTACAATTGATAAAAACTCTTTAGGATTTTTATATCCTACAATTTGTGCAGCTTTAATTTCTTTGTTTTGTTCATCCCAGAAAATAAGTGCAGGTGGTCCAACCACACCAAACCTTTTCTGCATAGCTTTATCATCATCACTGTTTTTTGTAACATCTGCTTTAATTAGTGTAAACTGCTTTAACTTTTTAAGCACCTCTTGGTCTTTAAAAGTAATCTCCTCAAGCTCTTTACAAGATACACACCAATCTGCATAAAAATCAAGCATTACTGGCTTATTTGAAGCTTTTACAGCTGCTTCAATCTCTTCATTTGTTTTTACATATTGCCACTTTAATTCATTTGTAGCAACTTGATTAAGAACTGTTTTAGAAGTGAATTTACTTAATGGTTCTAAAGGATTTGTTGCACCACTTACTGCTCCAACAAAAACTAATACCCCATAAATTAGTATAACAACAGTGATAAGCCTTGTAATTATATGCTCAAATATTTTTAGATATAAAGCTGTACCAATTAGTAATAATGCCCATAAATACATTACAACAATTGAAGGTAACACTCTATCCAACATCCATATGGCAACAGCAAGCATTACTATACCAAATACTTTTGTAACCAACTCCATCCATCCACCAGGTTTTGGCATATATCTCCCAGCTCCTAAACCTATTAATAATAGTGGTGCTCCCATTCCTAAACTCATTACAAAAAGAGCCATACCACCTAAAAAAGCATCACCTGTCTGTCCTATATATACTAATGCTCCTGCTAATGGAGGTGCAACACAAGGTCCCACAATAAGTGCTGATAAGAATCCCATTATTGCAATTCCAATGATTCCTTGTTTCTCTTTCCCTTCTGTTGTCTTATTAATTTTGTTTTGTAAACTTTTAGGAAGCTCTAATTTAAAATACCCAAACATTGAAAAAGCAAGAGCCACAAAGATACCAGCAAAAGCAATTAATACATAAGGATTTTGAAGAGCTACTTGTAAATTCGCACCAAATAATCCTGCTAAAACTCCTGCCATAGTATATGCTGCTGACATTGCTAAAACATAAACTAAAGATAAAAAGAAACCTCTTGATGCTGTTAAAGTTCCTTCGTCTCCCGCCTTTACAATAATTGACGAAAGAATTGGAATCATTGGAAAAATGCATGGAGTTAATGAGAGTAATAATCCAAAACCAAAAAAAGTAATAAGAATTAACCAAATGCTCCCATCTTTTAAGGTACTTGCAATTAGCTCTGTCTCATTTTGTTCTTGTGATGCAAAATCATTTTTTACAACATCACTTAAACCTTTATTAAAGTCAATGGTTAAACTATTTGACATTGGAGCATAACAAAGTCCTGCTTTTGAGCACCCTTGGTATTCAATAGTTAATTCAACATTTAAGGCGTTAGTTTTCGCCTTTATCAAAGAATAAGGAATTTCAACATTTAAATCTTTAAACTGAACTTGCCACTCTTCATAAGATACTGCATCAGGAATATTTAATTCTGATCTAATATCAATTTTTTCTGGTTTTGTAATAAAAACCTTTAATTTATCATCATATAAATATATATCTTTCCCAAGAACTAAATTAAAAATAACCCTATCACTTCTTTTCTCAAAGTTTGGTTTAAAAGCCTCTTCAGGCTCTAAAAAGTCCTGTTTAACTGCAAATGCAAAAATTGAACAAAGAAGAAGTAAAAATATTTTTTTAATCATCTGAAACTTTCCTTTATTGTAAATGCTCTTTTGAAGCTCTTGCCAAAGAATCAATACCTTAAACACTAAGCTTTTTTACAATTAATTTTTATTCTTTTATTATATATTATTGTATTAGATTTATATAAAGCTTTTGTGTAGTCCTAATTACAACTCTATTATAAGTTTAAATTATAATAAAAAATTATAAAAAAATTAAAGTTTTTGTGTTAAAATTTATCTTTTTTTTAAAAAGGTAACTTATGAATACACTAATAAATTTATCTCCAAATGAGGTTGAAAAGCTTATTGATAAAAATATTATAATGATTGATGTAAGACGTGAAGAGGAATGGACTTATACAGGAGTAATAAAGAATTTTTATAAATTAACTTTTTTTGATATATTTGGAAATGTAGATATTCAAACTTGGATGCAGAAATTTCAAAAATTAGTTAAAACAAAAGAACAACAATTTATTTTAATATGTGCTCATGCGAATAGAACACGTACTATTGGAAACTATTTAATACAAAATCAAGGTTATAAAAACGTTTGTCACCTCTCAGGAGGGATAGCTTTATGGCTTGAGGAAAATAAAGATGTAGTATTTAATTAGAAAAAAGAGGAATCTTTATTCCGCTTTTTTCTTTGCACTTGCCTCTTGTAAAATAGCAATTACATCATCCAAATTTTCATAAGGGATATGAGATTTCCATTCAATATCTTTTCCATTTAATGATATACCAATACTTACAACATCAGCTGTACCTTTTCCATATGGTTCTGATACATTTGAAATTGAGATAATCCCCTTCTTGGTTCCACTTAATGGTAACGTTCCTAATTCAGTTGTTGACATTAAATATCCTTTATATTTTAATTTAACATTTATACCAAATTAAACTTTTTATTAAGTTAAAATTAATCTATTAATCGTTTAGGCTCACCTAAATAAAAACCTTGAAATTCATCTACTCCCAAAGATGTTACAGTTTCATAAACTTCTTTACTATGAATATACTCTGCAACAGTTTTAATATTTAATGCCTTTGAAAACTTAACAATTGCTTTTACAATCTCTAAAGATTTTTCATCATTATTTATCTCTCTTATCAAAGAACCATCAATTTTTATATAATCTGGTTTAATAGCAAGAATATTAGAAAAATTTGAAAATCCTGCACCAAAATCATCAATAGCTATTTTAATACCTAACTTCCTATACTTAGCAATAAACTCATCTAAAACTTTATAATCACTAATTAAATCACTCTCTAATATTTCAAAAATAATTCTGCTTCTTTCAGTTTTAGAAAGTTTTTTTATTAAGGTTTCTAACATTTCATTAAATTGAATATTCATTAAATCAGAAAAGCTCATATTTAAAGATACACTATTATTAATTTTGTCTAAATTATCTAAAGTCTTTTGAATTACTATTTGATTTAATATAAAGTATTGCTTTGTTTTTATTATAATATCATAGAAAAAACTTGGAGACAAATACTCAATCTTTCCATCATTGTAGTAATAAACTCTCATTAAAGTCTCATATTTTACAATCTCTTTATCCCTATTAAATATTGGTTGATGAAAAGGAATTACTCTATTCTCTTCTATTGCTGTTTTTATCTTATCTTTATAATATATTGTCTTTTTTATACTCTCTTTTGTATCTATTTCATTATTATAAACAATATATTTTGTTTTATTCTGCTTTGCCTTTTTTAAAGCTATATTAGCACTCTTTATAGAATCTTCTTGAGATATAGAAACACCCATAGTCACATTGATATAAATACTCAATTTTGAAGATTTTATATAAAACTTTTCTTCAAATAGAGCTTGTACTTTTTCAATAAAACTATCATAAAAAATAAAAGAACTGATTTTCTTATCTAATAAAGCAAAAATATCCGATTCAAGTTTGTACAAACTCAATCTATTCTTAAGAGAAAACTCTTCTAAAACTTTAGAAATAGAGATTAATACCTTGTTTCCTACTTCAAATCCATATAATTCATTAATATCATTAAATCCATCAATATCTATCAAAGTTAAAGCTACATAGTCTTCTCCCTCTAAGTCTCTAATTAAAGCCTCTCTATTTTTTAAACCTGTTAAATCATCATGGTATAGTTTATATTGAAGTTGTGCTACTTTCTCTTCTTCTTTCTGTTCTAAAATTTTTGTATTATCTTCAATATAATCAAGCATTAAATCAAACTGTTCTGCTAAAAGACCAAATTCATCATCTCTTTGTAAATTATTTCGTATATCAAATCTCCCATCCTTCACAAGTTGTGCATTTTTTGACATTGTTGATATAGGTTTGAAAAAACTCTTAAAAAAAATAATTGCAATAATAAATAATAAAATAAAAAATAGTAAGGATAGAGTTATCGTACTTTTATTTATCTCTTTTGTAGAATTTTTTAAATCCTCTTTAGGAATAGTAGAAACTATATACCACTTGAAAAAATCATTATACCTTACCCATGAAATTTTTTCATATTTGTAGTTTTGATTATCTTTTACCTTATTCCATTTATAAATCCAAGGTTTATTAGTTAAAAAAGCCTTTTTTAACTCATCAATCATGTTTTCAGTAGAACCTTCTTGTTTAAAAGTTGACACATCACGATTGATAAGCTTTCTATCTGGATGAAGTAACATTTTATTATTTTCATCTATGATAAAAATATACCCTTTATCTCCAACTACAATTGATTTAATCAAAGGATAAAGATTATCTAAAATAATATCTTTTTCCTTTTTTAACTCCTCCTCAATACTTTTTATATATACACCAGAGTTTATAATTAAATCAAAAGGCTGAAAATAAATACTATAAACAATCTTTTCAGAAATAAAAATACTATTTAACTTTGACCATGAATACGTAGTATATGCAGATCCATTTGCAAGTGTATTTTTAATTAGTTCATTCATAAAAAGCTTACCATTTGCATCTACTTCATAAAAGAGATTTTTTTTATTAAGCCTTTCATCTGGATGATAGACTAAAGCCCCTTTTAAATCAACAATAAAAAGATAATCATCTTCAAAACCATATGTTATTTTTGAGATTGCTTTTATGGAGTTTTCAATTGCCTTCTCTTTTGATATTATTCCTTTTTTAAAAAACTCATAATTATTATCCATAAATGTATATGCAATATGAGAAATATTTTTTATATTTTTTTTATACTCAGCTATTTTTATCTCTTTTCGCTTTTTTATTAACTCCTCTTGGGATCTAATTATAGAAGAGATACTATCTAATTGAGATTGTGCTTGTTTTATTTCAGAATTACTTAAATATTCAGTAACTTGAGGAGAGACAACAAAAAGAGTAAAGCATATATATATCAAAACAATTAATGATATGATAATGCTTACTTTCATAAAGATCCTACTACTCATGGTAATATTTCCCTTTTTTAAGTATTTTTATTTGCTTGCTATTGCTTGTCCAAATTTTACAGATTCATTTAATAAAGGTTCTAGTGATACAAAATCTTTTTCCCATACCATTACCACAGTTGAACCCATCTTAAAATATCCTAAGCAATCACCTTTTTTGACTTCTAATTCTTCATACTTATAAATTTGAATATCTCTAATATCTGTATTTGTTTCTACTTTAGGCTCAAATGTAAACACCATTTGTCCTACATTTAAAGCTCCTACAAATACCATAAAAAAAAGTTTATCTCCATGAGTACACTCTAAAATAACTCTCTCATTTTCAATAAACAAATCAATTTGTTTATTTAAATATTTTAAATTTACAGGATAAAGTTTACCAGGAACATGAATCAATCTTTTAACTTGAAAATCAATTGGAGCATGATATCTATGATAATCTTTTGGTGAAAGATAAAAATTCATATACTCTCCTCCTTTAACCTTGTCAAAACTTTCAGCACAATGATATGTTAGCATCTCTTCAACCGAATACTCCATGCCTTTTATTTGTAAAAGGAGCTCCTTTTCAAGCTTTCCACATTGTGTAATTAAACTATCTGTTGGTGAAATAAAACTATCCTCATCCTTATCAATTACCCTTGGGATTGCAAGTTCTCTTGTAAATAAGTCATTTAAAGATTTGTAAAATTTAGCATTTCTAAACTCACTCATATTTAATCCCAAAAACTTTACATATGAGTTATTAATAAATCTTTGAATAAATGTTGGAAATTCTGTTTTGGCAAACAGACCAAAATAGTGAGAAATTAAATTCGTAATATGCATTATATTCCTTAAAGTTATAATACTAATATTTTATCTAAAACTTTCTTGATTTTTAAAATTTATATTTAAAATCATTTTAAAGCTGACTTTTAATACTTTTCTGTTAGGCTCACTATAACTTAAATTAATATTAAAAGGATTTTGATGCACAAAATTATTGTTGAAAATGAGTGCGGATGCTTTAGAAGAAGTGATTTAGAAAATAACTTAGAACTTAGTTCTAAAGATCAGGCTTTAAGTAAAGCAATTCAAATGAAAAATCAAATGAATCAAGAATTTTGTAGAAAACATGAATTTCAATTAGTTGAGGATTCAAACAATTTTATTATTTCATTTAGAACTCCAAAAGAGAGCTCTTGCTGTGGAACAGGATGCTGTAATTAGTATTATAGAAATTATTCTATAATACTAGTTGGAACTAAAATTGTAAGAGTTCCAGACTCTTTCATTCCTCCTGCATAAAGAGCTGCATTTTCACCATTACCATAAAAAAAGTCAGCTCTAATTTCACCCTTTATTGCTCCACCTACATCTGCTGCAACCATTAATCTATTGATTTTCTTTTGTGTAACAGAATTTTTCGTATTTATAAATACAGGCATTCCAAGAGGAACATATCTTCTATCAACTGCTAAATTTCTACCCTCTGTCAATTCAGTACCCAAAGCACCTGTTGCACCTTGTTCCCTTTCAGCGAAAAAGATATAACTTCTATTTTTATACAAAATCTCATCAACTCTTTGTGGATTAGCTTGTAAATAGGCTTTTATTCCTTGCATAGAAGCACCGTAGTCTTGTAAAACCCCCTCTTTTAAAAGAACTCTTCCTATTCCTTTATATTTATGTCCATTTTGATTAGAATATCCAATATTAATAGTTTCACCACTATCTAAAATAACTTTTCCAGAACCTTGAATTTGTAAAAAGAATAGATCTATTCTATCATCTACAAAACAAATCGGTTCTAAATCATCTCTTCTATTTATCTCTTCCCTATCATCATAAGCAATAACTTTTCCATCAACTATCTTTCCTCTTAATCTATAGTTTTTTAACTCAGGATAAGCTTCTGATAAATCAATTATTAACATATCATCTGGAACTTTATAAATTGGGTATTTGTAAACCTCTGTTTTTATTCTACTTCCTTTTAGCAATGGTTCATAATAGCCAGTTATTACTCCTTTGTTTGTTCCATTAGAGTTATAAAGTTGATATGCTGTAAAGTTATTAGTAAAAAACTCAGATGCATTTGTATATGTTTCCACTTTTTTACAAATATCTTTAAAAAGTTCATAATTTTTAGCTTTTCCACAATCTTTTTTAAAGACCTCTAAAGCCAAAGACAAATCATCTTCATAAAACCCTTCTATTTCATCAAATGAAATCTTTTTTACCTTTGCATTTGAAATAGAGAGTTTTTCAAATTTACTAATCTCTTTTTGAGTACAACCTGTAAGTAGTATAAAAAATAGTATTGATGTTAATATAACTTTCATAATTTTCCTTTTAAGTTTAGGAATTTTATCATCAAAAAGTTAATAGAATTTAAACTTAAAATTAGTTTTGAGAATAAACCTCTTTTAATCCACAAGCTTTGCATGTATACTCTATATCATTTATACCTGAGCATCCACCATTTTTTAAAAGCTTCGAAGAAATGACCTCTTGTCTAAAAGTTATTTTCATATTTTGGTCATAAAAAATTCGGGTTTTCTCTCCACAAGAAGGGCATTCACCCCTGTTTAGTTTTTCAACACGAGAATGTCTATTTTTATAATAGAGCAAAACCCCGAAAATTACTATTAAAAAAATAAGTAGTAAAAAGATTATTATTTGCATGAAGTAGAGATTACTCTACTTCAGCATCAATAACTTCATCATCCTCTTTTTTAGCTTTTTGGTTTGGTTGAGTACCTGTACCTTGTGCTTGTTGCTCTTTTGCATACATAGCCTCAGCTAATTTATGAGATTTCTCCGTTAAAGATTTAACTTTCTCTTCAATCTGCTCTTTTGTAGCATTTTCATCTTTTAAGATCTCTTCTAGCTCAGCTGCTGCATCAATAATGGCAGTTTTCTCTTCTTCAGATACTACATTTTCATTCTCTTCCAAAGTTTTTTTAGTTGAATGAAGTAAAGCATCAGCTTGGTTTCTAACATCTATTAGCTCTTTTTTCTTAGCATCAGCCTCTTTATTTGCCTCTGCTTCATTTACCATTTTTTCAATCTCTTCATCAGATAATCCAGATGAACCAGAGATAGTAATTTTATTCTCTTTACCTGTCCCTTTATCTTTTGCAAATACATTTAGAACACCATTTGCATCAATATCAAATGTTACTTCAATTTGAGGTACACCCCTTGGAGCTGCTGGAATATCTGAAAGTTCAAACATACCTAAAGACTTGTTATCTTTTGCAAACTCTCTTTCTCCTTGACCAACATGAATTGATACAGCAGGTTGATTATCCTCAGCAGTAGAGAACACTTGAGATTTTTTAACAGGAATTGTAGTCCCTTTCTCAATTAATTTAGTCATTACCCCACCAAGTGTTTCAATACCAAGTGATAATGGAGTAACGTCTAGTAATAATACATCTTTAACATCTCCTCTTAAAACACCAGCTTGAACAGCAGCACCAGCAGCAACTACTTCATCTGGATTTACACCTTTATTTAAGTCTTTTCCAAAGAACTCTTTTACAACTTGGTTTGCTTTTGGTAATCTTGTTGAACCACCAACCATAATTACTTCTTCAATCTCACTTTTATCTAATCCAGCATCTTTTAATGCAACTTTAATATGATCTAAAGTCTCCTTAATCAAATGCTCTGTCATAGCTTCAAATTTAGCTCTTGTTAAAGATTTTACTAAATGCACAGGACCTGCTTGTCCCATAGAAATAAATGGCAAGTTAATCTCTGTTGATTCAGCAGAAGACAACTCTTTTTTAGCATTTTCTGCTGCATCTTTTAACCTTTGTAATGCCATTTTGTCATTTTTAATATCAAAACCATTTTCAGATTGGAACTCTTTTGCTAACCAATCAATAATTGCATTATCAAAATCATCTCCACCTAAAAATGCATTACCATCAGTAGAAAGTACTTCAAATGTTCCATCACCAATCTCTAAAACAGTAACGTCAAATGTTCCTCCACCTAAATCATATACTAAAACTTTCTCTTCACCTTTTTTATCTAAACCATATGCAAGTGATGCTGCTGTTGGCTCATTGATAATTCTTAATACATTTAATCCTGCAATTGTTCCAGCCTCTTGAGTAGCTTTTCTTTGTGCATCATTAAAATATGCTGGAACAGTAATAACTGCATCAGTAACAGTAGCACCTAAATACTCCTCTGCATCTGCTTTTAATTTTCCTAAAATTTTTGCAGAAATCTCTTGAGGAGTATAAACTTTCCCTGCAATATCAACAGCTGCTGCACCATTTCTATCAACAATTTTATATCCAACTTTAGATTGTGCTTCTTTCGCATTCTCTTCATCCATCATAAGACCCATAATTCTTTTTACAGAATAGATTGTCTTTTCAGGATTTGTAATAGCTTGTCTTTTTGCTGGATCACCAACTAAAACTTCACCTTTATCTGTAAAAGCAACAATTGATGGAGTAGTATTTTTTCCCTCTTTGTTAGGGATTACTTTAGCTTCTCCACCTTCGTATACTGCCATACAAGAGTTTGTTGTTCCTAAATCAATTCCAATAACTTTACTCATATTAATATCCTTCTATTTTTTTTATTATCAAATTTTAAACTTTCTTACTAGTTTATAGACTTTTCGGTCAATTTTCAAACTCGAATTAGTCAAAAAAACAATGACTAATTTGCTATACTAACCATTGCAGGTCTTAATAACCTATCTTTAAACATATAGCCTTTTTGCATAACTTGCACAATCTCTCCTGTCTTTTTATCTTCACTATCAACTTGCATTACTGCATTATGAAAGTTTGGATCAAATTCACCATGAGTATCAACAATAACAATATCATGTTTCTCAAATGCACTATAAAAATTTTTAATTGTTAACTCTACTCCCTCTTTCAATTTTGCTAAAAGTTCCTCTGCTGGTAAATCAGCCGCTTCTTCTGCAGCTAATGCCATCTCTAATGTGTCAATTGGAGAAAGTAAATCTTTTGCAAACTTTTCAGAAGCATAATCAATTGCTTGATATTTCTCTTTTTCTAATCTTTTTTTAATATTCTCAAAATCAGCATGAACTCTAAAATACTTATCTTCACTCTCTTTCAATTTAGCTTCAAGCTGGACAATTTTATCTTCAGAACTTAGCTCAATTTCCTCTTGGGTCTCTTCTTGAGCTGTTTCTTCTATTTCACTGTCTTGTACTACCTCTTCATTTTTTAATTCTTCACTTTTTTTACTCAAAATAACCCTCCTATATCATACTTATTTTATTATAGAAATATTCATAATCTTTTGACAACTCACCAACAACTAACATTTTAGTATCTGTATTACCTACTTTGCAGTTATGGCAAATACCAATATATCCCTCTGGAACTATATTATCGAAATATAAACCTTCATTAATAGAGTCTAAAACCTCACCTTTTAGAAATGAATTAATACTCTTTTCATCAAAGTTATATTTAAGTGCTAAAGCAAAAAACTCTTTTGTATTGTAAATATGAAAATCTTTATTCTGAAGATGTAAACTCACCTTCTCATAAACCTCTAAAGCACCAACTTGTTTAGAAATATTTACTATATGAACAAGTTCTAAACCAACCATATCACTTAAAAATCTATATAAGGCATCTGAAAATTTTATAGTAATTGCAAATGTAGAGAACTCTAATATCATATATCTATTTTCTACATTTAAAACCTCTCTTAAAACATCAGATTTTTGGTCTTGAATAAAAACAGACACCCCTATATCATTTGCTAAATAGGCAATTGCTTTTTCATCTACATGCTCTAACTTAAAGTATAACTTATTACTCCAATATTGTTTTAAAGCTTCTGTTGTTGGAGTTCTACCTGAACTTACATGTTCTTGGGCAAGAAATCCCTCTTCACCTAGTTTTTTAAAGTAACCTCTAATAGTTGCAGGCGAATATGTAATATCATACATAGACTTTAATTGAGAAGAACCAATTGGTTCTAAATGCTCAATATATGCTTTAATAATTGAATGTAATAAAAACTCTTTTTTATCCATACGTCATATTCACTTTTTAATTTTTAGCACTTATAATCTTAAACTGCTAAAAACATTATACTATATGAGTGAGTAAATGTCAAGTTGTTTTTTAGCAAAAGATGAATAAAAGTGCCAATTTAATTTTTTTGTTACATTCAACAAATAAAAATTCATTTAATTAATATATCAATTTAAGTTTTATAAAATTTTTTATATGATAAATTAATAAATAAATTGGAACTTTCATACAATTTTACATAATTAAAAAAATTAATCATTACTTACTATATCGTACATACTATAAGTATGTCTATGATTAATTATTTTTATTAACCACAATCAAAATTAAGGAGAACAGATGAAAAAAATTGCTAGCGCTGCTTTAATTACAGCATTAACAATTCCAGCTTTTACTGCTGAATTTATTACAATTGGTACGGGAAGTGTAACAGGAACCTATTACCCAACAGGTGGAGCTGTTTGTAGACTTGTCAATAAGTACAAAAAAGAGACTAAAATTAGATGTTCTGTAGAATCAACTGGTGGTTCTGTTTACAATATTAATACTATTAAAAATGGTGAACTAGATTTTGGTATTGCTCAATCTGATGTTGTATACCAAGCAGCAGAAGGACAAAAAAAATTCGAAGGGAAAGCAGTTAAGAAGCTTAGATCTGTAATGGCTATTTACCCTGAGCTATTTACTCTTGTTACAAGAAAAGAGGCTGGAATTAAAGATATTATGGATGTAAAAGGTAAAAGAATTAACCTAGGAAATCCAGGAAGTGGTAATGAAGCTACAGCATTAGCATTATTTAACGCTTTAAATATAAAAAAATCTGACTTAGGTTTTGCTGGTGTATTAAAAGCTGGTGAAGCACCTGATGCTTTAAGAGATAACAAAATTGATGGTTACTTCTATATGGTTGGTCATCCAACTGCAAATATAAAAGATGCTTCTAACTCTGTTGATATTGCAATTACTCCTATTAAAAATGAAAAAGTTGACGCATTTGTTAAAGCAAATCCTTATTTTGCAAAAGCAGATGTTCCAGCAGGATTATATAAAGGTGTAGATACTCCTGTTTCTACATTTGGTGTAAAAGCTGTATTAGTTACAAGTACTGATGTTAGTGAAAAAGCTGTTTATACTTTAGTAAAAGCTATTTTAGAAAACTTTGATGATTTTAAAAAGTTACACCCAGCATACGCTAATATTACAAAAGAGTCTTTACTTGATGGTTTAAGTGCTCCTTTACATGAAGGTGCTAAAAAATACTTCAAAGAGGCTGGATTATTATAATCTCATAAATTTCAAAGGCAAAAGCCTTTGAAATATTTTATTATATGTCATTTATTTTCCTTATTAAATGACATATAATGAAATCCTTTAATTAACTTTTTTAAGGAACTACAAAATGTCTATTTATGAAGAAAAACCCCATACCCTTAAAGAGCTAGAAAAAGAACAAGCAGAAGAGTCCCAGAAGGTTCTTAATGAATTAGAAGGGCAAAGAGTATTTGGAACACAGCACTATGAGTTTTGGCTTATTTCAATTATCGCTCTTTGTTGGTCTTTATTTCAATTATATATTGTAATTGAACCTACTAACTCTACTATCTCTAGATCTATTCACTTGTCATTTGCACTTCTACTAGCATTTATGATTTATCCAATGATGAAAAAACCTTATTTTCTACAAAAGATTAGATGGTTTGGATATACCTTCGCTATTATAGGGCTGGGGACTGCTGGCTATATTGCTCTTTTTTTTGAAAAATTAGCCCTAAGACCAGGTGATTATACTATAACTGATATTACTATTGCACTTATTGGTATTTTAATTTTACTTGAAGCAGGAAGAAGAGTTCTTGGTATTGCTTTATCAATTATTGCAATAGTATTTATTACATATGATATGCTAGGACCTTATATGCCCGAACTTATTATTCATAAGGGAGCTTCACTTAATAAACTTGCAGGACACATGTTTTTAACAACTGAGGGTATCTTTGGTGTACCACTTGGAGTTTCAACAGGTTTTGTATTTTTATTTGTACTTTTTGGCTCTCTTTTAGATAAAGCTGGTGCGGGAGAGTATTTCATTAATCTTGCCTTTGCAATGTTAGGTAAATTTAGAGGTGGTCCAGCTAAAGCATCTGTTGTTGCTTCAGGATTTACAGGTATTATGAGTGGTTCTTCTATTGCAAATACTGTTACAACAGGAACATTTACAATTCCACTTATGAAAAGAACAGGATTTAAACCAGAACAAGCTGGTGCAGTAGAGGTTGCAGCATCAACTAATGGTCAGCTTATGCCACCTGTTATGGGAGCAGCGGCTTTTATTATTGCAGAATTCTTAGGGCTTGCATATACAGATGTAATTTTTGCAGCCTTCATTCCTGCTTTTGTCTCTTATTTTGCACTATTTTATATTGTTCATTTAGAAGCACTTAAACTTGGACTAAAAGGAATGAATGATGAAGATATTCCATCAAAATGGAAAACTTTTGCCCAAGGAGTACACTACTTAGTACCTATTTTTTTCCTATTATATACATTAATGGTATTAAGAGAATCAGCTGCTAGTGCAGCTTTTAATGCAATTATGTTATTAATGCTTCTAATGGTAGTTCAACATCCATTTAGAGCCTTCTTAGCAAAAGAAAAAATTACAAAAGAGATTTGCTTATCTGGATTTGTTGATATTTTAGCAGGAATGATAAGTGGAGCTAAAAATATGATACCAATTGCAGTTGCAACCGCACTTGCAGGAATTGTTGTTGGTTCTATTACTCTAACTGGACTAGGACAAGTACTATTAGATGTTATTGAAACATTATCTGGTGGGAATATCTTCTTAATTCTTATCTTAGCAGCTGTAATTTCACTTATTCTTGGAATGGGTTTACCAACAACTGCTAACTATATTGTAATGGCATCATTAACTGCACCAGTTATTTTAATCCTTGCACAAGATAATGGATTCTTGATTCCTGCAATTGCTGCACACCTATTTGTATTCTATTTTGGTATTCTAGCAGATGATACACCACCAGTAGGTCTTGCAGCTTATGCAGCAGCTGGTATTGCAAAATCAGATCCAATTAAAACAGGTATTCAAGGATTTAAATATGATATAAGAACTGCCATTTTACCATTTATGTTCTTCTTTAATCCAGAGTTATTGCTAATTTCTGGTGTTGATGCACTTAATCCAGCAGACCCAAAAGGTTGGATATGGATAACAAATCCTTTTGATATTGCAGTTATTTTTTCAACAGCATTCATTGGAATGATGGCATTTTCATGCTTTACTCAAGGATATTTTATAGCAAAGGTAAATATAATAGAAAGATTCATTTTCTTAACTATTGTTCCATTTATGTTTCTACCAAAAATTGTGGAAGAGTTCTTGTCTCTTCCAAATCATTATATATCATATGCAATTGGTATTGGAATATTTGTCTTTTTATATTTTATTCAAAAAGCAAAATTAAAAGTAGAAACTGCATCAGTTAATGAAGTAAAACCATAAAAAAAGGTACCCTCATAATGTGGGTACCTTTTTAAATATAGATATATAAAATCTTAGTTTTTAACTAATGGTCTTTCAATAATATATCCATACCCTTTATAAGATATTATAAAATCATCCTCTTTTACTTTATCTTTTAATCTTTTCATTACTGTTCTAAAAGCAGAATCATTGGTATTAATATCACCCCATACAAGCTCTTTAAACTTTTGGATAGCTACAACTTTACCTATATTATCAATTAAAACTTTTAGTATATCAAGCTCTTTTTTTGATAGTTTTACAGTACTTTCTTCAAAATAGAGTTTCTCATTTAATCTATTATATGTATATTTTTTATTTAAAACCATAAGATCATTTTCTTGTGCTAAGATATTATTATCTGCAAGAACTTCCTCTTTTGCTTTTTTAAGCATCTCCATCATATTATCAATATTTAAAGGTTTAACAAAATAGCCAAGAACTCTTAGATTTATTAATTTTAATAAATCATCTTCATTCTTATGTGCACTAACTATTATAAATCTTTGGTCAGAAATTATTTCTCTAATATCATCAATCATTGAAATACCATCTTTATTTGGCATTTTAAGATCAGTTAGTACTAAATCAAAATGCTTATTACCTTCATCTAGATTTTGTTTAAAAATAGAACTACCTTCTTCACCATCACAGGCAACTACAACTTCATCAAAAATTGTGTTGAGATAAAAAGACAAAGTCTTTCTTGCAACATCTTCATCCTCAACCAATAAAACCCTTGTTGAGTAATTCTTCATTTCTCTTCCCATATTAAATTTTTGTTATTATATCTAAAAAGTTATATTATAATGGTAAAGTAATTATAAAAGAGACTCCGTTTTCAATATTTGTTACGCTTATCTTTCCTTTCATATTTTTTTCAATAATTGTTTTTGCCATATATAATCCCACTCCTGTACCTTGGTTCTCAAATTTAGTTGTAAAATATGGTTCAAAAATCCTATCTATAATATCTAATGGAACTTCCCCACAATTATTTGATAATACAACTCTTATCTCTTTTTCATCTTTTTGTAAACTAATATTAATAATAGGATTAAATTTTTTATCTTTCTGTTTTTTAAGTATTGCTGCATCATTGGCATTATTCAATATATTAACAATAACTTGTTCAAACTCATTTTTATAATTTATTGTTTGTGCATCTACTCCCTCAATGTTAATACTAAGACCACTTTTTTCAAATTGTGTCTCTACAATTTTAATACTTTGCATTATAGAATCTTTTATATCAAACTGAACCTTATCTTTATTTGGTTGATAAAAATTTCTAAAATCATCAATTGTTTGAGACATATAATCAATTTGAATCTTTGTATCTTTTATTATTGAATCAAGCTCTTCTTTTGATAATGTTCCATAACTATCTCTTATAAAATAAATTAAAAGATTAATATTATTTAATGGTTGTCTCCATTGATGAGCAATATTTTCAAGCATCTCACCCATTGCAGCAAGCTTGCTTTGATGAACTAAAATTCTATCTTTTTCAGTATTTTTTGCAACCTCATGGACAATCTTTTGTTTTAATTGCTCTTCTGTTAGCTTCATTTGTGTAATATCATTTATATAACCATAAAGATGAGTCACATTACCAAAATCATCTTTTAAGAAAATTGTTCTATTAGATACCCATCTAATCCCACCATTTCTATCTTTTACTCTATAAATTTTTGTAAAAGATTTATCATCATTTTTAATTGCTTTTTTAATATCTTTTTTTAAATCATTAACATCTTCATCTAAAACAAAATCTAAATATTTTATTTTTTTAGATTCAAAATCTTTTGGCTCATAACCATATGATTGAATCGATTTAGAGAGATACTGAATAGTTAACTCTTCATCATATTTCCATTTAAAAATAACTATCCTTCCATACTCAACTAATAAATCTACATATTGAAGCTCTTTACTTAGTTTTTTTCTGTGATCTATATCCATAGACATCATAAGCATTCTTTTATTCTGCTTATCATAAAAGGCTTTACCCCTTACTAAAATCCACTTATAAAAGTTATGTTTTGATTTAATTCTATACTCACAAATAAAATGTTCGCTCTCTCCACTTAAATGCTCATTAAGTTTTGATTGAACTAAAGATTTATCCTCTTTATGAATTAAATCAAACCAATCATCTAAATTATTAATATCCCCATCTTTATAGCCAAACATCTCTAGCCATTTTTTAGAAAAATATATATGGTTTGTTCTTAGATCAATATCCCAAAGACCATCATTAGAAGCAATAATTGCTAGTTTATATCTCTCTTTCCATTTTTTATACATTATATTCTTTGTCTCAAGTCTCTTATTATATCTATGAAAAATCTTATTAATAAACTTTGAAAAAAACATTGAAGCAACTACTAAAAATAATGCTACTAAAAAAACAATCGCAATAGATATAATTAATTTTGAATTATATTCAAACTCAAGTTTTGAGATTTTCACAGGTAAAGAGTCATTTTTTACTGAAACTAAAAAATTATATTTTGAAAAATTATAAATACTATCTAATTGAACTTCAGTACTATATTTTTTATACTTTTTTAATACCTCATTAGAGCTATTTAACCTATCTTTTTCAAATATATACTTAACATCAATTTTTTGTCCCTTATTATAATAATTATAAACATATCCTACATCATAATCATAAAACCAAAAATAACTATCTTTAAAGTATTTACTCTTTTGAAAAATAGAGTCTAATATAGAGTTCTTAGTAGAGTTCTTTATATCATCTACTTTAGAAAATGCACCTATAAACAGAGGTCTATTATTTACACTTTTAAAAAAGCTAAGCTGTATTTTTTTTTTCTCTTTATCAATCCAATAAATAAGATTCGAATCTCCTATATATTGAATATTTTTTAACATATGATGTCGAAATTTTTCCAAACTCATTTTTGCATTAGTGATTTTCATTAGATAATCAATTGTCTGTTTACCATAATAGAGCTCATAATCTCTTTCATTAAATAAAACGAACTTCAAATCACTATTTTGTTCATACTTTTGAACAATATTTTTCACATCATCCAAAGAGATATTTTTCTCAAAATTTTTTATAAATCCATTAATCTCGGTTACCGCATTATTTAATTTTGTTTCACTTTTATCAAAAGAGCTACTTGCATTAAACTTTATGTCATTAACAAACTCTGATAGTAGACTCTTTTTCTTAAAACTACTCTCTTGTAAAAGAAGTTTAATCTCATTTTGTTTTTGAAATTTTAAAATAGAAACAATTACAATAATTGAGATAAATGAAATTATAAAGACAAAGATAATAGGAGTAAATACTAACTGTTTTCTAATATCTAAAAGAGTATAAAACTTTCTACTTTTTAAAAACATTAGTAATAAACCTTGGCTAAATATAGTCCGTAAGGAGAAGCTGGTGTTTTAAAAATATGTTTTTTCATATCAAGTTGAGCTTTTAAATTCTCAATTGTTAATTTTCCTTCAGAAACTCTTAATAAGCTTCCTACCATTAACCTTATTTGTGATCTTAAATAAGAGTTTGCTACAAATTTGAATACATAAATATCTTTATATTTATAAAATTTAGCATCAAAAACTTCTCTTACTGTATACTCCTTATCACTTCCCTTTTTATGAAAATACTCAAAATCATGGACACCAATAAACTCTTTTATAGCCTCTTCTATTTTTTTTTCATCTATATTTTCACAATATGAAATATAATTAGAATTAAATACACTTAACTCTTTATTTGTAACTAAATATCTATAAACTCTTTTTTTGCCATGAAATCTTGAATGAAACTCCTCTTCAACCTCTTCTATTTTTTTTATTTTTATAGATAAAGGAAGATGCTTATTCATAATATCTTTTAGTTTTTTAAGATTTGACCAATAAGTAGGAATTATACAATTAAAAACCTGTCCCGTTGCATGAACATTTTTATCTGTTCTTCCACTAAAAATAATTTTTGTATCTATATTAATCGATTTAAAGGCTTCTTGAATTTTATCCTCAACACTCAAACCATTGGGCTGAGTTTGACTTCCTTGATATTTTGTTCCATCATAAGAAATAATAAATTTTGTATTCATATTAATATTGCTGTTTCACACTCTTTGTATAATAAATAAAAGTACCAATTAGCCAACAAAGAGGAACTACATATAAAGAGTTCAATAAAAGATTTTCAGTTAATGGTTCCATAATTAAATAATAGAGCACAACAGATATTAAACTAAAAGTCACTGCTCTATTTTTTTCATATCTAGGATTAAAATAGCCAAATGAAATTACTAAAAAAAGAGAGATTACAGGAAAAAGTGAAGTTAATATATAAAATGTAAATTTATCAATATCCTTGTCTTGACTTAGCCATTTTTTCCAATACTCATATGAAGTAGTAAACTCTTTATTTTTTTCTCTATTAATAGAGTCATTAATTACCATCTGTTTATAATCAATTTGATTAAATTCATCTTCTTCAATATGAAAAGATTTTCCATCTGAGAGTTTAAAACTTAGCTCTCCATTATCATTGTCTAAAACTGCATTGTCCGCAATAATAAACTGATCTTGATTTGCAGTTGTTTTAAACAGTTTTACATCTTTATATACCTTACCATCTTTTCCACTTATATAAATAAGCCACTCACCAAACTTTTGCCCAAATTCTGAAGATTTAATATTAAAGTTTGCTTCTTTCTCTTTTTGCTCAATAAACCTTTCATTTAAAAATTTTGATTTAGGAATAAGCCCTACTGAAACGACAATTAAAGATAGTGAAAGAAGGAGAGTAGTTGGAAAAAAAATCTTCAATATCTTTAATGGATTTAATCCAAAACTTGTAATTACTATAAGCTCATATTCACTTGATAGTTTTGAAAGAGTAATAATCAAAGATAAAAAGAAAGATATAGGCAATGTATAAAATATTATTGTTGGTACAACATACATATAAAGCTGAAAAAGTTCTAAAACATCCATCGTGATTACTGAAGTTAAGGCAGCAATTTTTACTAAGAATATAATTGATGTTATAAAATAAAGTCCTAAAAATATAGGAAAAAATGTATGGGCTAATTGACTAAATAAATACTGTTTTAATTTCAAAAAATAACCTTCGATATACCAAAAAAATACTCAACAGTAAAACCTAAACTTAAATAAGGAATAAAAGGAGTTTGAATATCTTTTTTTATAATATTGAAATATATTGATGGTATTATAGCAAAAAATGCCGATAAAAAGATAGCTATCAACGCTCCTTTTATACCTAATACAATACCCAAAATGGCTAAAATAGGGATATCACCTTCTCCTAAAGCCTCTTGCTTTTTTAAACTCTCATCTTTTTTAAGTCTTGCTTTAATATTTTGAATATAAAAAGTTACTAAAAAGTTCAAAATTACAAAAGCACCTGAAACTAAAAAAGCATTTTTTAAAGCCTCAAAAAAAATATCTTCTGTCACCAAAAAAGCAGTTAAAAATACTAAAAGGAGAAGATAATCAGGAACTGCTTTATACTTAAAATCTATAAAAGATAATATAATTAATATATAAAAAAGTATTATTGAATATAAAAAAGTTAAAGATATCCCTTGTTTAATAAATAGCATAAAAGTAATAGATGCCGTTAAAAACTCCACTATTGGATATTGTATTGAAATTTTTTCATTACAAAAAGTACACTTACCTTTTAAAATAAAATATGAAATAATAGGTATATTATGATACCAAGGAACAGTTTTCTTACAAGAGGAGCAATGACTTCTTGGAAAAATTATAGATTTATTTAAAGGTAGTCTTATTATTAATAAGTTTAAAAAAGAGCCAAAAATTGCACCAAAAATAAAACTAAATGCCTCCAAATCTTCTCTCTCTACTATTAAAGTCACTAATCATATCATCCAATTCATTCTCATTGAAATCTGGCCAATAAGTATGTGTAAAAAACATCTCTGCATAAGCATTTTGCCATAATAAATAGTTTGAAAGCCTAATCTCTCCACTTGTTCTAATTAAGATATCCACATCTGGCATACCTGCTGTATCTAAACAAGATTCTAGATTCTCTTCACTTACTTCAAGTCTCTTTTCATTTAATTTTTTTATAGCTCTTACAATCTCATCTTTTGAGCCATAGTTTAATGCTAAAACTTGGGTTAAGCCACTACATTTAAAAGTCTTCTTTTCTACATCTTTAATTGTTTTTTGCAAAGATTTTGAAAACTTAGTAATATCTCCAATAGCTTTAAATCTAATACCATTTTCTAAATAGACTGAAAGCTCACTTTTTAGATATTTATCAAGAAGTCTCATAATGTATTCAATCTCAAGCTTTGGTCTATTCCAATTCTCTGTTGAAAAAGCATAAAGAGTTAAATATTTTATACCTATTTCTGCACAATAAGTAGTAATTCTACGAACTGTTTTAACTCCCTCTTCATGTCCTGCTGTTCTCTTTAAGTCTCGCTCTTTCGCCCACCTTCCATTGCCATCCATTATTATAGCAATATGAGTGGGTATACTCATACTATTCATAATTTAAAACTCTTCTTGAAGTCGACTTAAAATATCTAATGACACCTCTAACTTATCACCCTTAAAATCAAAGCTTCTATCTTTTAGAATTAATTCTATTTCATTCTCATTAGAACCAAAAGAGTTATTTTTATTTAGAACATTTAAACACACTGCATCAAGCTCTTTATCTATTAACATATTTTGTGCATTTACAAAAGCAAAAGTCTCATCCATTTCCGCTTTAAAACCAATTGAAATAATATCCTTTTTATCTAATGAGCTTAAAATATCCATATTTTGTTTTAATTTAAGATCCCAAGTTGAACCTAAAATGTTCTTTTTTAATTTTCCTTTTTCACTAACAGTAGGAATGTAGTCACTAACAGCGGCAACCATAAAGAGGAAAGGTTTTTTATTCTGTTTCTTAGTAAGCATTATTGAATCCGTCAAAGACTCGTACATCTCATAACTACTTTGAACATGAATAACATTTATAACTTTTGGTAAATTTTCATAGCCTCTTGTACTAACAAGTGTAACATCTGCTCCCCTTAAATAAAGAGCTAAACTTAATGCACTTGCCATTCTCCCAGATGAAAAATTTGAAATACATCTTACATCATCAATTTTTTCTACTGTTCCTCCACCACTTAAAACTACTTTTCTATTACTCCAATACTCATCTTTTAAAAGTTCTCTTGCTGTTACATAAAATATCTCTTCAACATCAGCCATAGCTCCATCACCAACATCTTTACAAACAAGCTCTTTTGTTTGAGAATTAATAAGCTCAAAATTATAAGATAAAAGCTTTTTTAAACTCTCTTGTGTAATCGAATTTTTTAACATATTAGTATTTGCTGCTGGTGCAAGGATTATCTTCTTTGTATAAGCTAAAACAGCTTGTGTTAAAAGATTATCGGCCAAACCAGTTGCCAATTTATTTATTGTATTTGCCGAACAAGGAGCAATTACAAAGATATCAGCCCATTTACCAATATCAATATGATTATAATCTTGTGACTTATCCCAGTTCTCACTATGCTTTTCTAGAACTCTATTTTGAGATATTGCTTCAAAAGTAATAGGATTTATAAACTTTTTTGCTTCATCAGTCATTATAACTTTTACAATTGCTCCTGCTTTAATATAAAGCCTTATAAGTTCTAAAGCTTTATAAATGGCAATTGAACCAGTTACCGCAAGTAAAACTTTTTTATTTTTTAATAACATTTATTATTCTTTATTATTAAAATGTTTATAAAAATACCCATCTACTATTTTCTTCTTTGCTCTTGTTAAATATAACTGTCCCTTTTCAACATCAGAAGTTACAGTAGAACCCGCTGCTATCATAGTATCATCCTCAATATTTATAGGGGCAATTAATTGAGTATCTGAACCTACAAATACATTTTTACCAATAACTGTTTTATATTTAAAGACTCCATCATAGTTACACGTAATTGTTCCACAACCAATATTTGTTCCTTCATCTATTTCACAATCACCTAAATATGAAAGATGACCAGCTTTTACCCCATTAAGTTTTGCTTTTTTTGTTTCAACAAAGTTTCCAATATGAGTTTTAGTTAGTTCACTTTCAGGTCTAATTCTTGCCATTGGTCCAACATTACTATCAATTAAAATAGAATCTTCTATAACTGAATTTGTTTTAATATGTGAATTTATAATTTTACTATTTCCAAGCAGAGTTACTCCATTTTCTAAAATAGATTCACCCTCTATTTCAACTCCCTCTTCTATATAAATAGTATCTGGAAGTCTCATAATTACACCTTGTTTTAAAAACTCTTTTTTTATTCTATTCTGGTGTATAACTTCTGCATCTGCTAATTCAACTTTGGAATTTACTCCTTTAAAGTTCTCCTCACTAACAATAATTGGTCTTAAAGTTTTTTCTTGCACAATTGCCATCTCTATTAAATCAGTAATATAATACTCTTTTTGTGCATTTTGATTTAAAAGTTTAGGTAAGTTATCAAGTAAAAATTTTGTTTCAAACTGATATATCCCAGCATTTGCAGTTGTAATAGTTAACTCTTCTTTTGAAGCATCTTTTTGTTCGACTATTCTTTTAACTTCACCATTTTGCAAAACTACTCTTCCATAACCATCTGCACAATCTAATTCTAAAACAGACATTACAATCGTTGCATCAATATCGAAGTTTTTGAGTTCATCAGCTTGAATTAGAGGCATATCTCCATTTAAAACTAAAGTTTTTTCATATTTAGGAGTTATTCCCATTACCGCTCCACCTGTACCAGGGAAATTTTCATGATCTTGAATTACAAACTTTATACTATCTAAAAAATAGCTTTGCATCGCCTCTTGTACTCTCTGAGCTTGGTGATAGAGTACAACCGTAATATCATCACTTAATTTTAAAGCCTCTTTTATAGAATAATAAAGCATAGGTTTACCAGAAATTTTATGTAATACCTTTGGTGTAGTAGATTTCATTCTAGTACCTGCACCAGCAGCTAAAATAATAATTGATTTATTTTGCATCTATTTATTGTCCTTCTAAAACTTCGTTTATCTCTTTTTTTAAATTTATTGTTACCTCTAATAAAGCTCTTTTCATTTTTTCATCAGTTATATTAGTGTCAAGGAGCTTGTCTAAATTTTTCTCTCTATCTTTAAAAAATTTTGCAAAAGATTTACTCTTCTTCCTATGGTTATACATTAAAACCCCAGATAAAATAAGTACCATTACAAGTTTTGTGTGTCCTAAAATTGCCGCATAATTTAAAATTGTAAATCCAGCATAATCAGCCGCATTGATATCTGCACCAGCAGAGATTAATAATCTTGCAATTTTATAGTTACCTTTCCATTGAGTATGATGAAGTGCAGTCCTTCCTTGCTTATCTCTAATATTTAAGTCACTCTTCTTTGTTAATAACTTTTCTACGACCTCTAAATTATTAGCCATTACAGCTTTATGGAAAACTGTTCTTTTTTCACTATCTACTGTATTTATATCAATTCTAAACTTCAATAAAAAAACAAGTCTTTCTAAAAATTGCTCTTTCTCTTTTTGGTTTGTAATCTTTAATCCATGATCTATCATATAAGATAAAGGTGTATTCTCTTCATTATCAATAACGTTTAAATCTGCACCTGCATTTACAAATATTTTTATTAATTCAAGATTGTTTTCAATAACTAAATCAAAGATTACAGTTCTTCCATCTGACTTAGGAAGATTAATTCTTGGTTTAAAAAGAAGCATTTTTTTAATTAAAACAAAATAGTCCTCATTGTCTGAAATATCTAAAAACCTTTTAGAAGTAGGTCTTTTATGATTCTTAGTTATAAGAACTGCTTGGACTAAATCATCTATTACTGTATTTTCATGATAATCTCTATGGTCAATATCTACACCCTTTGAGATTAAATAATCAATCATAGCCATATTTGAAGGACCTCTTAGAACAGCATCAAATAAAACTGTTCTTCCCTCATTATCTTGGACATTTATATCCGCACCCGAAGCAATTAGAAAATCAATTGTATCATAATTTTTTCTCTCTACTTCTTTATAAAGAACTGTTTTCCCTAAAGAGTCTGTTCTATCAATTGCTAAACCATGATCAATTAAAATCCCAGTTAATTTAATATAGTTTCTATCTTCATTAACAAGCCTATATTTATCTTCAACTTTTTTTTCGCTATTCTCCTCATCCTTCGAAATAGCTAAAATTTTTAAAATTTCATCAAGCAGAGTTTTATCTGCATAATCTTTAATATTAAGCTTAGCACCATTTTTTAAAAGTAAATCTATAGTGGATAAGTTTTGAGCTCCTAATATTACAGCATTAAAAAGAGCACTTTGTCTTTTTTTATCCAAAATATTAGCATCTGCTCCATTTGCAATTAAAAATTTTGTAATTGAGTCATCCTCTTTTAGAACAGAGTAAAAAAGCACCGTTTGGCCATTATTATCAGTAATATTTATATCATCAATATTATTTACAACTTCTCTAATAATTTCAAGATTTCCACCATCTACTGCATCAAAAAGTACAGTTCTTCCATAATGATCTTTTATATTTAAATCTGGATTCTGATTTATAAGGATATTAAAAACTTTTTCATTTTCTTCTAATGCTGCATCTTGTAAAACTGTTCTTCCTGAAGAATTAATATGATTTACCGAAGCCCCATTTTCAAGAAGGAATCTTATCATCATTCCATCCATTTTATCAGCAGCTTCACTTAAAACTGTTTTACCGTAGTTATCCTCAGCATTAATATCTATACCATTTTTTATTAAAATTTTAATTGCTTCAATTCTTCTTTTAGCTGATAGTTCAAATAGTAGAGTTCTACCTTTTGCATCTCTTCTATTAATATTTACTCCACTATCTATTAACTGCTGAATCTTTTTTTCGTCAACGTAGTTTTTTAATAACTCTTTATGTAACGCCTCGGAGCTATCGCCTTTGAACATACCTAACATATGAGTATTACCTCTTTAATTTTCATAAATTATTGATTATACCAAAAGATTATTAATTATCCTCTTCTTTTATTTGACTCTTTCAACCTAAGATTTAATTTTAAAGAGTTTTCAATAAAAGAGTTAAAACTATCTCTTAATATAATAGCCTTATCATAATCTGGGAAAAGCTTAGGAAACTTATAAGATAACCAAAGATATAAAGATATCTTTTTTACTTCATCTTCAACAAGAAGCAAATCTTTTTGAGTAACCGCTTTTTTAGGTAAAGTAATGGAGGGTTTATATCTACAAACTCTATTTTTTAAAACAGCTGCAACATAGGCTTCATATGCTTGTAAAATGATAGTTGACTTTGTAGTAATAGGTGCTTGTGCTAAAAGATATTTTTCCTCTAAACCCAATTTTTCTCTTTTATCAACAATTTTAGCTGCTTCAATCATAGAAGAGATATTCGCTGCAATAAAAGGACCATCAAAACTCATATTATCTTTAAAATATTTTAATACTCTTGTTAGAGAGTTTGTTTTTATATGACTTGCTAAAGCTTCAAGTTGTTCATTATTTATCTTTACACAAAAAGGTTGTTTTATAGTTTTTATAGGCTGTTTAAACTCCTCTTTTATATAAGCTAAAACATCTTTTCTTGTTGCTCCTAAATAACCCACATCAAAAAGTTTATATCTTCCCGCACGACCTGCAATTTGCACAATCTCATTTACACTAATTTTTCTTCTAGCTACTCCATCAAACTTTGTATCTGATGTAAAAAGAATATTCTTAATTGGAAGATTAAGTCCCATTGCAATAGCATCTGTTGCAATTAAAATTTCGCTTTTTTTCTCTCTAAATTTTCTTGCTTCATCACGTCTAACTTCTGGAGAGAGATTTCCATAAATTATTGAAACTCTATATTTTTTTTGTAATCTTTGCTTTAATTTTAAAACATCACTTCTTGAAAATGCAATTAATGCAGTAGCTGGTTCAAGATTTTCCAAGCTAACATGTCTAGCCATTACTTTTAAAGGTGTTTTCCTTTGATATCTTACAATTTCAAGCTCTTCTCCAAGATAAGAAGCTATTTTTTTCACAGCTCCTAAAGCATTAACACTCCCTGTCATAATCACTTTTTTTGCAGGACAACCAATAATTGCATTAACCCAAGCCCAACCTCTATCAATATCGTCAAGCATCTGCACTTCATCAATAATTGCAACATCAACATCAAGATTAAAATCAAACATCTCAATTGTTGAGCAAACATGAGCAGCTTCTTCATTTATCATCTGTTCTTCACCAGTAATCAAACTCACTTCAATATTTGATTCTTTTAACTCTTCATATCCTTCAAGAGCTAATAATCTAAGAGGAGCTAAATAAAGACCACTATTTGCACTCTTCAACTCTCTCATTGCATCGTAAGTTTTTCCCGAGTTTGTAGGTCCTACAAAGAACTTTAATTTTCTATTCATACTTCTTGCAAGAGGATAAAGAGATTTCAAATCACACTTTAATAACTTTTGCAGTTCTTGTTGCCAATTATCTTTCATAGGCATATTATAGTAAATTGAATATAATATTAGGTTAAATAATAAACATATTTAGTGTAACTTAATTATACTTCTAAAAGTTTTACCTTTTAAATAAAATTTTAAAAAAGAAGAGTATTGTTGGACTCCCCTTTAAATTGGGGATTGATTAAAGGAAAATAATGAATTGTGAATATTTTGGAAAATGTGGAAGTTGTGTTTTATATGATAAAACATATGAAGAACAATTAGAACTTAAACTACAAAAACACAAAGAAAAATTCTCAAACTTTACAAAAATTGAGTTTGATGTAATAAAAAGTGAAGAACAAAACTTTAGATTTCGAGCAGAGTTTAGAATTTGGAAAAACTTTGATAAAGAGGATAATCCAACAATCTCTTACGCTATGACAAGCTTTGATAAAAAACCTCTTAAAATAGAATCCTGTCAAATTGTAAGTTTACAAATTCAAGAATTAATGCCCAAGATACTAAAAAAACTTCAAAATGATAAAGATTTGAGATTTAAGCTATATGCTGTTGAATTTTTAAGTTCTACAACAAATGATATGCTTGTAACTATTATCTACCATAGAAAACTTGATGAAGTTTGGGAAGAAAAAGCAAAAAAAATTCAAAATGAACTTAATATTAAAATTATAGGAAGAAGTAGAAAACAAAAGCTTATATTAAAAGAGGATTTTATAAATGAAACTCTAAATATAAATGGAGAAGATTATAAATTTCAATATAAAGAGGGTGGATTTACTCAACCAAATACAAAAGTAAATATTCAAATGATTCAGTGGGTATTAAATCATCTTGAAAAGAGTAATAGTGATTTATGTGAGCTATATTGTGGTGGTGGCAATTTTACAATACCATTAAGTAAAAAGTTTAACAAGGTCCTAGCAACAGAGATTTCAAAAACTTCTATTAACTCTGCACTTAAGAATTGTCACTTAAATAATATTGAGAATATTGATTTTGTTAGAATGAGTGCAGAAGAGTTTGTAGAAGCTTTAAATGAAAAAAGATTATTTAAAAGACTCGAAAATATTGATATAAAATCATATAATTTTAAAACTATTTTTGTTGATCCTCCAAGAGCTGGATTAGATGATACAACAAGAGGTATTGTAAAGGATTTTGAAAAAATAATTTATATCTCATGTAATCCTGAAACACTACATCGAGATTTATGTGAATTGACTAAGACACATAAAATAGAAAATTTTGCTCTTTTTGATCAGTTTTCTTATACAAATCATATTGAGTCTGGTGTTATTTTAAACAAAGTTTAAAGCTCGCTTAGATATTATTAATGATATATAATCTATAAAAGGTGTTAAGTATGAGAATTAATACAAACGTTTCATCGATTACTGCTCAAGAATCTGCAGTAAAC
>CAYZST010000007.1:0-68403 GCA_964480765.1 uncultured Arcobacter sp. | reverse complement strand
ACTTCAACAAACAAAACATTATCTCTCAAGCAGGTTCTTATGCTATTTCTCAAGCAAATCAAGTACAACAAAACGTATTAAGATTACTTCAATAACACTTTTTAATATTTTAAACTCAAGTTTTTCAACTTGGGTTTTTTTTTACTTCTTTTTTTCAATTTAATCTAACTTTAAGAATTGGTGTGTAATAATTCTATTATAACTTTAGGGAGCAATGGCTTCCGAGAAGTATTTTTTACTTCATGCTTGTTGAACCAAGAATGTTTTAGGCTGTAAAACTTAATCGTTTTACAATGTGTCATAATAAAGAAAGGATCTATTATGAGAATTAATACAAACGTTTCATCGATTACTGCTCAAGAATCTGCAGTAAACACAAATAATGCTATTAAAGCTTCGTTAGAGAAGTTATCTTCTGGTCTTAGAATCAATAAGGCTTCTGATGATGCTTCTGGTTTAGCAATTGCTGATAAACTTAGGACTCAAGCCACTTCATTAAACCAAGGTGTATCAAATGGTAATTCAGCTATTACTTTACTTCAAATTGCTGATAAATCAATGGCTGAACAATCAAATATTCTTGATACTGTTAAAGCTAAACTAATTCAAGCTAATACAGATACTACATCTACTGATGGTAGAGAGTCTATTAGAAAAGATATTGTAAAACTATTAGAACAGTTAGATAATATTTCTGAACAAACTAACTATAACGGTAACGTTTTACTTCAAGCTGCGGCTGATGATACTTCATCTTCTGCTTCTTTATTTTTCCAAATTGGGGAAAGTAAAAATGATATTATTACAAATACTGCTATTCAATCTAACACTGTTGGATTAGGTGGTGGTGAAGATACTATTGCTAATGGTACTAACATTGCAAGTGGTGCAACTATGGAGTTATCTTCTGATGATGCAATAACATTTAAAGCTAGTGGTACAGCTGCTTCTGGGAAAGAAACTATTAAACTTTCTGGTGAAATAGGTACTATTTCTGCTATTAGTGAAGATGTTACAATCACAAATACAGATGCTGAAACTGCTGCATTATTAGACATCCTTGCTGGTCAAGCTTCAGGTTTTAGTAAATCTGGTGATACTTATACATTAACAGCTGGAAATAGTCTTGATTTAGGAACTACTAATGTTGCTAAGATGACTCTTACCACTTCTGGTTCTGCTTCTGGTGCAATCTCAATTGATAATAATGGTGGAACAGTTAGAGTTACAAACTTAGTAAATGATACAAATGCTGAACTTACTATTACAGGTGCTGGTACTATAATAGGTGGAGATACTTTATCATCTTTAGCTGCTTTAGGTTCAGGTGAATTAAGTAAAGCTCAAGCTGATAAATTCCAAGGTGTAGTTGATAATGCAATTACTCAACTAAATGCATACAGAGGGGATATCGGTTCGACTCAAAACCAAGTTGAATCTGCGGTTAGAAACTTAATGACTCAGTCAACAAACGTTAAAGCTGCTGAATCTATTATTAGAGATGTTGATTATGCTGCTGAAAGTGCAAACTTCAACAAACAAAACATTATCTCTCAAGCAGGTTCTTATGCTATTTCTCAAGCGAACGCTGTTCAACAAAACGTATTAAGATTACTTCAATAGTAATTAGTATACTGATTTATAGTAGAGGTTTAACCTCTACTATTTTTTATTTCCCTACTATCTTAAAATATTCATCAAAAATTTTTTTCGTTTGCATATATAAAACTTTATTCGATTGTTTTATATGTCTTTTAGGATTATCAAGCGTTTTCATATTAGCTAAGTAGAAGATTGGAGGTAATGTATATCTATAAAAGTTTGATAAAATCTCTTGTAAGTCTTTACATTGTAAATCACTATAAATTAAATCTTCATATAGCTTAAAGAGTCCATTTATATAATCTAAAAACTTAGAATACTTTCTTCTATTAAAAGAATCTAATATCTCCAAAAGTGTTTGTGCATCTAGATATTTCTGTTTAAAAAATATTTCATCCTTCTGACTTACACCTTTAATTGAACACTCATCAAAACTATTTTTAATAAAATTAAGCTCTTTAGTTTTATCAAATGTTATTAACTTACTCTCTTCTATCTCCTCTATTTTTTGTGTAATAGTACTATCAAAATATGCTCCATCAGATAAATTATAAACTTCTACACCAAATCTTTTATGTAATCTAGAGAATATATTCATTTGTCCAATTGAGCTTTTAAAAACTGGTAAAGTATCAACTACTTCTCTAAAATTTCCTTTTATTTTAATAATATTTTTCTTAAAACTAAAATTTTGATTTGACTTCTCTTCAACCTCTTCATATGCCTTTGCACCATCATGTTCACCACTATGAGAACTCCCATCATCTCCAAGTGCTAAATCTAAACCTAAAAGATAAATTTGTTTAGCACCAAATAATAAAGATAAAGCATAAGTTATCTCTCCAATAGAAGGAGCAGTGATTGTTCCAAACTCTTTTTTAGCTTCAAATAGTGCCTGATACACATAAATATTCTCTTTTGGGAAACTTTTCATTAATTTCTCATTTATATGTGAAGCAAATAAAAATAAACTATTAGAAAAAAATTCTATATCATTTACTTTTTCTAATGTACTTAATACCACCTTTTCTTGTTGGTCAAACTGTGTTATAATATCTGGTTTTATACCATGCTCTTCAAGTAAAGGCATAGTTGCATATATAGCAATAATGATAAATTTATCTTTATTTTTTTTAACAAACTCTATACTCTTTTGCAAAGATGGACCCATCGCTAAAACAAGAACAGGTTTATTTAAAAACTCTTTTTTAGTTGAAATATCTATATAAGAGAAATTATCATAAAAATACTCATATGTTCTTTTTAAACTCTCTAATTGTCTATCAAAAGAGTAAAGCAGATGAGATTGAGATACTAAATGATTTTGTATTATATTAATATATGAGTCACAATTTATAGAAAACATAAAAAACTTAATATAATAATCAAACATAAATGTTTGCTCTGAAAGAACATAAACTAAATCTTTAAACTCATTTTCATTCATTGCAACTGCAAAATGAACTTTTGCACTATCTATCTGACTATAATCTGTAACAAATAAAGAGAGCCTAAAAAGTTCTAAAGATGGTTCTACTAAAAGATAAACCTTTGCTTTTATTTTTTCATGTATCTTGGGAATATGTAAACCTAAACCAATACCAAAAACAAAATATTTAAAAATATTTTTCATCTCCTGTTTCTCATCAAGATTATTTTGAGTATATGAAACAATAGGGGATATACTTAACACTGACTGAGATAAGATTGAAGCCCTTTTTGCATTCTCTACTACTTCGTTATCATATCTATACTCATAAAAAGTCTTAAAGCTATGCTTTTTTGCTTCTTTATTAATATCTTTTACAATAGATGTAGAAAACTCTTGTGAATTTGTTCCATAAATCCAACTTTGTGTTTGATTATCAAAAACATCAAAATAACACTCTTCTTTGTACTCTAAAATATATCTTGGTTTTAAGTGATTTAAAGAGATTGCTTCTTCAAAAAGTTTAACTTTTTCAAAAAGTTCTATATTATTTTTTTTTAAAAACTCTAGATTTTTATTATATGTATTAATCGCTTTTTCTTGAATTTCTTCTATTTTCATTTACCGCCTTTATTCAAAATCACTTAAAGATATTGCTTTTCCAAATTCAATATTCTTATTTGCTTTTTTACCCAATATCTCATCTAAATATTTTGGATGTAAACCATATCCTGGTCGTACACTTTTTATATTCTCTCTTGTAAAAAACTCTCCTTTTTTTATCTCTTTGCAAGAGTATAAGCTCCTTGAAAACTTTCTACTTTTTTTTCTTTTTTGAGTTAATGTATAGTCAACTTTTCCTAAAAGTTTTTCTGTATTTCGAACCTCTTTAATAAGCTGTTCAAACTCCTCTTTTTCCATTGAAAATTCACAATCAGGTCCACCAATAGACTTATCTAAAATAAAATGCTTTTCTAATACTTTTGCACCTAGGGTTATTGCAACAATTGGAGCCGTTAAACCAAGAGTATGATCTGAAAAACCAGCAGTTACTCCAAATGTTTGAGCTAAATTAGGAATGGTTAATAAATTAGCTTCTTCAAGAGGTGCTGGATATGCACTTGTACATTTTAATAAAACAATATCATTGTTTCCTACACTTCTACAAATATCAACTGCATCTTGAATCTCATCAATTGAAGCAATGCCTGTAGAAATTATCATGGGTTTCATCTTTTTTGCTGTATACTCTATCAACTCATAATCAGTTATTTCAAAAGAAGCTATTTTATATGCTGGTGCGTTTAAACTCTCTAATAAATCTACTGCACTTTTATCAAAAGGTGAAGAAAAAATTATAATACCAAGCTCTTTTGCATAATCAAATAGTTGCTTATGCCATTCCCATGGAGTGTAAGCTTCTTTATATAAGTCATATAAATATTTTCCATCCCATAATGTCCCTTGAGAAATTTTAAAATCACTATTCTTACAATCTAAAGTAATTGTATCTGCTGTATAAGTTTGAAGTTTAACTGCATTTGCACCAATCTGTTTTGCTGCTTTTATACTATCTAAAGCATTTTGTAATGAACCATTATGATTTGCACTTAATTCTGCAATTATAAAAGTACCATCTTTTTCTAAGTCAAAATTAGCTATTTTCATAAATTAACTCCAAACATTTTATCTCTTCATCTCTTAACTTTTTTATACCAAACTCTTCAAAATTAAACTCTTTATATAAAATATATGCTTTTAAATTCCTACTAAAAACCTCAGCAATAATCTTTTTTACCTTTAAAATCTTAAAACTATAATAGATAATTATTTCCATAAAAAGCCTTCCATAGCCTTTTAATTGTGGTTTTATATAAAGTCCCATATGAACTGAATCTTTTTTTATATCTGTAAAATCAATTACTCCTAAATACTCACTCTCTTTTTTTACTAAAAAATATAGTTTTGTATCATCTATTTTTAAGGATTCGATAAACTTTAAATGCTCTTCTAAGCTTATCTCTTCTTGATTATACATCCATTCTCTAATAAGCTTATTATTTCTCCAAGATAGAATCATTCTCTTTTCTTCCATTGATAAATCAATAAAATTAATTAGGATAATATCTTTATTTAACACTATTTAATCTTTTAATCTTATTATAAATATTAATATAATGTTTCTTCTTCTGCATCTTTATTAACTTATTTTTTAAAATCTTTTTATTAAACTTATCTAATACAAAAAATCTATTTCTTACTAAAAACTTACTAATACTATTTTGATTCAATGCTGTTTTTATAGCTATAAAAGGCATATTTAAACTTAATACCTCAGATATTGTAACACTTGGTGTTATTATAGCAAAATCACATAAATTCATAATTTCTGCAATTTTATTTGAGTTTACATATAGTTTCACAAATTTATTTTTATAAAAATAGCGTTCTAATGTTTTTAAACTATTATTTGATGTGGTTGTAACAACATGTACTTCGAAGATTTTCATCTCTTTTAGCACTTCTAATATTTTAATATTTAAATTAGTATGATCTGCTCCGCCCATTGCTAAAAAAACTCTCTTTGGCTTATAAAAATACTTTTTTCTTTGTTTCAGATATAAAAATTCATCTCTTACTAAAGAGTACTTTAATCCTGTTAAAACCTCACAATGTGATGGAACTAAATCTTTATACTTTTTTTTATTTGCACTTATACTTGTATTTAGTAATATATCGCAGTAGTGCCTTTCATAAGTGTCATCAAAAGATAAAACTTTTACCTTAGTACTCTGTTTAATTTTTTTTTCGAAGTTATAATTAATATCATAACTATCAACTACTAATAAATCAGTTGAATAGTCTTTAATTAAAGAGATAAGTTCATCACTACTATTTGATTTAATATTAACTAAATAGAAACCTTCCTCTACTACCTTATGATTAAAGTTTCCTTCTAAATTTTCACATGCAAAAATTATATTTGAATCTTTATATCTTTTTGCAAGAACAAGAGTTCTCATTAGATGACCTAAACCTATTTTATAAGAAGAGTTAGTTCTTATTAAAATATTCATGAGCTACTCTTTTTAATCACTTCATACATAATTTCTGCTCTTTTCCAGTCTTCTAAAGTATCTATATCTTGGACTAAATATCTAGGAAGAACAATAGGGATACTATCTTTACCAAAAACAACTTCATCTGAAAAAAGTGCTGTTTTATCCCAGTAAAACTGTCCAGCATCTTGGTAAGCTTCTTCTAAGTCTTGACTTCTTTTATAAAAATACTCAGGCCAAAACATTTTACATCGATTTTTTTCATCAATCTTGAAAGTTCTTTGAATAGGAAAAGGCATAGAAGTAACCGAAAAAGCAAGTTTTGCATCTGAATTTTTTAATTCTTCATACCCTTTTATTAGATACTTCTCTTCTAAAAAAGGTGCCGTCGCATATATTGTACATACATATTCATATCTCTTATCTTTTTCTTCTAAAAACTTAACTGCATGTTTTACAACTTCACTTGTAGTAGCAAAATCATCACTTAACTCCTTTGGTCTAATAAAAGGTACTTCAGCTCCATATTTTTCTGCAATTTTTGCAATCTCTTCATCATCTGTACTTACAACTACTTTTGAAAAAAGTTTTGATTTTAGTGCTGTTTGAATTGAATAAGAGATTAAAGGCTTTCCATGAAACTCTTTTATATTTTTCCTAGGTATTCTTTTACTTCCACCCCTAGCAGGGATAATTGCAATTGAATTAGACATCTAATATCTCTTTTATAGAGTTTACCACATACTCTTGTTCCTTAGTACTTAACTTTGGATATAATGGTAAAGAAATAGCCATCTCATAATACTCATACATTTTAGGAAGTTTTTCATCTCCATAACCCAAACTTTTGTAAAAAGGCTGTTTATTTATTGGAATATAGTGATACTGTAAGCCAATACCTTTTTCTCTCATTTTTAATACAAACTCTTTTTTAGACATCTTAAGGCTCTTAAAATCAATTTTTACCACATATAAATGATAAGCTGACTCTTCACAATAATTATATAAAGGCTCTATTAGATTTATATTTTCAAAATACTTATCATACTTTTTAGCTAAGTCTCTTCTTCTTTGAATAAACTTATCAAGCCTTTTTAATTGGGATATTCCTAATGCACAAGCAATATCACTAAGTCTATAATTAAATCCTAACTCATTCATATCATAATGCCATGGTGCAACTTCTTGATTTGCTTGCATTCCATGATTTCTAAGTTTTAATAGTCTTTCATAATACTTTATACAATTAGTTGTTATTGCCCCACCTTCACCTGTTGTTATATGTTTAACAGGATGAAAAGATAAAATAGACATTGATGAGCTTTTACACGAACCTGCTTTTATACCATTTTGTATTGCACCTATTGAATGGGCACAATCTTCTAAAATTTTTATATTATAAGTATCTTTTAAATATCTTAATCTCTTTTGATTTATTGGATTTCCAGAGAAATGAACAACATAAATTGCTTTTATTGATGAATCTTTTTTTAACATCTCTTCACAAAGATCTAAATCTATATTTCCATCTTCACATATATCTACAAAGATTGGTTTCCCTTTTACATAAAGTATAGAATTAGAAGTTGCTAAAAAAGAGTTTGGAGTAGTTAAGACTTTATCACCTTCATTTAATAAAACCAATGAAGCCAAATGCAATGCTGCTGTACCATTTGAAACTACAACACAGTATTTAGATTCTACATATGAAGAAATAGCATTTTCAAACTCTTCTATCTTAGGTCCCGTTGTTAAATAATCAGATTTTAAAATATTTACTACTTCTTGAATATCCTCATCAGAAATAGACTGTTTTCCATAAGGTATAAAATTCATTAGTACTCTTTTGCTAAATATAGAAACTCTTCATGACTTAACCAAGTATCATTATTGCCTGAATTGTATTCAAAGCCTTGTTCTACTTGAACTGCCTTTTCTCCTAAAAGATTTTCATCAAACTTTCTAAAAGATGAAAATTTAATAGTTGGAGCAATTACATAATGATCATCAAACTCATAAGTTAAGTGAGAATCATCACTTGGACACATAATTTCATGAAGTTTTTCACCAGGTCTTATCCCGATTATTTCATGGGGTAAGTTAGGAGCTAATGCTTTTGCTAACTCTGTCATTTTCATCGATGGAATTTTTGGAATAAAAATCTCACCACCTTGCATTCTTTCAAAGTTTTTTAATACAAAATTAACTCCATCTTCCAATGTAATCATAAACCTTGTCATTCTTTCATCAGTAATTGGTAAAGAAGTTGCTCCCTCTTTTATCAATTTTTTAAAAAAAGGAACTACCGAGCCACGACTTCCTATAACATTCCCATATCTTACAACAGAAAAACTTGTATCTTGATTCCCAACAAGATTATTTGCAGCAACAAAAAGTTTATCAGAGGCTAATTTAGTAGCACCATAAAGATTAACTGGATTTGCTGCTTTATCTGTTGACAATGCAATAATTTTCTTAACTCTATTCTCAATTGCAGCATCAATAACATTTTGAGCGCCATTTATATTAGTTTTTATACACTCCATTGGATTATACTCTGCAATTGGAACATGTTTTAAAGCTGCAGCATGTATAACATAATCAACATCTTTCATAGCTTTTTTTAATCTTTGAGCATCTCTTACATCACCAATAAAATATCTCATACAAGGAGCATCAAACTCTTGAGCCATCTCATACTGTTTTAATTCATCCCTTGAATAAATTATAATTTTATTTGGTTTATAATTTTTCAATAAAATATTGGTATATTTTTTTCCAAAGCTTCCTGTTCCACCAGTTATTAAAATATTTTTATTATCAAACATAGGGCTATCCTTTTACTGCAATAATCTCTTGTATAGATTTTTCAAAATTTGATTTATTGGACTTCTGTATCTCTTTATTAAACTTATCAATTTTTTCTTTAAATCTATTATTATTTATATAATCATTTATAAAATCTATTATTTCTCTAAAATTATTAATATAATACTTTTCATGTAATGCCTTAAAGGCATCTCCTCTAGGAAGTGTTAATACAGGAATGGCAGCATTTATTGCAATCACAGTGGTTTGCCCTCCTCCTAATCTGTCTGGATTAAGATAAAAGTGAATTTTTTGAGAAAATAGAGTAAACAAATCATTTTCATACTCAATATATTGTATTGAAGATAATAATTCATTTGGAATTTTACTATTTAAAATCCTACCTATAAATACAAATACTATATTCCTTTTCTTTTTTTTTAAATATATTAATTCTTTAAAAAAAGCATCATCAATTTCTGAAGACAATCTATTCCCAACTATTGCAATATAAATAGGTTCATCATCATTTATCTCTTTTGGAGAGGACTCTTTACCTACTGAAGATGTAAAATCGGTACTTGACTTAATAATATTCATTTTTTTCCCAAGAATATTTCTATACTCTTTATCTCCAGAGATTACAATATGAGAAGAAGTTGACCAAGTTGCATTTAAAAATCCTGTTGGAATTACAACTTTTTTTCCAAAAGGTAATAAATCAAAGTGTAAAGAGGAATGTCCCACTAAAAGAAAAATATCTTCATTTGTCAAATTTTCATTTTTTATAAATTCAAAATACATTGACTCCGTTAAATAACCTCTAAACTCAACAAGCTTTATTTTTTCAGACAAATTATATATTGTATTTTCTTCTACTCCTGAAAGAGTATAAGCCTCAAAATAATTATCTGGATATGGATATGGGTAAGGTGTTGTTGAGATTATAAAAATTTCATCCATATAATTGATTAATTCTTCTTTTACTTTATCAATAATAAGTGTTGGAGAATGATTCCGACCTAGTAAATATTGATTTGAAAATATATAACATCTTTTTTTATCTACTTTTTTTTCATTTTTAGTTTTAATTAAAAATCTATCTAATGTCTCATCTAACAAACTTTTATATATTTTTGCAGTCTTTCCAGTTTTATCAAAATCTTTTTTATTTAATTCAAACATCATACGCCAATATTTAGCATATCTATCTTCAATCAACTCATCTTTATTTAAAATATACTCTTCATAATCTTCTATTACTAATTTTTTTTCAAAAGTTTTTTTACAAATTTCAGGAAAAACATTTAAATAACCTTGTTGAAGACAATCTTTTAATGCAGAGATAAATAAACCTATATCTTTCTTTGATAACTCTTTTAATAATAATTTTAATTCATCTACTTCCGTCATCAATCTCCCTTTTATAAAAATTTTCTATTTTATTGATAATATAACTTTGTTCACTTTTCTTAAGACTATTATATAATGGTAGTCTTATTAATACTTCACTCTGTTTTGTTGTAAACTTATCTTCTCCCACAAACTTACCATATTTTAGCCCAGCAAAAGAAGAGTGTAAAGGTACATAATGAAATGTAGCATTTATCTTATTTCTTTTCAGATATTCTATCAGTTTTTCTCTTTCTTCAACATTCTTAACCTTTATATAAAAGATATGCCCATTATGTTTTATTTTTGAGTCAATCTTTGGTAATCTAAGAAAAGATTTTTTTTCAAGAGCTTTAAGTTTTTTATAATATCTGTGCCAAATCTTCAATCTTTTTGAATTAATCTCTACTGCTTTTTTTAATTGTCCCCATAAATAAGCTGCACTTACATCACTTATAAGATAACTACTTCCCATATCAACCCAAGAATACTTATCTACTTCTCCCCTAAAAAATCTTGCTCTATTAGTCCCTTTCTCTCTAATTATTTCTGCTCTTTGTCTTAATTTATCATCATTTATAATTAGAAGTCCTCCCTCTCCTGCACTAGTATAGTTCTTTGTTTCATGAAAACTATAAGTTCCTAAATGTCCAATTGTTCCAAGATCTCTACTTTTATATTTACTCATCATTGCTTGTGCCGCATCTTCAACTACAAATAAACTATACTTTTCTGCTATTTTCATAATAGTATCCATTTCACAAGGAACTCCTGCATAATGTACAGGTACTATTACTTTTGTTTTTTCAGAAATAGCACTCTGTATTTTACTTTCATCAATATTCATTGTATCAGGATTTATATCTACAAATATAATTTTTGCACCTCTTAAAACGAATGCATTTGCAGTTGAAACAAAAGTATATGAAGGCATAATAACCTCATCACCCTCTTTAATCTCTAATAAAATTGCAGCCATCTCCAATGCATGAGTACATGATGTAGTTAAAAGAGCTTTTTTACAATTTAACTTATTTTCAAACCACTTTTCACATTTTTTTGTAAAAAAACCATCACCAGAAATTTTATTACTTCTTAGTGCTTTTAAAACATATTTTTCTTCATTTCCACATAGTAAAGGTTTATTAAAATGTATCATTAAAACTCTTCATATATTTAGTAGATTCTGCTCCCATATTAAAAATCAAATCTAATATAGTTACTCCATGTTCAAATGGTGAATATAGTTGTTGATACTCTCCATACCCATTATAATCCATCCATTCAATTTTTATATTCTCTTTTCTTGCTAACTCTATATCAAAGTAGCTTTTTGCAGAAGGTCCACTTAAATAAACCTCAGCATTACACTGTTTACAAATTTGTAAAAGCTTATTTGTTCTGCCTTCTTCTAAAATAAACTCACTTGAAAATCTTATTTTTGTATTAATATTTAATATTTTACAGATTAACTGAATAAATTTATAGTTTATCTCACTTAAATATTCATTATCACATGTAGAATATAATTCCTCAAAAAAAACATCATACTCTTTAAAGCACCTAGCTTTAGAATAATTTCGTACAATTTGTTGCCAATGGTTCTGTACCCATTTTGTATCTGAAACCTTTACCTCATTTATTTTTTGTAGATACTTTCCTTTTACATCAACAGGAATAGTAAGCCATTTTAAACCTTGTAAAGTCTTTATTCTATTTCTATTTCGCCAATCTCTTTTTGTATATTGAACATCATCAAAAAGAATAAACTCATCTACCATATTTATTAAATCAAAATAACCTTTCCATGGAATATAGTTTGATTGCAAAACCGCAACTTTTTTCATTTATCTTCTCCAATTGCTAAACCAAATCCTTCTTTACCATAGTTATTTCCATTATAAAGCATATATTTCTTATCTTTATGTTTAAACACATAAGGATAACAAATCATCTCACTATCCCAACCATAAGAGCTCACATCTATACCTGATTTTTTTCGACACCATGTAATACCATCTTTACTATGTGCATACCCTATTCTATAAGGTGTCCCATCACCTGAACGATAAGAAAACCACATATGATATCCTTGCTTATCTTTTAAAATACTAGGTTTGGAAAAGGCTTGTGCTTTACCCAACTCAAAAGGAATTGATAAACCTTCTTTTTGCCATTTTTCACCATCCTTAGAAGTTGCATATTTTATAACATGAATCATTTCACCATTTTGACTATTCCAATTTATAGTTGAACCGTACCACATCTTATAGATACCTTCATCATACATCACATAAGGGTATGATAGACTTATGCTATCTTCTTCATCTATTCCTAGATAAACAGAAGAAGGAGTTAAAGTTAGTTTGTCTAAGTGTTTATTTATTTTTAATCTTCCAATATCTCCTCTCCAATGAGAGTTCTCTCTTATTTGCCAAGCCATAAATAAAATATATGTATTGCCTGAAATATTATAAAAATTTCCAATACTTACTCCATGGGAATAGAAACTATTCTCTTCTCCAAAATGGAAAATAGATTTTTTACATTTATTAACAACTTCTCTTTTTATAATATCAATATCAACATATCCTACAGAAGATCTATTATCCTTATTCCTTCCACTAAAAAAGACTCTATATATATCATCTTTTAAATAGTAAGCTACAGGATTTGCGGCATGAGAATATAAATAGCTATCTATTGATTCACAATTATAAATTTTTCCTAATTTCTTCCACTTCATTTTTTAATCCAAAATTATATTATCATATATCTTCTCTTCTATTTTGCTTTTCACAAATATATATTCTACCTAATTTGAAACTTAATAATTTAAAACCATTATGAAAGTAAGTTAAAGAAAATATTATATTTGTACTAATAAAAATATAGTTTAAACCCATCTTTATTAAGAGTGTTACAACACTTCTTATAATCTATTTTATATTTTTCTTAATCTTGAACTAGGTACTTTTGAAACTTCAGTTCCTGATGATATAAATACACTATCATCTTTCGTATCAGATAAGATTAATGCTCCCGCCCCAATAACATTTGATTGACCTATTTTGATATGATCTCTTAAAGTAGCATTTACCCCAATAAAAGTATTTTTCCCAATTTCACATCCTCCAGAAATCACAACATGCGATGCAATAAAACAGTTATCATGTATAATAGAATGATGCCCTATATGATTCCCACTCCATAAGATACAATTATCCCTTATCTTAACAAATGGTTGAATAGTATTATCTTCAAAGATAAAACAATTTTCACCTATTTGTACATTTTCATGAACATAAGAGTTTGGACTTATATAAGATATAAAAGAAAAACCTTTATTTTTAGCTTCATTAAACTTCTCTTCTCTAAATTTATTTACTTTTGAATAACTTAAAGGAATAAACATCTTGTAAGATGATGGATTATACTCTTTTTCAATATCTTCAAATGCTATAACAGGCAAATCTTTAAACTTAGTTTTAGTTAAATACTCCTTATCCTCAGTAAAAGCTACTACTTCAAAAATTTTACTTTCAGTTAAATATAAATGAGCAATTTCAGAAATATCTCCTGTGCCAAAAATTATTACCTTTTCCATACTATTCCTTTCTAACTAAAATTGTAAATTCATATAAATCATAATCATGCAATAATGATACATTCTTAGAAAACTTTTTTTTACAGTAATCAAAAAAATATAAAGGATCTGCATAATATAAATTTTCCTTCATATACTCTTTATCAGAATATTTTGTAAGCATATTAAATGAAAAACCTTTTATGGCACTTCTATTCATAAGAGTTATAGTTTCTAAAATATACTCTAACCACTTCTCTTCTTCAAAATTCATTTTTACACTAAATATTCCACTTGCTACTACATAATCAGTTTTTTCTATTTCTCTACTTTTATCTATTTTAAACAGATTTATATTAATATTATTTCCATACAACTTTTGTGCATTCTCAATCATTTCTGATGATAAATCATACCCATAATAAGTAAACTCTTTAAAATTTTTATTTAAATAGTCATAATATCCCGCATATCCACACCCCAAATCAGATAGAGAAAAAGGAGAGTTATTAATTATCTTTGATATTTGTTTAAATCTTATTAATTGACTCTGTGCTCCATTCCAATCTACACCCTTAGGAGTAGGACCATACTGTTTAACTTTAGAAGAGTAATACTCGTCAATACAACTAAATATATTATGCATTTAATCTCCTAAATACCAATTAATAGTTTTAATTATTCCACTATCAAAACTCTCATTAGCTTTCCATCCAAGCTCATTGTTTATTTTTGTTGCATCAATTGCATATCTTCTGTCATGCCCCGCTCTATCCTCTACAAAGGTAATTAAATCTTTATATGATTCTAAATTACTTGATGGAATTTTTTCATCTAAAATTGAACAAATCTTATTTGCTATTTGTAAATTTGTTCTTTCATTTTTTCCACCAATATTATATGTTTCACCTATTTTCCCAGCATGGTATACCAAATCAATACCTTTACAGTGATCTAATACATATAACCAATCTCTAATATTTTTGCCATCTCCATAAATTGGAATAGCTTCATTAGCTAATGCTTTTCTAATAATAGTTGGAATTAATTTTTCACTATGTTGTTTTGGACCATAATTATTTGAACAATATGTAATAACCGTATTTAATCCATAGGTTTTATTATATGCTCTTACAATCATATCAGAAGAAGCTTTTGAAGCTGAGTACGGAGAGTTTGGAGCGTAAGGTGTTGTCTCCGTAAATAGCCCTGTTTCTCCTAGTGTTCCATATACCTCATCGGTTGAAATGTGATGAAATCTACAATTATCATACCCCTCTTTACAGGTAAATGATTTCTCCATCCAGTATTTATACGCAACATCAATTAAAGTAAATGTTCCATTTACATTTGTTTCTACAAATACTCCTGGATTTTTAATAGAATTATCAACATGAGATTCAGCAGCAAAATGAATTACCCCTTGAATATCATATTCAGTAAATATAAATTCTACTAATTCTCTATTACAAATATCACCTCTTATAAATTCATATCTTGGATTATCTTCACACTCTTTTAAATTCTGTAAATTTCCTGCATAAGTTAATAAATCCAGATTTATTAACTTATAAGTTTCATATTTTGCTAAAAAATATGAAACAAAATTTGAACCTATAAATCCAGCTGTTCCAGTTAATAGTATATTAATCATCTTCCACAAGCTCCATTAAATAACTACCATAGGTACTCTTTAATAAAGGTTTTGCAATTTTAAGTATTTCCTCTTTTTTTATCCATTTATTATTATAAGCTATCTCTTCAAGACAGGCAATCTTATAACCCTGCCTGTTTTCAATAGTTTGAACAAATTGTCCCGCTTCAATTAAACTTTCATGTGTTCCTGCATCAAGCCATGCAAAACCACGACCTAACAGTTCTACTTTCAATTTATCTCTTCTTAAATACTCTTCATTTATACTGACAATTTCAAGCTCACCTCTATGACCAAGCTCTATTTTTTTTGCAATTTCAACCACACTATTATCATAAAAATAAAGTCCCGTTACTGCAAAATTTGATTTAGGCTTTTGAGGTTTTTCCTCTATACTTAAGACATTTAAATCTTTATCAAATTCAACTACTCCAAATCGTTCAGGATCTTTTACTTTATACACAAAAACAACAGCTCCTTCATCTAATAAAGCTGCATTTTTAAGCATAAGAGAAAACCCTTGACCATAAAATATATTATCACCAAGAATTAAACAAACATTATCATTTCCAATAAACTCTTCTCCTATAATAAAAGCCTCTGCAATTCCATTTGGTTTTTCTTGTTCCTTGTATAAGATATTTATTCCCCATAAAGAACCATCTCCTAATAAATTTTTAAAATTGTCAATATCATATGGAGTCGTTATAATTAAAATATCTTTTATTCCTGCTAGCATTAAAACAGACAAAGGATAATATATCATTGGTTTATCATATACTGGTAGTAACTGTTTCGAAATCGCCCTAGTAAGTGGATAAAGCCTTGTTCCACTTCCTCCTGCTAAAATGATACCTCTCATCTAAATACCCTTTTATCTTTAGTTTTTGATTATACAATAAATTATTTAACTTTCATTTTATTTAAGAGTATATATAATAATTGATAAAATAATGATAATAAATAGGCTTCATAATATGACAGATAATAATCTTCCAGAAAATATACTAAAAATTCAAAAAAAACTTGCAACTTTTGAAAAAGGTTCAAGAAATTATAAAAAATATACGAAAATTTTAGCTAAACATATAAAGAGATACTCAATGAAAAAAAGAGTAAACTCTCATATTAAAACAATTGAATCTATTGAAAAAATTTCAAAAATAACAGAAGAAAAGCAAAATTAAATTGCATTTTGTAATATTATCTAATAGTTTAAAAAAAATCTGATAAAATTCCAACATAAATAAAACATAGGATAAAAAAATATGGATGAAAATCAAAAAAAATCATTAGAATTAGCAATCAAACAAATTGATAAAACTTTTGGGAAAGGTACTCTTGTAAGACTTGGTGACAAAGAGATTGAACCTGTTGAATCAATCTCTACAGGCTCTTTAGGCTTAGACCTTGCTCTTGGCGTTGGTGGTCTACCAAAAGGAAGAGTTATTGAGATATACGGACCTGAATCTTCAGGAAAAACAACACTTACACTCCATGCCATTGCAGAGAGTCAAAAAGCAGGTGGTGTCTGTGCTTTTATTGATGCAGAACATGCACTTGATGTAAAATATGCAAAAGAGATTGGAGTAGATGTTGATAACTTATTAGTTTCACAACCAGACTTTGGAGAACAAGCCTTAGAGATTTTAGAAACAGTTATTAGAAGTGGTGCTGTTAATTTAGTTATAGTTGACTCAGTTGCAGCACTTACTCCAAAAGTAGAAATTGATGGAGATATGGATGATATGCAAGTTGGAGTACAAGCAAGACTAATGAGTAAAGCCCTTAGAAAAATCACCGGTCTTCTTAACAAAATGAATTGTACTGTAATTTTTATTAACCAAATTAGAATGAAAATTGGTATGACAGGGTATGGAAGCCCTGAAACAACAACAGGAGGAAATGCTCTTAAATTCTACTCTTCTGTTAGACTTGATATTAGAAGAATTGCAACTTTAAAACAAGGTGAAAACTCAATTGGAAATAGAGTTAAAGTGAAAGTTGTAAAAAATAAAGTTGCACCTCCATTTAAACAAGCAGAGTTTGATATTATGTTTGGAGAAGGTATATCTAAAACTGGTGAACTTATCGATTATGGAGTTAAACTTGATATCGTAGATAAAGCAGGTGCATGGTTCTCATATGAAGATTCAAAGATTGGACAAGGTAAAGAGAACGCAAAAGCATTCTTAAAAGACAACTCTGATGTGGCAAATGAAATTGAACAAAAAATTCTTACTGCAATGGGTATAAATGATGAATTAATTCAAGGTGAAGAGCAAACAATAGAAGAGGAGTAAAAAAGAGGTTTTCATCCTCTTTTTTTAAATATAAATATATTTTATCTCATTTTACAAACAAAATTACCTACTATATCATTATTATCATCTTCTTACAAAAGCAATTACCAATATACTTTTTAGTATAATGTCCAAAATTAATGCAAACTATAATAGGAGACCTAGGTGGTATTTATTGATAACATATATGCTGAGGAAGTATTAGATTCAAGAGGAAACCCAACTGTAAGAGCCACAGTTGTATTAAGTGATGGCACAAAACAGAGTGCTATTGTTCCAAGTGGAGCAAGTACTGGGAAAAGAGAAGCTTTAGAGCTAAGAGATGGGGATAATAGATTTTTAGGAAAAGGTGTTTTAAAAGCAGTAGAAAATGTAAATACAGTTATTGCTGATGAACTAATGGGATTAAGTCCATATAACCAAGCAGAAATCGATGCTACAATGAAAGATATTGATGGTACGCACAACTACTCTAATTTAGGAGCAAATGCAGTTTTAGGAGTATCTATGGCTGTTGCAAGAGCTGCTGCTACATCTTTAAATGTTCCTTTATACAGATATTTAGGTGGAGCAAATGCAATGATTATGCCTGTTCCAATGTTCAACATTATAAATGGTGGTGAGCATGCAAATAACTCTGTTGATTTTCAAGAGTACATGATTATGCCAACAGGTTTTGAAAACTTCAATGAAGGATTAAGAGCTGTTAGTGAAATTTATCAACACCTTAAAAAAATAATTGATGGGATGGGTGAATCTACGGCTGTTGGTGATGAAGGTGGTTTCGCACCAAACTTAAAATCAAATGAAGAACCTATTGCTATAATTATGCAAGCAATTGAAAAAGCTGGATATAAAGCTGGGGAGCAAATCTCTATTGCATTAGATGTGGCTGCATCAGAGTTAATTAATAAGGACGGTAACTATGAGTTAAAGGGGGAAGGTAGAACTTTAACTGCAAAGCAAATGGTTTCTTATTATACAGAGCTTTGTAATAAATATCCTATCGTTTCAATTGAAGATGGTTTATCTGAAGATGATTGGGATGGATGGAAAATATTAACCGATGCAATTGGAGACAAAGTACAATTAGTTGGAGATGATCTATTTGTTACAAATGCAAACATCTTAGCAGAAGGTATTCAAAAAGGTATTGGTAACGCAGTTTTGATTAAACCAAATCAAATTGGCTCTGTATCAGAAACAATGTTAACAATAAGATTAGCTCAAAGAAATAACTATAATTGCGTTATGTCACATAGATCAGGTGAGTCAGAAGATGCCTTTATTGCAGATTTTGCAATTGCATTAAATTGTGGTCAAATCAAAACTGGTTCAACAGCTAGATCTGATAGAATCGCTAAATATAATAGATTATTAGAAATTGGTGCTGAAATTGGATATGCAGAATATTTAGGGAAACAACCGTTTATTAAATAATAAATGAAACAAATTTCCAATGAAATCAAGAAATTTTCGCTAATTGCAGTAATTTTTATTGTTATTACGATAATTCTTGGTTATTATGTTGCTGATATTCTTTTTGGAGATAACTCTTTAGAAGTTTATAACTCACTAAAAGATAAGAAGGATTATCTCCAAAGTGAAATACAAAGATTACAAATGGAAAATGCTCATCTACAAAAAGAGTATTTTGAATTAAAAAACTTGGAGCCTGAAGAATGAAAAACTTGATTACGTTATTAGTACTCTTATCTACTAGTTTAATTGCTAGAGAAAACCCATTTGAACCTACAAATGCTTATGAAGAAGAAGCGGCAAGAATGATTGAGATAAATGAAGTTGAACAAGATTATGATGTAGAGTTTCAGCAAGAACAGCAATACGTAAATGAAATCTATGAAAAGATGAATAAACCAGACAGTGAGCTAAAACCAAAGCCCGTTAAACCTGCTGTAACAGAAGATAAAGTTAAAGAGATGATTAAAGAGGCTCAAAAAGAGGTTAAACCAAAAGTAATCATCAAAAAAATTGTAGAAGAACTAAAAGAACCACAACAAGTTGTTTATGTAAAACCTAGACTTGATATCACAACAGAAAAAGAGATTTTGCCATTTGTAAAAATTGATTTTGACAATGATAAAATTAATATTCACTCAAAATATAAAGTTAATAAAAAAATAACTCTTCCTGGCCAGAAAAAAATTGTACTTGATTATACTGCAAAAGAGAATTTCTATACAATAAGAGAGACACTTAACTCTACAAACTTTCCAAAAATTACTGTTGGAAATCATAAAAAAGATAAATATTTTAGAATTGTAATTGAACTTGCAGATATACCAGAAAACTATGAAGTAACATATGATGATACAAAGGTATCAATTATAAAACTATATGAATAAAAAGTGAAGTTAAAAACTTCACTTTTTAATTTGTTTTTTTCTATTAGAAGATTTATCTAGTTTAAAAAAGTTGACTAAAAGCCTAATTACAATCATTACAACTAATACTTCAATAATTGCTGCTAAAATAAAAGCATAATAGTAGTACTGCGTAATTGAATGATTATGATAAGCTATTGTGGCAACCGCTATTAAAAGAGTTAAAGGCATTGATAAAGACAATCCTACCATAAAAAACCTATTCCATCCAATATTTTTTACAAATAGTGCTGAAGCAATAATTCTAATTAAAATCATTGTCAATGCAATTAAAAATGCAGTTAACACAAGTCCTTCTGTAAATAAAGACTCCAACTCAAAAGATGAACCAACATAGATAAAGAAAATAGGCACCAACCAACCAAATCCAAAATGCTCTAACTTATGTGGAAGTTGTTTATTATGCTCTTCAAAGAAAGTTGTAATAAAAGTTCCTGCAATAAATGCTCCAAAGGCAACCTCTAAGTGTAAAAACATCATTACTGTAATCATTAAGAAGAATATTGCCATGGATACTCTAATATCTTGCTCTTGATGATCATTTTCTGGCATTAATGCAGCTTTAATTTCAGGATACCACCAAATAAGATTATGAAACAATTTATAAACAAATAGCATTGAAATTAAGAATATAACAAATAGTACCATTGTTTTATAAAACTCAAAATTAATACCAAACTCTAAGGCAGCAGATACTGTTGTAAGTGCAAAAATAGATACAATCTCTCCAATTAACCCAACTGTAATAGCTAGATTAATCCATTCAACATCCCCATACTCTTTTTTAAGTGCAGCTAAAATTCCTATTGAGATAAGTGGGAAAATAAAGATAAATATATTACCTAAATCTAAATATAGTGTTATTGCACCTGATAGGGTAAAAAGTATTATATTAAAAAACAGAGATTTTTTAAGTAAATTTCCAGAGATATTTAGAATCTTTTTTAAATCAACCTCAAGTCCTGCAAGAAACATTAGATATAAAAAGCCTAACTCTGCAACAAGCTCTAAAATAGAATGTTCTACAATAAGTGCAAAATATGCTGCAAGAGCCCCAAGCATTATTTCAACAGTAATTGTAGGTAATTTTAAAACTTTTGAAATAAGAGGAGAAGTAAATATTATCAATGAAATTGATATGATTATTAATATCTCTTCACTCATTAACTATTAGTCTCTTTCTCTTATAACTTTAATACCATGTTTCTCAAGTTCATTGATATCCTCAGCAGGTGATTTTCCTGCTGTAGTTAAATAATCCCCAATAACAAACGCATTTGCACCTTTTTCAAAGATCTTATACTGTTCATCACCAAACATTAACTCCCTTCCACCTGCAACCATGATTTTTTTTGCATTTGGAATCATTTTTCGTGCTAATGCAATTAATTCAAAAGCCTCTTGTCTTGTTACATTATTTTCAACAATTGGTAATGCCTCATTTGGATGAAAAAAGTTTAAAGGCACATTCATAGGATCAAGTGAAGCAATTGATTCAAGCATAGATACTCTTTGCTCTTGAGTTTCACCTAAACCAAAAATTCCCCCACAAACAAGCCTTAATCCAACATCTTTTACATTCTTACATGTTTGATATCTCTCTTCCCATGTATGTGTAGTAACAATTTCAGGATAAAAATCTTTAGCTGTCTCAAGATTATGATTATATGCATCAACACCAGAGTCTTTCAATATCTGAAGTTGTTCTACCGATGCTGTTCCATTACATGCAATTAAAATTAATCCTAAATTCTCTTTTTTAACTGCTCTTGCTGCTTCACAAACAAACTCTAATCTCTTATCGTTTAAGCCTTTCCCTGCTGTTACAAGACAAAATCCATTTGCATTATTTCTCCTAGCTCTTTTTGCTTCTTCTACTATTTGCTCAATAGCCTTTCTTTTATATCTTTGAATATCTGCTTTATACTTTACACTCTGTGTGCAAAATTTACAATCTTCATTACAAGTTCCACTTTCGATATTACAAATAGCACATAAAAAAATCTCTTTATTCTCGTTCATATCTTATCTCTTTTTTCAAAAAACAATTTTTATTTATATCTTTTGAGTAATAGTTGATTATATACTCATTTTCATTAATCTCTAACAATACGCACTCAATTAGAGGTTTCTCTCTAGCACAAACTTCTCCTGAATTAAGGAATAGTGTTCCATTTTTATATTCACTCATAAATGTATGTGTATGACCAAAAATCACCACATCACAATCACCATTTAAATAGTATGGTAAATGCATTAACTTAAAAGCAGTATCCTTTATCTTGAAATAGTAAGGCTCTTTTTTTATATTATATCTATTTGATAAAGGGATTAATGACCTATCATTATTCCCAAATACACATACATATACTAATCCCGAATCTTCTAAATGCTTTAAATTTTCTTCAATACATAAATCTCCAGCATGAATTAAATACTGAGCACCATTTTGTTTTAAATGCCAAATTACCTCTTTAGTATAGTCACTTTTATAATGACTATCTGATAAGATACCAATCTTCATAGTTATTTATCAGTTTTTTTAGTAGCTGACTTCTTTGTTGTAGTTTTAGTTTTAGGATCTTTTTCAATAATCTTTAGAACCTCTTCTAAAGTAAGCTCCTCAGCCTCCACACCCTTTGGTATTTTAAAGTTTTTTCTTCCTTTTTTAATATATGGACCATATTGTCCTACTAAAATTTGAATCTTCTCTTCAGGATAATCTTTTATTAATGCCTTTGCTTTTGCTTCATCTATCTGTTTGATAAGCTCTAAAGCTCTTGGAAGTTCAATTGTATATGGGTCATCATCTTTCAATGAATAAAACTTCGTTTTTACTTGTAAATATGGACCAAATCTTCCAATATTTGCTTTAATATCCTCTCCATTTTCAGTCTGCCCTACTACTCTTGGTAGAGTAAATAAAAATAGAGCCTCTTCAAGTGTAATTGTATCCATATTCAAATGTTCTGGAATTGCTACAAATGCTGGTTTCTCTTCATCATCTTTTGTTCCAATTTGAACAAAAGGACCATATCTTCCAACTCTTGCACTTACAGGTTTTCCAGATTTTGGATCAATTCCAATCTCTCTTACTTGTAAATAATCCTCTTTATTTACATTCTCTTCCTTCTCTTCAATTGTCTTTTTAAATCCACCATAAAACTCTTGCATAACCTGTTGCCATGCAATTTTTCCATCTGCAATATCATCAAACTCTTCTTCTACTTTTGCAGTAAAACCTAAATCAACAATTTCAGGGAAATGATCTACTAAAAAACTATTTACAATCTCCCCTGTTGGCGTAGGAGCCAATTTTTTATCCTCTGTTTTAACAACATACTCTCTTGCTTGAATAGTAGAAATTGTTGGTGCATAAGTTGAAGGTCTACCTATCCCTTCACCCTCTAATTTTTTAACTAAAGAGGCTTCTGTATATCTAGCTGGTGGTTTAGTAAAGTTCTGTTCTAAATCTAAATTCTCAAGATTTAAAATACTCCCTACTTTAATTGTTGGAAGAATCTTTTCAGTACTATCTAAGGCAGATTCAGGGTTATCACTCCCCTCTGTATAAGCTTTCATAAATCCAGCAAATAGAATCCTTTGTCCCTTTGACTGAAATTCATACTCTTTATCTTTTCCTGCTATAATCTTATAAGTAGTATTTGCTATTTTTGCCGAAGCCATTTGAGTTGCAAGTGTTCTTTTCCAAATTAAAGAGTATAGTTTAAACTGTACATTATCTACATATGCTTTAATATCACTTGGTTTTAAAGCCATATTTACAGGTCTAATTGCTTCATGAGCCTCTTGTGCACCCTTTGCTTTACTTCTATAAACTCTAGGTTTATCCAAAGAGTACTCTTTTCCATACTCTTTTTCAATTACCTTTTTAGCTGCACTAGTTGCAACTTTTGAAAGATTTAAAGAATCAGTTCTCATATATGTGATTAAACCACCTGAATGATTAGGTATATTTCCCACATTCCCTTCATAAAGTTGTTGTGCAATAACCATTGTTTGTTTTACTGAAAGCCCGATTTTTCTACTTGCTTCTTGTTGAAGAGTAGAAGTTGTAAATGGAGCAGCAGGATTTCTTGTACTATCCTTCTCTTCAATATCAGTTAGTTTAAATTCTCCTTGATTTAAAGAGGTTTCAATAATCTTTGCTTCTTGCTCATTACTTATCTTAATTACTTTATCATTCTTCTTTACCAATTCAGCTTTAAACTCTGGATTAACAAAATCAGCTTTTACCTTCCAATACTCTTCAGATATAAACTCTCTGATTTCATTCTCTCTATCAACTATGATTCTTACCGCAACAGATTGTACCCTACCTGCACTAAGTCCATATCTTACCTTTTTCCAAAGCAAAGGAGAAAGCTCATATCCAACTGCTCTATCAAGGATTCTTCTTGCTTGTTGAGCATCAACCAAATTTTGATTTACTTCTCTTGGATTATTAATTGCATCTAAAATTGCATCTTTTGTAATCTCATGAAAAACAATTCTTTTTAAAGGATTTTTTTCAATTTTAAGTGCAGGGATTAAGTGCCAAGCTATTGCCTCACCTTCTCTATCTTCATCGGCTGCTAGGTATATAATAGTATCTTTTGTTATCTGCTTTTTCAAATCACTAATTACCTTTTTCTTATCTGTTGAAATAAGATATTTAGGTTCAAAATTTTTCTCTGGATCAAAACCTAATTTTGATTTTGGAAGATCTCTAACATGTCCCATTGAGGCCATAACTTTATAATCTTTACCTAAAAATTTCGAGATTGTTTTTGCTTTTGCTGGTGATTCCACTATTACTAAATTTTTCACGAATTTATACCCTGTATTTTTATAATCCGAAATTCTAACATAAATAAATTAAAAGCAATTAATATTAAAAAATTACAATTTCTTCCTCTAAATCTATGTTAAATTTCTCTTTTATTCTTCTTTTGGCTTCATTCATTAGATATATAGCATCTTCAAAAGTTCCCGCTCCATGGTTAACTAAAAAGTTAGCATGAACTTCTGAAAATGACATATCTCCTTTTTTAAAACCTTTTAAACCTACTTCTTGAATCAACCTACCTGCAAAATCCCCTTTAGGATTTTTAAAACAACTTCCAGCACTTGCCAGTGAAGGTTGATTTTCTCTCATTTTATTAAACTCTTTTAACTTCTCTTTACTAAAACCAGACTCAATATTAAATACTACTTCATAAACTATAGTATCAAGCTGCGTATGTCTATATGAATAGTTTATATCATCTTTTTTTATATATCCATCTTTAGTTTTAATTTTATCTATATTATTAAATATTTCCCAAGATTTTAAACCAGCGTTCATCTTTACCAAACCACCAAGATTTCCTGGAAGCTTTGCTAGAAACTCTAAATTTGCAATATTATTCTTTCTTACATAAGTTAGAAGTTTTCCTGAAGTTGTAGCACAACCCACATATAATTTATCTTTCTCCTGTTTTATATAATCAAATGTTTCACCTAAAATTGTAAACTTTGGATGACTATTTGATACTAGGAGATTATTTGCTTTTCCAATTATTTGATAATCACTATAATCACCAATCTCATTTATTATAAGTACCTGTGTTTTTGGTCCAATCTTTATAGAGGAATATCTTTTAAAATCTATTATTTTGTAATAGTTTTCCATAAATTAATTTGCTCTTAGTTCTTTGTACTCACTAGGAATTAAAAAATCTTGTGATCTAATAAGATTTTCATAAAATCCATGTTTATATCCAAGCTCATAAAGCTTATCTAAAGCTTTGTATTGAATTTCACTAAGTTGTACTGAGTTATCATTAGCATAAAGGTCTAAATAGTTATCAAGTGTAGATGCATCTACTCGAATAAGCCCTTTTTCTAAAAGCATAGGAGCTAAAACTTTTCTGTTTTTATTTGCAACATCAACTGCTTTTATTAATGTATTTTCATAATCAATTGCACTATGAAGAGGAATTGAACGTCTTAAACACATACCACCAAGAGGCAATGGTAAATCCCCTCCACTAAGCTCTACCCAAATATCCCAAATCTCTTTTTCCACTTCTAAAGAATCATCATAAGTTAAAATTGATTCGTGAATTAAAACTCCCGCATCAACTTCTTCATTTAATACAGCTTTTTCAATATCAAGAAAATTCATATAGGTGATTTTTGCATTAGGATATGCAATTTTAAATAATAGTGCATTTGTTGTAAACTCACCACTTAATGCAACTTTGAAGCTCTTTTTTAGAGTTGTACCCTTCCTCTTTATAAGCTTTGGTCCATAACCTTCACCAAATGATACAGCCGTCTTAAGTAAAGCATAGTCCTCCTTTACAAAAGGATAAAGTGCAAACGAAATAGCACAAATATCATACTCTCCTTTTAATGTAGCTTGATTTAATGTCTCAATATCATCTGCAATATTTGTAAATTTAGCATCTTGTGGTGTAACCCAGCCAAATTTAATAGCATAATACATAAAAATATCATCTGCATCTGGAGAGTGTGCAACTCTTATAGTTTTCAAATCTACATCCTTGAAAGTTAAAAAGATTTTAAAAATTAAAACGGTCATTGTATCAAGTTATCTATTACTTTTTGTTTATGTTTTAAAATTGTGTCAGATTAGTGACTAATTTTTCACAAAAAATTTATTTTATTGTGTTAATATATGAATATTCATTTTATAAAAATGAGGTTAGCTATGGTAGTAAAATTTATTGACTGCACTGAAACACATCACAAAGATGTAGATAAGCTTATCAATTTTTTAAGTAACTATTTTAATAGTTTAAAAATTAAAAACTATAGACTAAAACTTAGTGAGATGAAAATCGTAAAGTGTACCCAGTGTAGATGCTGTACTCAAAAAAAAGGCGAAGCACCTGTTAAATGTGTTATTAAAGATGATATGAATGATGCAATTGATGAGATTGAAGAAGCTGATGCTTATGTAATCTTAGCAGATAGGAATAATCTTTTTACTAAAAATAAAATTCATGAAAAATTTTCTGAAAGGCTTGTTGCTTACCACTACTGGCCATATGGACAAGTTGAATCAATTCCAAGAAGAATTACCCTTACAAAAACCTCTTTATTAATCAACTACAATACAACTAAATATTTTATGAATCACAGTTTTGTCACTTCAAAAATGTATATGGAACGCTCTTCTACTTCAATTGGAGCAAAAGTTTTAGATTGGCAACCAATTACACCTAAAAAAGATTTAATTGGAAGTTATGCTAAAAGATTAAAAGAAATGGCAGATAAGCTTATAACTTCTTTAGAGGGGAAAATTTCTTAAGAACTATATTTTTTTTGGAACTTTTACTGTAAAGACTGCACCATTATCACTATTTTTTACATTTATATAACCATTCATATTTCTCTCAATAATATTCTTTGCCATATATAGACCTATACCCGTGCCTTGTGTTTTGTGTCTTGTTGTAAAATATGGTTCAAAAATCTTATCAATAATATCCTCCCTTACTCCACCCGCATTATCCTCTATCTTGACAATAGCATAATTTTCACCACTTTTTATTTCTACATTTATATATGCATCTTCCACTTTTCTATCCAAAATTATATCTTTTGCATTACTTATAAGATTTAAAATTACCTGAGAATACTCATTTTTATAACCTAAAACCTCACTATCTTCTTCTATTTCAAATCTTAAATTGATTCCATGATATTTTAAAGAAGACTCAATAATATAGTATGAATCTCTACAAGCCCTCTCTACAAAAAAGTATTCTTTCTTTCCCTGAGGTTTAAAAAAGTTTTGAAAATCATTTATAGTTTGAGACATATATGAAGTTAGTGTATTTGCCTCTTTTATTTTAGAATTTAGATACTCTTTAGTAAATTTATTAAAATCATAAGTTACCTTCATATTCATATGAATTGCACAAATTTGAGCTAAAGGCTGTCTCCACTGATGTGCAATATTTCCTATCATCTCCCCCATGGCTGCTAATTTACTTTGCTGGATTAAAATCTGTTCTTGCTCTAATCTTTGTTTTATCTCCTCTTGAATTTTCTCTTCAAGGTTATCAATCATATCATTAATCATATTTTTTAATTCATTTAAAGATTGATTATTTGTCTCTTTTGTAAGTCTAGTTCCTAGATTCCCACTTTGAATATTCTCTAATACCTTCGTTGCATTTTTAATTAAAGCCTCATTCTGTTCTACATTATTACTAATATATGAGATATTCTTATTAATACTTGTAGCCATCTGTCTAAACTCATCTTTACTATCTATGTCTATTTTTTTTACTTTTGTTTTTTTATCATTTAAATATTTAAAAAAATCATTTAAACCATTTTGAACTGTATAAATTGATTTTAAAATATTCCCAGAGATAAACAAACCAATTAATATGGCAAATAGAAGAATCAATGCTATACTTATAAAAACCTCTGTTTTAAGCTCTTTTGTTTGCGTAACAGCTTCATTATAAGCAATAGTTGCATTATTTAATAATTGCTTTTGCAAACCTAGAAGCCTTTTTACTAATAAATCAAACTGCTTTTTACTAACTGTTGTTACATTTATATAAGCCCCCTCTTCAAACTCTTCATCAAGATATTTTTTAGTTTGAAGTATATGCTCTTTATAACTTTCCCACATCTCATAAAGCTCTGGACTAAACAGTTTTACATTTGTAAAATTTTTATCAAGACTATCTTTTATCTCATTTAAATCACTTTGAATTTTACTTCTAATCTCTTTATTTGGAGCCATTACTAAAGATTGAGTTAATTGCCTCAACCCATATAATGGAGTAATAATCTTGTTTTGTAGAGATAATACAGCTTGTGATTTACTATGAACTACTTTTAAAGTATCCTTATTATCCTCACTAATTTTAACTGACTTATAACCTAAAATAGCTATTGAAATACATAAAATTAAAAATAATATCCCCAATTTTAATTTTATATTCATACTTTTAATTAACTTCATCATAACTTATTCTTTTTGTTTTTATAACCTTTTTTAATTCTTGTTTATACTCTTTTTCTTCTCTAACTGACCAATGGTTTTTACTAATTTGTATCTCCCATAAGGGTATAATTCCTCCCTCATAAGGTTTATAAATTAACTCTTTGTTTACTGCAATAACCTTATTTAATGAAGGGAGTCTTAAAGTATAAGCCTTTTGTCGTGCACGATATAAAATATCTTTAACAACTTTTTTATACTCTTTTGTTCCTATTTTTGTAACAAAGAATCTTTTTATATACTCTTGCATTTGTGCATCTTTTGGTATAGTTGACCATGCACTTCCATTTTCATAAATAAAAAATACAGTCCAAGGGTTTTGATAATACCAATCATCATCTCCCCAAATCAGTAAATCCCATTTTTGGGTATTTTTATTTTTATTAGTTGTTAATAATTGATTATATATATCTTTTTCACTTGAAGTTATTGTATAGTTTAGTTTTACACCATATCTTTTTAATTGAAACTCTATACCTTTAAATAGAAACATAAATCTATCTTGAGTGAAAACCTCTAAAACTAAACCATTTAATAAAGAGTTTAATCTCTCTTGTGAAATTTTTTTCTCTTTATAAGGAAACTGTTTTGCCACCTCATCAACAACCCCATAGTTAATAGAAGCAGTAAAAGGAGAGACCCTCCCCTCTTTTTTATATACAAAATTTAAAAGACTCTTTTGATTTAAGGCTTGATTTAAAGCAAGTCTAACATCTTGATTTAATAGTTTTTTATTCCCATTTATAAGATTAAAAAAAATTACAAAATTGTCAGTTGATTTTGAAACAATTAACTTTGAATAATCTGATAAAATTACTTCTAATTTCTTATTAAAAGGTATTGGCATTAAATCTAATTTACCTTCAAACTTTGTTATATCTTCGATGGCACTATTTATATCAAGTTGAGTATAAACTGTTACTCTTTTTATCTTTGGAAACTCTTTATTCCAATAATAAGGATTTGCTTCAAGCTCTAACTTATTTGTCTGTTTATCTCCTAAAGCATAACCACTTTTTAATATATAAGGTCCCATTCCAAAATCTCCTGGAGCCTTATTTGCAGTACCAGTTTCAGAACCTTTTGGTTCAAATTTTTGAATATACTCTTTTGTATAAAAATAGATTCTTGCCAAATCAGTTAAAAACATTTCATACTTCTGCTTTAAAACAATTTTTAAATGTTTTTCATCAATTTTAAATATATCAAAATCTATTTTGTCAATATTTGTATACAAGAAAGGATATTTTTTAAAATACTCTAAATTATAAATCACATCATCAATTGAAAATCTTTGACCATTTTGGAACTTTAAATTATCTCTTAACTCAAAAATATATGTATAATCATCTACTCTTTTATGAGATTTTGCTAAATCATAAACCCAACCTTGTTTATTATCAAAAGAGCGAATAAGCCCTGCATTTGTAGCTTTTGCAATATAAGAATAAGGAATAGAAGGAAGAAAAATATTTATATGAGATTTAGGATGAAGGGCTTGTGCCCTATTCTCATATGAGTTATCCTCTCTAAACTCTAATTTTTTAACTAAATATTCAGAAGAGAAAGCAAAAACATAAAAAGAACAAATTAAAATAGTAGCTTTAAACAAAACGGTATCCTGTCCCAGACAGATTTAAGATTATATCTGTGGGAAGTTTTTTTCTAAGATTTCTTACAAGCGACCTTAAAGCACTATCTGTCATAATATCATAACCCCAAACCTTTTCTTGAATCTCTTCATAATTTATAATTCTATTTTGATTTGAGATTAAAACTTCAAAAAAAAGCATCTCTTTTTTATTTAATGTTATCTTTTTATCTTTATAATACAACTGTTTTTTATCATAATCATATTTATAGCTTCTATCGCTACTTAAACTAACAAACCTATTTATATCTAATAGATTTACACATTTTTGCAGTACTTCAAACAAAGGTTCTAACTCTATTGGTTTTATTAAATACTTCTCCATATGAAGTTCTACTGCTTCTAAAAGATATTTTTTATCTGTATGTGCTGTAATTATAACAATAGGAATTTTTCTATTTATAGTTCTAACTTTTTTTACAAACTCAATTCCATTTAAAATAGGCATATGAATATCACTTAAAATAATATCTGGCTTTTTTTCTTTATAAAGTCTAAAAGCCTCTTCTCCATTTTGTGCTTCAATTACCTCTTTTACATAGTATTGTAAACTATCAGCAATATTTTTTCTAATACCCTCTTCGTCTTCAGCATAAAGAATTTTTAGGCTCTGCAATTTCTCAAATAACTCTTCTTGCATAAAGACTCCTTCTAACTTAAATTATAATAAAAGCTTAATGCTTTATCTTAATGAAACCATCCGATGAATTAGCTTTTAAATATCTTAAAAGATAAGAGTTCTCCTCTTCATCAAGTTTCGCAAAACCTTTCATTGTTTCAAATATAGCACTCCATTCCACCATTGAATGATGATTTACCTCTGGACTAGCATGACATTGTGTACACATTTCAAAATAGAACTCTTCATGTTCTTCCCAAATATCAATTGGATTATCTGAGATTAACTCTTTACTTACTGTTCCTATTAATAAAACCTTGTTGGCATCTTTTTTGCTTACTTTAAAACCTTTATCAAGTATTGCAACTATTAACTCTTTTCTATTTGAAGCATAAATAGTATCACCAATCATATAACCTTCTATTTCAATCTTTACCTCTTCCCCTAGCTCTTCTTTAACTTTAAGAGGAACACCAATAAACACTTTTGCACTTTTCCCATCATCACCTTTTATCTTTGTATCTTTATAGATATAAAACTCTTTTGCAACTACTTGAGAATAACTCCCAAGTAGTACAAATAAAACTGTTAAAAACTCTATTAATCTTTTCATAACTAAGCCCTAACTATTTTTGGTGGTTGATACGCTAAATTTGGTGTAATAACTCCTGCTTTCCTAATTGATACAAGTACTGTATTTGCTGTTGTTGCTTGTGCCATAGATGATGTTGGTCTAGATGATGTTAACACATTTACTTGACCTGAATTACATCTTGTTTTATCTTCTGTACTATTTTCAGGAGAATACCAAGCCCCCTCTTCAATAGCTACAACACCATCTTTTATAGTATTACTTATAACAACCCCTGCTAATAAACTTCCTCTATCATTATAAACCTCTACAATTTCACCATCTCTTACACCAAATTTTTTTGCATCATTTGGTGAAATTCTAATTGGCTCTCTACCTTGTACTTTATGTACATTTTGCACCCAAGTATTATCTAACTGTGAATGAATTCTATATGTTGGATGAGGAGATAGCAAGTGTAGTGGATATTTTTTCACTAACTCTTTATTCCCTAACCACTCCGCTGGTTCAAACCACATTGGATGTCCTTTGAAATCTTTATATCCATAAGAAGCAAACTTCTCTGAAAAAATCTGAATTTTTCCAGTCTCAGTTTTAAGAGGGTTATTTATAGGATCTTTTCTAAAAGCCTCATGTCTAACAAATTTTCTTGCACTATCTGGAATCTCATACTTAATAACCCCAGCTTCCCAAAACTCTTCAAAAGAGATTCCTAGCTCTTTATTAGCAGATGATCTTTTATATAATATCTTTAACCAATCAATAGAAGTTCTTCCCCTAGAAAAATTTCTTCCTTTCCCAAATTTTTCTGCTAATTGAGTAAAAATTTCATAATCATCTTTTGATTCATATCTTGGTTTTACAATTTTTTTCATTGCATAAATTCTATCAGAAGAATAAGACATAGCTCCTGCAATATCATCTCTTTCCATAATTGTAGTTGCTGGTAAAACAATATCTGCCATCTTTGCTGTTGGTGTCCACCAAGGTTCAACAACAACTACAGTATCCAACTTTCTCATTGCTTCAATTAATTCATTTACATGTGGTTGATGCCCAATAGGAGAACCACCCGCACTTAACATAAACTCAATCTTTGGGTACCTAATCACTTGCCCCTTATAGGTTACAGTCTCCCCTGGCTTATTAATTAAATCACTCATTCTAGAAGCTGGAATTGAAATTTTTACATTATCTCCTCCACCTTGACTTATACCACCTACTGTATTTTTCCCCGAATTGGCATCACCACCACCTTCATAATGCATAGAGAAGCCAAATCCACCACCAGGCAATCCAATTTGTCCAATCATTGATGATAAAACAATAATTGACCAATCAGCTTGCTCTCCATAATGTGCTCTTTGTAATGCCCAATTCCCAGCAATAAACGTTCTATTTGAAACCATAATATCTGCTATTTGCTCAATTGTTTTAGCAGAAATCTCTGTTAATTTTTCTGCCCATTTAGGTGTTTTATCAACTCCATCTGTTTTACCTAAAAGATAGGGCAAAAACTTATCAAAACCATATGTATATTTTTCAATAAATGCTTTATCATATTTTTTAGATTTATATAAATAATTCATCATTGCAAGCATCATAGCAACATCTGAACCTGGTCTAATTTTTATCCAATCAGCTTTAAACTCCTGTGCTGATTGAGTATAAATTGGATCAATAGAGATAAATCTGATACCTGCTTTTTTATACTCTTCATATGCATCGTAACATCTATGATTAGGAACTGTATAGGCTGCTCTATTTGTTTTATATAAATCAGCTCCCCAAAGAATCATTACCTTAGTATTTTTAATAATTTGCTCATGAGAAGTTTGAATAGAGTAAACCTCCATATCCCCCACTATCGACGGATTTACTTGTCCAGCAGCACCATTACTATACTCACCCGAAGTTTTTACTGCTCCTCCAATCTGATTAAAAAATCTTCCTGCTATTGTATTTGGTTTAAAAGCACCAGGATGTGCCCATCCTCCATAAGAAGCATTATAAAGTGCTTCATTTCCACCCCTTTTTTGAGCTTTTTTAATAGCTTTTGCAACTAGTTCTAAGGCTTCATCCCATGAAACTCTAACAAACTCTTCTCTACCTCTTAAGTCACCTCTTCCTTCTCCTTCTAGATAACTTTTTCTTACGACAGGATATTTAACTCTAGAGTTTGAACTGTTCCTATCAGCTAAACTTTTTACCATAACAGTTGGATTTGAATCTGAATCATGTTGGGATGTTATATCTACAATCTTTTCATCCCTAACATGTGCATAAAAAGCACCAAAGTGAGATGCACTTGGAATTTTTTTAGTTCTACTTGCAAACTCTTTTGCAACAACACTTGTAACTGTTCCACTTCCTGCAAGTGTTGCACTTGTAGCTACTGCAACTTTAAAAAAATCTCTTCTTGAATTGTTCATTTTCAATCCTTCTTTTAATTTATAAAAGAAGTATAAGAAAAAAAAATCGAAAAAAAATCGAATATATATATATTTAAAAATTATTTTGTTTTTTACTTAAAGAGGCTAAACCTCTTTAAGCTTATTTCATAGTTAATGTAAGTATCTCTTCTACTTTGTCAAGTCCAATATTTTGTCTTTCACCTATTGCTGTCATACCATGCTTTTCTAAAGCACTTGTAACATTTGATATAACTTTATCATCAATCTCATAATCATTTAAATTTGTTGACACACCTAAACTATTGTATAATTCTTCAATCTTTTCAATAGTTTGCTCTGCACTTTCAATATTAAATATATTTTTCCCCATTTGTAAAAGTTTCTCTTTTTTATCTTCAAACATTACTCTTAAAAGTTGGGGTTGAACTACAGCTAAACTTCTTCCATGATCCAAACCATAGAAAGCAGTTAACTCATGTCCTATCATATGTGTTGCCCAATCTTGTGGAACACCTGAACCAATAAATCCATTTAAAGCTTGGTTTGCTAATAGCATTAGGTTTTCATGCCAATTGTAAGTATCTCTTTTATCCCAATTTCTTGCAAGTTCTACTAAACCTCTTAAAATAGTTTCACTATATCCATCATGAAGTAAAGAGTCATTTGGATATGTGATATATTGTTCACAAGTATGCACAAAAGCATCTACTAATCCATTTGCCAATTGTCTATCATCTAAAGAACTCATTACACTTGGGTCTAATACTGAAAATGTAGGGAAAATAAGAGGTGAAAAGAAAAATCTTTTTTCATTTGTAGCTTTTCTTGAAACTACTGTTCCACAATTTGATTCACTTCCAGTAGCAGGTAAAGTTAAAACTACACCTAAGGGTAAAGCTTTTTTGGGTTCTGAAGTTCCATCTAAGAAATCCCAACCATCACCTTCATACAAAGCAGAAGCTACCAAATATTTACATCCATCTATTACAGAACCTCCACCAACTGCTAATACAAAACTAACATTTTCCTCTTTTACAAGCTTTACCGCTTTATTCATAGTTTCTATTGTTGGATTTGGCTCAACACCACTAAACTCCAAAAATTCATACTCTTCTAATACTTTAATAACCTGTTCATAAACACCATTTTTCTTAATTGAACCTCCACCATAAACAAATAACACCTTTGCATTTTTTGGAATATAATTTGTTATAGACTCAATCTTATTTTGTCCAAACTCAATAATTGTTGGATTATGATATGTATATGTCATAATTTGTCCTTTTAAAAAAATAGTACTAGGAATTCTCCTAGTACCCTGAAATTTGAACATAGTATGAGATAATATTAAGTAATGGTTCTATCAAAAAAATAGAAAGAATAGTAATAACAGCACAAAACCCTATCAATATTTTAACTGTTTTAGTTGAGTTTTGCATATATAAAACTTCATTCTCTTCTATTGGTTCTTTTAAGAACATATAAACAATAGGCTTTAAATAGTAATATGCAGCAATAGCAGAGTTAATTACCATTATTAATGCCAATAAAATATACCCTGCATTTACAGCACTACCTATTAAGTATAATTTACCCCAGAAAAGTGCAAAAGGAGGAATCCCTGCAAGAGATAATAAAAATAGTGCCATCATAACTGCTGTAAATGGAGACTTTTTTATTAGTCCTGAATATTTTTCTAAACTATGATCACTAGAAAAAAGCTTCTTATCCTTTGTCCTATTTAGCCAAAGCATTGTAAAAGCACCTAAATTTGTAATTAAAAACATTGTCCAATATAAAAATAGTGCTTGTGTTGCTTGTGTAGTTCCAAGTAAAATTGCTGCAAGAGCAAAACCTGCATTTGAAACTGAAGAATAAGCAAGCATCCTTTTTATATCGTTTTGTAAAAGAGCCGTAATATTTGGAATAGTTATTGTTAAAACAACCGTTGCGTATAAAATCACTTCAACATAGATATCGCCATTTGAAATAAAAATTTCAAAAAACCTTAAAGCAACAACAAAACCAGCTAGTTTTGGAACAATTGAAATAAATCCTGCTAAAGAAGCTGTTGACCCCTCATATACATCAGGAACCCACACATGATATGGGAACAAAGATAGTTTAAAACCTAAAGCACCCAAAATAAACACTACTCCAACTAAAATAACTGGATAATTTTCAAAATTTGAAGCAATTAAAATTTCTGAAATTTGACCTAACTCCACTGTTCCTGTTAAAGCATAAAAAATCATAGAACCAAAGGCAAAAAAAGCAGTAGATAAAGCACCCATTGTAAAATATTTTAAGGCTGCTTCTAAAGCAGTTTTTCTATTATGCATTGCAATTATTGTATAAAGTGCAATTGATGCCGTTTCTAATCCAACAAGAATTAAAATAAGAGAATCAGAACTTACCATAAACTGGAATCCTGCAACCATAAATAGATATAGGGCAAAATATTCTGAATATCTATATTCATGAAATCTAAGTTTTGTCATAAAAGTCAATACAAACAGTAAAGAAGCTATTACAATTATAGCTTGAGAAAGAATAGATATTCCATCAATAAATAATAAATCAAAGAAACCTCTTACATCACCACTATAACCAAGAAGTACTCCTAAATCAATAAATAAAAATAATACACTCAAAATTATATATAAAGATTTATCTAAATTTTTATTTACTAAATCAACACATATAATAACAAGTGCTCCAACTATTGCTACAAGCATTGGAACAATTGAGGCAAAATTTAAACTTGCAAATGATATATCTACAGGTGGAATAGGTATCATTTCTCACCTCCTGCAATTGAATTATACTCTATAAGTTTTTTCTGCATTTCATAGTTTCTAGCCTCATTCATTTTTACTTCCATAATCTCTATTAAAGAAGAAACTGACTTATCAACTGGATTTAAAATCGGCTTTGGATAGACTCCTAAAATAACTACAAGTGCTACAAGTGGAACTAAAGCTAATAACTCTCTACCTTTTATATCAACTAACTTTTTATTCTCTTCAATTGTAACAGGTCCAAAAAAAACCTTTTTATACATCGTTAACATATAAACAGCTCCTAAGATAATAGTAAGACCTGCAATAACTGTTAAAACTGGTGAAATTTTAAAAAAACCAAGAAGAGATAAAAACTCTCCTACAAAACCTATTGTTAAAGGAAGACCAACTGAAGCCATTAGCATTATGGCAAAAACTGTTGCATACTTTGGCATAATCGAAGCTATTCCACCATAATCTTTTATCATTTTTGTATGTCGTCTATCATATAGCACACCAACTAACATAAATAATGCTCCTGATACAATACCATGAGAAATCATTAGAAATATTGCTCCCCCAATTCCTTCAACATTTAATGCAAAAATTCCTAGTATAATAACTCCCATATGTGAGATAGATGAATAGGCAACAACTTGCTTCATATCCTCTTGAGCATAAGCAACCATTGCAGTATAAACAATTGCAATAAGAGCTAAAATTGCCATTGGAGTAACAAAATACATTGAAGCCTCTGGAAATAAAGGTAAAGAAAATCTTACAAAACCATACGTACCCATTTTTAGAAGAACAGCTGCAAGAATAACAGAACCTATTGTTGGTGCTTGACCATGGGCATATGGAAGCCAAGTATGAAATGGGAACATTGGAACTTTAATTGCAAAACCACAAAAAAATGCTATAAAAAATAGACTTTGCATACTAAAAAAACCATCAAATGGTAAAACAAGCATATTCCAATCTAAGATACTAAAACTCCAATTTCCTGTAAGTTGATAGTAAATATAACCTAAATATAACATCCCTACAAGCATAATTAGTGAACCTATAAAAGTATATAGGAAAAACTTTACAGCAGCATATATTCTAAGTTTTCCTCCCCATGCCCCAATAATATAAAGCATAGGAATAAGAGATAACTCCCAAAACAAATAGAATATAATTGCATCTAAAGTTACAAAAACTCCTACCATAGTCATCTCTAAAAATAGTACTGTAATAATTAAATATTTTAAATCTCTTTTTTCAGTTAAACCAATGATTGAAATCATTGTCATAAAAGTGGTCATAATAATTAAAAATAGTGAGATGCCATCAACACCTACAAAGTAGTTAACCCCATAATCACTTATTACTGGTATCATTTGAGTAAACTGCATTCCTGCTTCATTTAAATCAAAACTTGCCCAAAGAAAAATACTAAGTACAAACTCTATTGCAGTTACCAATATCCCATATACCCTAATAGAGTCATTCTTAACTAAAAACCCTATAAAGGCTGCAAATGCAGGGAAAAATATTAAAATCGATAAAATATGTTCCATCTACTTACCTTCTACTTTGCAATACCAAGTGCCATAATTAACACCAATAAAACTGTAATCCCTAAAACCATTAACCTTAAACTACTTGATAAATTTCCTGTTTGTATAACTCTACTTGCATCACCACTTTTATAAATCACTTTTGCAATACCATCAACTATTGAATCAATAATTTTTAAATCCAAAATTTTAAATGCAAATTTTGAAATAGCTAAATAGGGTTTGATAATTATATTTTCAATAAAATGTGGCATATAATATTGATTTGCTAAACTCTTATAAAAGATATTCTCTTTAAACTTAGAGCTAAAATATGTTCCATCTTTTCTAAACTTGATTATTGCAAAAGTAATACCTAATATGGCAATACCTAAAGTAAGTACAACAAGTATCCAAAAAGTTAAAGTACTTACATGAATATTAAGCTGTGGCAAAAGTTTTGTTGTAAGCTCAATAAATTGTGCTTTAAAAAATCCTGCAATAATTGCTAAAACAGCTAAAGGAGTCATAGCAGCAATTACAAAAGGATAAGCCTCATGTGGATGACAATCTTTCCCCTTAAACTTCTCTTCACCATAAAATACATACATAATAAGTCTAAATGAATAAAAAGCAGTTAATCCAGCAGTTAACCATAAAACAGCCCAAATAGCATAAGTGTGTGTTCCAAATGCCACTTCAAGGATTAAATCCTTTGAGAAAAAACCAGATAGAGGGAAAATCCCTGCTAAAGCAAATGAAGCAATTGTCATAATAATAGAAGTTGCTTTCATATGTTTATGAAGCCCACCCATATTTTTTATATTTATCTCATCATCTAAAGCATGCATAACATTTCCTGCCCCTAGAAATAGAACTGATTTAAAAAAGGCATGAGTAGCTAAGTGAAATAGTGCTACCCAATAAGCACCAAGACCAGCTGCAACAAACATATATCCAAGTTGCGATAAGGTAGAAAAAGCAATAATTTTTTTAATATTAGTTGCTACAAGAGCCATTAAAGCTGCACCAATTGCAACAAAAGCACCAAGGGAAGCAATAAAATATCCAACTTCAGGAACCACTACAAAAATCTCATTTGCCCTAATTATTAAATAGACCCCAGCTGTTACCATTGTAGCCGCATGTATTAATGCTGAAACAGGAGTTGGTCCCTCCATTGCATTTGCAAGCCATTGATTAAAAGGAAACTGTGCTGATTTACCCATCGCTCCAATAAAAAGTAATATTGCAATTAGAGCAACTAAAGTAGTATCTAATAGCTTAATTTGTGCAAATACTACATCATACTGTAAAGAACCAACATTCCAATAGATTAAAAATAATCCAATTAGCATTCCTAAATCTGCAACTCTATTTGTGATAAAAGCTTCATTGGCTGCGAAACTTGGAGAAATAGACGAAAATGCAGATAGAGTAGAAAATGGTGATTTATAAATATCAGATGTAATCTCTTGATCTTTTTTATGATACCAAAATCCAATAAGTAACCATGAACAAAGACCTACACCCTCCCATCCTATAAATAATCCTGCAAAGTTATCAGACATAACTAAAATCATCATAGAGAATACAAAGGCTGAAAGATAAGAGAAAAATCTATTAAAACTTTTATCATGGTCCATATAACCAATAGAGTGTATATGTACCATTGTTGAAACAATAGTAACCACCACCATCATCACAACACTTACTTGATCAACCACAAAACCAAAGGGAATATTTAAGTTACCAATTGATATCCATTCAAACATATTTACATGAATAATTGTATCAGTAGTATACACATAATGTAATAAATTAAATGAGGCAATCATTGAAATAGCTAAAAGTACAGATGTAATAACTCCCACAAAAAGAAGTTTTGGTCTCATTGCAAATAGTGCTGCTATTAAAGAGCCTAGAAGGGGAGCAAAAAGTGCAATATATAAATATTTTTCCATACTTACCCTTTCATACTTTGTATACTGTCTAAATTAATTGAACCATTTTTCTTATACCAAAGAATAAGTAAACCTAATCCAATAGCTACTTCACTTGCTGCAATTGCTACAATAAAAAAAGCGAACATTTGTCCAGTTAAATCTCCATGAAATTTTGATACTGCTGCAAGCCCTACATTTACACCATTTAACATAATCTCTGTTGAAAAGAAAAGCATTAATAAATTCTTTCTTCTTATAACACCCATCATACCTATTACAAAAAGAAGTGATGATAAAATTAAATATGCATTTAAACTCATTTTTCATCCTTTTTTTCTAGCTCTTCTTCTAGTTTATCAATTTGTTCTTCTGTCAATTCAGTATAAGATAAATCCATTTTTTTACCAGCTAAAATAATTCCACCAATCATTGCAACAAGTAACATAACCGCCGCAACTTCAAAAGGAACTAAATATTTAGTAAATAGAACCATCCCCACATCTTGTACATTTCCCCATTCTTGATGAACTGGGTATTGTGCTTCTACATTTGCACCTGATATTGGTGCTACAAAAATAAGAACAATAACTAAAGCAGAAACACCACTTAACAAAAATACAAGTCTTGGATTTTTTATCTTCTCATTGACTGTTGTAAGAGAATCAAAAAACATCATACCAAAGGCATATAATGCCATTACAGCCCCTGTATAAACAACAATTTGAACTGCTCCTAAAAAATCAGCATCAAGTAAAAAGAAAAATGCTGAAATAAATATCATCCCTGCTGCTAATGAACTTAAAGCATACAAAGAGTTGTTTGTAAATACTGTTATACTAAACATAACAATAGTTAAAAAAGAAAATAGATAAAAAGCTACTATTTCAAACATCTCTCTTCCTTAATATGACAATGGAGTCTTCTTGATTTTTTCATCTGCATCATTAGATACAGCACCAAAACCAGGATACTCTTTTTGTTGTTTTAATTTATCAATTGGAGTTAATAAATCCTCTTTTAAAACAAAATGGGCTCTTTGCTCACTTGCATTTTCATATCTTCCTCCATGAACAATAGCAAGCTCAGGACAAACCTCAGCACAATATCCACAAAAAATACATCTTCCCATATTGATTGTATACTCTAAAACCTCTTTTCTTGAGTTCTTATCAAGTCTAGTGTCCATTCTAATACAATCAGCTATACAAATCTTTTCACAAAGCCCACATCCAATACATCTATTTTCACCAGATTCCAAAAGAGCAAGAAGTTTATGAACTGCTCTATATCTAGGTCCTATTGGAAGCTTTTCTGCTGGATATTGAACAGTATGCATCTCTCCTTTAAAAAGTGCCCCTACCATCATTTTCCAAACAATTTTTAACCCACCAAATAGCTCTAATTTAACTGACCTACGTGTCACTTGTTTAAACTCTTGCCAAGGTGTTTTAGGTCTATTATCCTCTAAAATATTAATATAATCACCAACAGCAATGTTTCTATCTTTTAACTTCTCTAAACTCATCACTGCTCCTTAAAGCATCAATATAAAACCCGTGATTAAAATATTAATCACAGCTAACGGCATTAAGATTTTCCAACATAACCACATTAATTGATCAGGTCTAATATGTGGCCAAGAAGCCCTTGTCCATAAGAAAAAGAAAATCAAAAACATAACTTTTAAAACTATTGCCAATCCACCTGGAATAAAATAGAAATCATTAAATCCACCAAGGAAGATTAATGAGATTAAAAAACAAATTGTAAATAGATTTGCATACTCTCCAATGAAAAACATACCCCATCTAAGACCTGAGTACTCAGTTGCATAACCCGCTACTAATTCTGCTTCATGCTCTAATAAATCAAAGGGTGTTCTATTTGTTTCTGCAAATCCAGCAATTACAAAAAGTATAAATGCTAAGGGTTGAGAGCATATAATCCAATTAGTTATCCCACCAGCTTGATAATTATTTATATCAATTAAAGATAAAGAACCTACTAACATAAGTGGTGCTAAAAGTGCAAGTCCAGAAACCACCTCATAAGATAGAAGTTGAATAGCTGTTCTAGCTCCCCCTAGTAAAGCCCACTTATTTGCACTACTCATTCCTGCGAGTAGAGGTCCATAAAGACCTACTGATGCAACACCCATTACAAATAAAACTCCTACATTTACATCTGCAATAATAGGTCGAACAGTATAACCAAACATCTCAAATTCAGGTAAAAAAGGAACAGCTGTCATTGCTATAAATGCCGTTGCTGCTGTAATAATTGGTGCAATCATAAATACAGGTCTTGCTGCATTTTGAGGAATAAAATCCTCTTTTGTAAATAGTTTTATCCCATCAGCGGCAAGTTGTAAAATCCCATGTGGACCAACATGCATTGGACCAAGTCTTCTTTGCATAAAAGCCAATACTTTTCTTTCAATATAAGTTGTAAAGCCAGCTAAAGCAGAAAAAACTGTTAAAACAACTATGGCTTTAATGATAGTTTCTATAATAAATCCTGTTTCCATTATTATGCCTTTTTAATCACAGCTTTACTGTATCTTGAAGTATCAAAGAAACTCTTACTATCTAAATCTTTTTGAAAAGTAGAAATATAAGCTATATCTCCATCAATCTGTTCATCAAGATAGACATTTAAAATCAGTTCATAATTATTTGATTTAACTTTTACTCTATCATTTTCCTGAAGCTTTAATTTCTCAAAAAGTACCCTAGAAGTAAAGATTCCTGATTGTAGTTTTTTTGCAAACTCATGGGCTTTTGCTGTAAACTCATTAAACTGATTAATTGGATTTGCTCTATAAATTATTGTCTCTTCTTCATCTACTTCAAGTTTTAAATTATCTAATCTTTTGACCTCATCTAATTTTAAAGTTTCAAAAGATTTTATCTCATAACCCCTATATTCAACTCTATCATTTCCAAAATAGTTTGGCAGTTTATCAAACTCAATTCTTTGAAAACCTTTATCTATAGGAAGTTCATGAGTATATTCAATTGTATACTCAAGCTCTTCATCTAAAACTACATTTGCAATATCATTTAACACATAGCCCTTATACTCTATTGCAACATTTGTAGGAATTAATTTTTTATCAATATTTACAAAAGTACCCTCTTGTTGGTTAAGTGCTGGCATATCTAAATCTCCATCACCCAAAGCACTTAACTGAAAATCTGCCTCTTCATTGTAACCAAGAGTAAAACCACTTTGTTCCTCTTCAAGTTCACAAATTAAACTAACTCCTAAACTATTTGTTTGCGTTGGTATAATTACAATTTTAAATTGAGTATACCTATTTATAAGTCCACAAAGCTTAGCTAGGTTTTCACTATTTGGATGAATAATTAAATCCTCTCCTATAATTAGTGAAAACTTATCTTTTTTTTCTAAAAAACTATCAATTGTCTCTAATAGGGTCTCATCCTCTCCAATATCTTCAAGAAGTTTCGTATACTCATACTCTACTTCTTGCTCAACTTTTTTATTAACAAATTTTTTTATCTCTTTTTCTTCACCACTCTCTTCATCTTTTACTATTTCAATAATCTCTTCTTTTTTAATTTCAGTTATTGTTTTAAGCCTTTTCTCTTTTAAAGAGTCTAAATATTCCTGAACTTCAGCTGGTAAATCAGTTCCAAATTTATCTAAAATAAGATATAAAATCGACTCTTCACATAAAGGTTTATGGTAAATAAACTCTGTTGTTTTACCTTTTTTACCAATTTTTTCCATTATAGGGTCTGCTATTGGGTGGAAGTAAAGTCCTGCTCCTTTATTCATGATAATAGAATTATTAAAAGCATATCTGGCACTTGGTAAATCCGATTTAAGATAAGAACCAACACTAATTACAAAGTTTGAATCATGCACATCTTTAAGTGTTCCAGAATATAAAGATTCTCCTGAAGACAATGAATAGTTCTTTAAAAATTTCTTATAGTTATAAGCATCCTTATTTACAAGTTTTGCTCCTGTTTTATTTGCAATTTTTTGCAAAATAAAAGCCTCTTCATTTGTAATAAATGAATTAAATTTAATAGTTTCTGCCTTTTTAAAAGCCTCTATTGCCTTTTCAAACTTCTCTTCATCTTTCCCTTGAACTCTATTTTCAAAATCATAAGCAAACCTTGCAGCACCGTTTAGTGTTGAATAGTGATGTTCATTAGTTACTCTATATATTTTCTCTTCAGCATTCTGAATTGACTCATGTTTTGTCTCATAATATAAAAAAGCACAATCAGAAGAGTGAGCATTTGCTGCTGGAATTCTATTTAATTCCCAAGCATTTGATTTATATTGAAAATCTGTACTTACTAATGCTCCAACAGGACAAACAGAAATACACTCTCCACAATCTGTACATGCTGATTCATCAAAACCAATTAGAGATTTATTAAGCTTATTCCACATAGAGTATGCATCTTTTGGCATACTATCTTTAAAAGTTTTTGAAATAGCTTCAGAACCTCTTTTTACTGTACTTAGAGCATTTGAACCTATCATATCTTTACATATAGTTACACACTTCTCACAAACAATACAAAGTCCTGGATCATACTTCATTACTCCCCAAACGCTTGAAGGTCTATGTACATCTTTTATAGAATAACTTTGAGAATCTACTCCCATATATAAAGAGTAGTTTTGAAGTTCACACTCACCACTTTGATCACAAACTCCACACTGTAAGGGATGGTTTACATCATAAACCTCCATAATTGCTCGTCTCTCTTTTGCAATATTCTTCGTTGTAACAGTAATATCCATGCCCTCTTTAATCTTCGTATTACAAGAGTACACTTGTTTGCCATCTGCCTCAACAAGGCATAAACGACAGGCAAGAGTTGGAGAACATCTAGTTAAATAACAAATAGCAGGGATAAAAATATCATTTGCCCTTGCTACATTTAAAATATAGTCTCCATCTTTTGCTTGAATACTTTTACCATTAATAGTTAAGGTAATTGTTTCACTCATTATCCACAGCCTTTTCTATCTTTACCTGTTTATATCTATAACCCTCAGATAAACTTGTTTCATCATCATTTGACATTGCACATAAGGCAATTGTTCCATATAGATTTTTATCAATTACAAATTTTCTTCTAAACCTATCACCAGCACAATTAATAAAAACATCATCATTATCTGCAACTTTTGCAATTCTTGCAAAAGATTGACTTCCAACTAAAATATCAGTATTCTCTTCACCATAAGTTCTATATAAAACTGTTCCATTATAAGAGTCTAAACCTTCAACTTCATCAAAATTATCGTCATAAGTTACATTTAAAATCTTTTGATACTCTTCATCTAAAGCTATAACATGAAAATCCGTATATTTTTTAATAACAGATAAAATTTTTATAATATCCTCTACTCTTTCATGTGTTGAAATATCTTTTCCAATAATTAAAGCTTTATTCTGTTTACCCTCAGCTCTTTTTAAAGCCTCATCAAACTCCTCTTCACCAGCAGAACTCTCAGCTGAAATATACCCAATATCTAAATCATCAATATATTTTTGAATTTTTTCATTTGAGTCTTTAACAAATGTACTTAATAAAAGAAGAGCTATCCCCTCTTCACTACCAACCTCATATTTTATAAATTGTGAATAATAGACTTTTAAATCTACATTATCAATTGGATGCATATAAACAAACTCTGCATTGTTTTTAGCTATTGCTTCAATAATTGCATCTTGAATCTCTAAATTATCTTGAGCTAAAAAAGAACCAAAAGATAAAACATAATCACTTTTTGAAATAATCTCTTTAATATTCATATTAATTTTCACTCTCTTCATTTTCTAAGATCTTTGCTTCTGCTTTTATTTTTTTTACGACGATTGTCCAGTCAACCTCATTGAATTTTATAGAGTTCATCAATGTATAGCCAGCATCATAAATCAAGTCAGCACTCTTTTGTATTGGACTAAAATCCCCAATTTCAAACAAAAAAATTGCATTTTCACCATCTTTTATCTCTTTATCCATAAGCTCTAGCATTCTATTATAAAAATTATCTTTTAGCGGTCTTAAATCAAATCTTTTCATACTCTCTACCTACCGATCAATTTCACCAAATACTACATTTAAATTTCCAATGATTGTAACAACATCTGCAAGCTGATGTCCTGGTAAAAGATCTTCTAAAATTCCTGTATGCCAAAAAGAGGGAGCTCTTAGCTTCATCTTATAAGCATATGGTGTTCCATCACTTACTATCATATAAGCTAATTCACCTTTTGGAGACTCTGTTGCTACATAAACCTCTCCTTTTGGAGGTCTCATTCCTTGAGTTACTAAAACAAAATGTTGCATTAAAGAGTAGTTTTGAGTCATTATATCCTCTTTTGTTGAAGAGATATACTCTGGAGCATGTGCCATTAAAGCAGATTCACTTCCCTCATACATCTTAACAAGCTGTCTTAAGATTTTTATTGACTCTCTCATCTCCTGAATATGACACTTATACCTTGCATAAGCATCTCCTGTACTTGCAATAGGAACATCAAAATCAAGTTCAGGGTATAAACCATAAGGCATCTCACGTCTAAGATCCCACTTAACACCCGCTGCTCTTAATACAATTCCTGAACATCCCCAAGTTTTAGCAAGCTTTTCATCTATTACACCAACATTTTCAAGTCTCATTCTCCAAATTCTGTTTTCTGTTAAAAGCCCCTCATATTTATCTATTTCCTGTTCAAAACTCTTTAAAAACTCTTCAAGCTTTTCACACCAGTTTGGGGGTAAATCTAAAGGGACTCCACCAATCCTAACTGCACTATGAGTAAGTCTTGCTCCACAATAATCCTCAATAAGATCCATTGCAAACTCTCTATCTCTAAAAGTATAAAGGAAAACTGACATTGCCCCAACATCTAAAGCATGACATGCTAACCAAAAAACATGAGAGATAATTCTATTTAGTTCAACTAACATTGTTCTAATAATCTCTGCACGTCTTGGTACATCAATTCCTAAAAGCTTTTCAACAGCAAGAGCATAACCATAATTATTTGAAGTTGAAGCAATATAATCCATTCTATCCGTAGTTGGTAAGAATTCGTTATAAATCATATTCTCACCCATTTTCTCCATACCTCTATGAAGATATCCAATACCAGGTCTTGCTTTTACTACTTGTTCACCTTGAAGTTCAAGCATAAGTCTCATCTGACCATGAGCTGATGGATGTTGAGGTCCAAAATTGACAATCATAGTATTGTCTTCTCGTTCAAAGTTAATATTTTCAAAAAAAGGTTTTAATCTATTTACTGACTGTTGCATACTGTTACCTTTTCTTCTTTAATGTTACACTTTTATCTTCATGAAGTTTTTTAATAATTGGCACGCCACCCTCTTCTTGGTAGGCTAAAGGAGTCTGTTCTGGCTCTTTTCCATCACTTATATCAACATCATAAGGTACTTCGTGACCCAATCTTGCAAATCTTTTAGTATCATATCTATCCACATTTGCACAATCTCTAATCTCTGGACCAACTACTTCCCTATGCTCTTTTCCAAAAATTTTATCTATTTCATACCACCTTGCTACTTCGTCCCCTGTTAAAGGATAAGTTTTTCTTAGTGGATAGTCATACCAATCATCAGGCATAATAATTCTTTTCATATTTGGATGATTAACTATTTTAACTCCATACATATCATACATTTCACGCTCTGACCAGTTTGCCATTTTAAATACTTCATAAACAGATTGTAAAGGCTGTTTTTGCCTAATAAAAGTTTTTACTCTAACTCTTTTTCTTTTGGTTAACGATAAAAGTTCATAAAAGATTTCAAAACCACCTTTTTGAGCAATATAATCTATTGCTGATAGCTCCATACACATCTCATACTCTAAAACATCTCTGAAAAAAGATAAAACATCTACATTATCTTCTGCATTTATATACACAACTAATTCATCAATTTCAATATATGAGTCTAAAAGCTCAAATCTATTTTCCAAAAGTTTTATATCTTTTGCATAAACCTCATCTTCATCTAAAGCTCTCTTAGGAGTTTGTGGTGCTACAAAAAATCTATCATTAAAATATGATTTTTTTTGAACATCATGTTTAGGCGTATATTTTCTCATTACACTAGCCTCTTTTTCTTAATAGACCTAAAAATAGACTCTCTTCTGATTTTTTTCTGAAGCATCATAAGTGCATATTGTAAAGTTTCAGGTCTTGGTGCACAACCAGGAAGATATATATCAACAGGAATAATCCTATCAACACCTTGCACTGTTGCATAAGTGTTAAACATACCCCCAGTATTTGCACATGAGCCCATTGAAATTACCCATTTAGGGTCTGGCATTTGATCATATAATCTTCTCATAAATTCTGCATGTTTTTTTGTTAATGTTCCTGCAACAACAATACAATCGGCTTGTCTTGGACTTGCTCTAAAAATAGTCCCGAATCTATCAAAATCATACCTTGAAGCACCTGTTGCCATCATTTCAATAGCACAACAGGCTAAACCATAAGTTAAAGGCCAAACAGAGTTAGATCTACCCCAATTTACAATCTTATCAACAGTTGTAAGTGCAATAGGAACTCCACCATCTTGTAAATATTTTACTTTATGCTGTGCCATTCAAGAGCTCCTTTTCTCCATGCATAAATAAACCCTATTGTAAGAAGAAGAATAAATAGAATCATTTCAATAAATCCAAACCATCCTAAAGGTTTAAAATCAATTGCCCACGGGAACATAAAGATAATTTCAATATCAAAAAGAATAAAAAGTAATGCCATAAGATAAAATTGTACAGATACGCTACTTGGTTGCTTAGTAACTTCAGGACCACATTCATAAAGAGTTACTTTAAGTTTCTCTGTATTTAATCTAGCAATTTTCCTACTAATAATTCTTGCTATTTGTACAGTTACTATAAATGCCCCAAAAGTCAGGACAAACATAACAAAAACACCAAAATACGGATGGGAAAAATCCATATGTGTCATAAGTAATCCTTCATTTAATTATAAGCCCATAGTAACCAAATAGCGATAAAAACTCCCTTATATACTAAAGTTCAGTTCATGTTTTTAATATATAATTTTTCAATAAGATTAATATATCATAATTAAAAAAATCCAACTCTATTTTCAGAATCAAATTGACCCGATTTCTCTTTTTGTATCTGCTCTTCAAAAGCTTCATTTGTAAATTTTGCTTCTTCTTGAACTGCTAGCTTATAAGCTGTATTTTTGATGACCATCTCAATTTGACCTCCTGTAAGCTCATGCTTTGCTAAAGTGTTAATATCAAAGTTTTTATCAAGAGGTAAGGCTTCAGGAAGTAGTTTTTGCCATAATTGAATTCTCTGATTTAAATTAGGCTTTTTAAACTCTATTTTATAATTAAATCTTCTTGAAAAGGCTTTATCTAGACTTTCAAGTAGATTTGTAGTTGCTATTAAAATACCATCAAACCTCTCAATTTGCTCTAAAAAAATATTTTGCATTTGATTATGCATTTTTTCACTTCCACTATCACTACTTGTTGTTCTTGAACTTAAAAATTGATCTGCTTCATTTAAAAGTAAAATAGGCTCTGTCTTACTATTCTCCCTAAGCTCATTATATTTATCAAAAACTGCCCTTACATTCTTTTCACTTTCACCTACATACATAGACAAAATCTTAGAACAATCAAAACTTAAAATCTGTTTTTTAAGTGTTTTTGCCAGAGCTAAAGCGGTAAGGGTTTTACCTGTACCTGCGAAACCATAGAAAATAATTTTTGCTTCTATCCCTCTTTTTTTATCTTTTATTCCCCAATTCTTTAATCTATTATAAACATTCTTATCCATCTGCTTTAAAAGAGAATCTAAAACATCTTTTGTTTTATCATTTAAAACCACATCATCAAGGGTTTTACTTGTTGAAACTAGTTCAAAGACATCTTGCTCTTTTATTAGAGAATCAAGTTTTATTTTACTTGTTCTTGATTTCTTTTTCGTAGGGTGTGAAATTTTATATAAAATATCATCTGGAATATAAAAATTTCTATTTATTCCACCAAAGGGTGTTAATACTTCATCATAATCAACTAAACCATTTGAAACAAGCTTTGAACCCTCTTCAAGAAGTGATCTATACTTAATTTTTTCATAATCATCTTGTGATACTAAATCAATTAATGAATTCATATCTCTAATTGTTCCATCTCCCCCTGAATACTCCTCTTTAAGTAATGCTAAAAAAAGCATCTGTTCTTGCTCATTTAACTCATTAGATTTAAAAAAATCCTCTAACATTATATCGCTATGCGTCTTTTTAACCCTATCTTTAATTCTATTTTCAAGAAGAGCCAACTTTGATTTTAATCTATTAATATTGGGTGAATTCTCATCAAAATTTTTCTTTACAAGATTTAACTGTTGAGCTAAATCGATTTTGAAAAATTGATCTTGTAGATACTCCAGATGGTCTTCATATTTTCTAATTTCAGGCAAAATAAAATCAAGAGAACCTTTTTCCAAAAGCTTTAAAAATGCTGGTGAAAGGGTAATTGACGAGTTTAAAAGCTCTAATTGAGACATATCACTAAGTTTTATATGTTCAAAACTATTTTGTACTAACCAACCAAGTCCTAAAAGTGCTTTTATATGTTTTATTTTTGTTAAATGCATATATTTTTCAACATCATAAAACTCAGAAAGAACATCAAAAACAACAACAGTTTCTCTTCCAGAGACATATTGCTTTGTTATATATTGCAAAATTTTTGCTTCCTCTTTAGAACATTTCAAATGTTTGAAGAATGTAGACTTCACCACATCCTCAGCTTTTAAAAAATCTATGACCTCTTTCATTTACTTATATTTTCCTTTAATTGTTTGTAAAAAATATCTTTGTCTTTTTCAGTTGAGAACTCTACATTATAAGATTTATTTATAATTATAGAATTATTTTTTTCTTCTAAACTTCTTATATCTTTTAATTCAAAACTATTTTTATTTTTTTCTAAATCTACACTAAAACTATTTTTTATCTGCATAAGTTTTTTATCACAAATTGCTTTGTAACTTCCTTTTGCATACATAATATTCTTGCAATTTTGCCCTTTTAAATAGTCCTCAATAGTTTTTAGGTTAGCATTATCCTTCATATTTAAAGCTATAATAATTAATGCAATAATTGCAATTAATATCAAAAAAATCATTTTTTATCTACCTTTTAATTCATATTACATTAAAATCTCTTAACAATTTATAATAATTATTCAATAAAAATTAATATTATTTTTATATTTATACTATTTAAAAGCACTAGGACCTATAATGAAAAATATTTTATCAACTTTTTTAATACTTCTATTTCTATTAGGATGCTCAACAAAAGATCCTCACCATAAAAACAAATATATAAAAGAAAGCTTAATTACAAAGGCTGAAGATGGTGATTATATTGCAATAATAGAGCTTATAAACAATTATGAATTCCCAAAAACAAAAGAGGGCTTAGGCTATTTTAATAAATGGTATCCTATGCTTGAAAAAAGTGATAGTCCTGATAAGCTTGCAATAATTGCAAAAAGCTATTACGACTATAATGATATGTTTATAAATGGAGAAGAGAAAGCACTTAAGCTATTAAACACAGCTTCACAAAAAGGTAGTATTGAAGCAACTATCTACTTAATTGAGTATTATACAAATAACTACAATACTAAAAAAATAGTTGAATTAGAAAACAAGATTTTAGATAAACTCTCTTTAGAACAACTAAATAAACTCTACAAAATTTATAAAAAAAAATATAGAAAAAATGATAGTAATAGAATTGCTTTACTAATTGAAACAAAAAGTGGCAAAGCTCCATTTGATATAGAACTTAATAAAACTCTTAAAATAATCTATAAAGAAGATTCACAAAGAACTATTGAAAAATTTGTTAAGCAATTAATTAAATCAAATAATCTAGAAAATATCTCTAAAAGTGCAAAATTATTTGCAAAATATCATAAAAAAGATGAGGCAATAAAACTTTACGAAAAACTTTTACAAATTAATCCTAATAATAAAGATGTATACTATAAGCTTTCAGAAATTTACTCTAAAGAAAATAATAAAAAAAGAGTTGATTATCTAAAAAAAGCTTATGCATTAAAACATGAAGAAGCAACATTTAAACTTTTAACTTATTTTTCTAAATCTAAAGAGGGGATTAAAGAGTATATAAATCTAAAAAAGGAACTAGAAAAGACTCCTGATGGTGAATTTGTACTTGCTAAATATTATGAAAAAAACAAACAAAAGAATAAAGCAAAACATATTTATGAAAAACTTGCGAATAAAGGACATGAAGATTCAATTATTCAACTTGCATTAGACATACCACCTAAACAGAGTTTTCAACCTAAACAATTTCTAAAAGCTCAAAAATGGCAAAATTATATATTAAATAGCAATAATAGTTCATTGAAAAATAAATTTACTGATATCCTAATTTCAAAATATTCCTATAAAAAAGAGTTTAAAAATATAATTAATAAACTTCAAGAAGAGAAGTTAAATAATAGCAATAATATTTTAGAAATAAGAGAATTTGCAAAAAAAAATAGTCTAAAAAATCCTGAACTTGCCATAAGATTATATGAAAAAGCCTATAAAGCTGGAGATGTAAAAAGTGGTATTGAATTATCAACTTTATATACTAATAAAAAAACTAGTAACTATATTCTTGCAGAAAAAATTTTAAATGAACTCTCAAATAAAGGAGATGTTAATGCAGCATTTAAACTTGCCTATTTATATAACTACCCACCTTATTATATCAATAAAAAAGCAGACACAAAAAAAGCTTTAGAAATATATGAAAAACTTGCTAAAAAGAGTAATCAAAAAGCAATTGATAAACTTATTAATTTTCACTTTTGTCTTAATTGTAAAGAGAATAAATATATAGATGAAAAAAAAGGTTTTGAATATGCAAAAAAAGCACTTGATTTAAGAGGAAATGGAAAAGATTATGCAGTTTATGCTTGGGCATATAGCATGGGGAAAGGTGTTGAAAAAAATCTATTAGAAGCTGAGAAATATTTTCTTATTGCCACAAAAAAAGATTATACTTCGGCATTTTATAACCTTGCTTGGCTATATTATAAAAAGGAAGGATATGAAAATAAAACTCTTCTTAGACTTGATTATAAAAAAGCAAAACACTATTTAGAAGAAGGGGAAAAAGTAGGTGACGCTAACTGTACAAAACTTCTTCGCATTTTTCATAAAAATAGTTCAGACGTAGAAGAAGATATAAAAAAAGCAAAAAAGAAGTTAGAATAAAACCTATATGTAAAACTGCAATAACAATAAAATTATAGATATTGAAAAAATTGAGACTAAAGTCTGCATAGTGATAATTGCCGACATTAATTTAATATCTCCCCCAAGTTGTCTTGCTAAAACAAAAGAAGATGGTGCAGTTGGCATCGCTGAAAAAATTATTAAAATAGAAAGAAGTAAGCCTTCTAAACCAAAACCCTTTCCTATAAAAAACATACAAACAGGCATAATTACAAGTTTTAATACTGTTACAAGAATAAGCTCTAATCTCGCCTCTTTTATTGAGTTTAAATCTAATGAAAATCCAACAGATAAAAGCCCCATTGGAAGTGCCGCCGCACTTAAAATCTCCAACAGGTTTATTGCAACAATAGGCATAGAAAGGTTCAAATAATTTATAATTCCACCAATAAAACAAGCGACAATTAAAGGATTTGTAATAATTGATTTAATAAGCCCCAATAAAGTAGCTTTTTTATCATTTACATATAATGCAAAAACTGTTATACATATAAAATTAATTAAAGGTATTGCAAAGGTAATTAAAAGTGCTGCAAGGGCTATCCCTTCATCTGCAAATATAGCTGAGACTAAAGCTAAAAAAACATAAGTATTAAACCTAACTGCTCCTTGTACAATTGAGGAGAAAGGTGCACCAGAAGTTTTTACTTTAAAATTAATTACAATAGATATTATAAGAACAGCAATAATCGCTAAAAGTCCAACAAATACAAAATCAAAAGCCTCTAATCCTTCTAAATTTGCAGTTGATAGTTTATAAACCAATAAAGAAGGCATTAAAACAAAATATGTAAGTTTATCAGCACTTGCCCAAAAATCGTTTGATGGAAATTTAATTCTTTTAAAAAAATAACCAATTAATATAAGTAAAAAAATTGGTATAAGTGCAGTTAAAATGTGTTCCATACCTTAGCCTAAAAAATAAAAAGGATATTATACTCCTTTTCACTTTTTATTTCAAAGCTAAAGTTTTGATAGTTTATCAAGTTGCTCAATCATATTTCTTGCTGTATCTTCGTTTAAAGGTTTTTCATAAGTAGTTAAAATCTCCCTAGCTAAAATATTTGCCCCTAAATGTTGAAACTGAATTCTCATTGCTTGAAGACCTTTAGCTCCACCTCCACCACTATGTGTTGCTAATCCAAGGCTCTTTTCATTAAAAGCATCTCGCCAATCCTTTGTAGCCCTTGAAGTCCAAGCCATCGCATTGTTTAAAACAGGAGGCATCACACCATTATATTCAGGTGCTACAATAATAAAAGCTTTAAGTGATAAAATTTTATTTGTTAACTCTTTTACAATTTCAGGAAGACCATTTTTTTCCTCTTCAACAGTACTATAAAGAGGTAAATTTAAATCTACAAGATTAATAACTTCTGTTTCCACATTTAACTCAGAAGCAATTTCTGCTAGTCTTTGTCCTAATTTAAGATTATTGTTTGAACTAGCAACTAAAATTCCAATTTTTGACATAATAATAATCCTTCATATCATATTTTTATGGAATTCTAGTCTCTTAAAATAAAAAATCAATTAATCTTTAAATCTAAAAAAAAGATAAAAGCTAGCCTCCTTACTCCTTTATTAAATCATAAAGAGCTTGAATCTCTTGAGCCCAAATTGATTCATCTATTGTTTCTAAAACCATTGGAATATCATCCATTCTATCATCATTCATAATAAATCTAAAAGCATCCCAACCAATCTTTCCAAGCCCTAAAGAATCATGTCTATCTACTCTACTTCCAAGCTCTGGCTTAGAATCATTTAAATGCATACCCATTAAATACTCTCGTCCAACTACCTCATCAAACTCTTTCCAAGTCTTATCGTATGCCTCTTTAGTTCTAATATCATATCCAGCAGTAAACATATGACAGGTATCAATACAAACACCAATTCTAGATTTATCTTCCACCTTATCAATAATATGTGCTAAATGTTCAAACTTATACCCTAAATTACTCCCTTGACCAGCAGTATTCTCAATAACTAATTTAATACCATTTGTAGCATCAATTGCTTGATTAAGAGATAAAGCTATTCTATCAAGGCACTGCTCTTCAGAAATTTGTCTTAAATGACTTCCAGGATGAAAGTTAAGCCTATCAAGTTTTAAAATCTCACATCTTTGAACCTCATGAATAAAACCATTTAAAGACTTCTCTCTCTTATCCTCTTCAGGATGACCAAGATTAATTAAATATGAATCATGGGGTAAAATATGTTTAGCTTCAATCCCAGTTCTTTCTAACTCTTCAAACCATTTATCTAAAGTCTTAGTATCAAAATCCTTTGCTTTCCATTGTCTTTGATTTTTAACAAAAAGAGCAAAAGCTTTACACCCTATCTCTCTCGCATTTATTGGGGCATTATATACGCCACCACTTGCACTTACATGTGCTCCAACATATTTCATTGATATTCCTTAAATACTTTTTGGGGGGATTGTACTATTAATCTCTTTTGATTTTTATTAGTATATTATTCTTCTTATCTTTATGAACTATCTCTTTATCCTCTTTCTCAAAGAGTGATTTTAAAAAATTATTTTCATAACTCCAATGAAGAAATTCTGTATTAAAAGATTGAGCATTTTGACACTTAAAAGTATCTTTACAAATCTGATTTTCATAGATTTTCAACTCTAAAATTGAAGCTCCAGCAGATAAAATCTGAACTTTTATATAATTCTCATATCTTGTAATAAACCCCTTATCATAAAACTTCATCTTAGGAGTTTTTATAAGAATTGTAGCTGTTGTAGTTCTATTTACTTGATTAAAAGAACAAGCTGTGAAAACTAAAATAGAGATAAAAAAAACTACTATAGATTTAATACCTAATCCTTTGTTTTAAAAAATTTCACTATAATACTAAAAAATTCATAAAACATATAAAAACAAAGGTTATTTTTGTTAGTACATATTTGTTGTTCTGTTGATTCACACTATTTTTTGGAAAAAATTCAAAAAGAGTATCCGAAAGAGGAGCTTGTAGGATTCTTCTATGACCCAAATATCCATCCATATAATGAGTATAGATTAAGATATTTGGATGTGGAATACTCATGTAAAAAATTAGGAATAAAGCTACTTGAAGGTCCTTATAATCTAGAAGAGTGGTTAAAAAAAGTAAAAGGTTTAGAGAATGAACCAGAAAAAGGTGATAGATGTACAGTTTGCTTTGATGATAGATTAGAAGTAAGTGTAAAAAAAGCAATTGAATTAGGTCATAATAAATTTACAACTACACTTCTAATCTCTCCTAAAAAATCTCAAGATAAACTAGAAAAAATTGGAGCAGAACTTAGCAAGAAATACAAATGTGAATTTATTTTCAAAGATTATAGAAGTGGAAATGGAACACAAGCTCAAGGTGAAGTTGTAAAGGAGCACTCTTTATATAGACAAAACTACTGCGGCTGTCTTTTTGGTTTAATTCAACAAAGAGAACAACAAAAAAAACTTATGGATGAAATGTTTAGCCCTATCTCAAACCAAATTCTTCCAGAATCAATTGAAAGTAGACTACTTTTATACAAAAAAAGAGATGAGTTAGAAGAGAAAAATATTCCCCATAAAATCATTAAACAAAGATTTTTAAACTATAGATTACTTAGTGGTATTACAAAAATTGATAAAAAAGTTGTCCCTTCATACTTTTTATGTTACTCAACACTAAATAGAAAAAAAATAAATGGAAGAATCCAATACGAAAAAGATGAAATATCCTATCTAAATAGAGATGAAGTGAAAATTCTAAGTATTGATATTTTTAATAAAATAGGAAACAGCTCATTTAAAAATGTAAAAAACTTAATTTTTGATCCTCCTACTTTTGAATCAGAACTAAACATCAGAAATACAATTACTAAAAACCCATATGGATTATCTACAATTGTTATTGTGGATAAAGTAATTGATGGCAAATATGAGATTGAACTTGATGCTATTACATACGAAGATGTGAAAGAAGATATTATATGAAGCTTTTAGTTTGTGCTATGGAGACTTCATCAAATATCCACTTAAAAGAGTTAAAAAAACATTTAAATGAAGATATAAAGTTTTATGGTGTATTTGATAAAGAGCTAGGAGAACCCTTATATGATTTAACTCATCTTGCTATTATGGGTTTTATTGATGCCATAAAAAAACTAAGATTTTTCTTTAAATTAAGAGATGAATTAGTTGAACTCGCTCATCAATGTGATAAAATTTTATTAATGGATAGCTCAGGCTTTAATCTACCCCTTGCTAAAAAACTAAAAGAGCGTTATCCAAATAAAGAGATTATCTACTATATACTTCCACAAGCTTGGGTATGGAAAAAAGGAAGAGTTGAAAAGCTGGAAAAATACTGTTCTAAACTTTGTTCAATAATCCCTTTTGAAAATGAAATATACAATGATAAAAAAAAGATTACTTATGTGGGACATCCCCTTTTAGATGAAATAAAAGAGTATAAAACCTCTATTGAAAAAACTGGGAAAATTATCTATATGCCAGGCTCTAGAAAAACAGAAATTGTAAATCATATGGATGTTTTTAGAGAACTTACAAAAAAAATAAAAGATAAAGAACATATATTAATTATCCCTGCAAAATTTGAAAAAGAGTACATAAAAAAAACTTATGGAAATATCTCTAATTTTAAAGTATCAAACGATGCTCACAAAGAGCTAAAAGAAGCAGAATTTGGATTTATATGTTCAGGAACAGCCACTTTAGAAGCTGCAATAGTTGGTACTCCTTTTGTAATGAGTTATGTAGCTAAAAAATTTGATTACTTTTTAGGAAGAATATTTGTAAAACTACCTTATATAGGACTTGCAAATATTTTTTTTCATAAAATGAATAAAAAACCAATCCATAAAGAGTTTTTTCAAGAAGATGTAAATTTGGAAAATTTACTTAACGAATATGAAAATATGAATAGGGAAGACTATTTAAAAAATGCCAAAATATTGAGAGACTATTTAAAATTTGGTAGCTCTGAAAATGTTGCTAAGATAATTAAAAACTAATTAAATTTTCGCTAAAATACATGATTTTTAAAACACATACGATAAATAGGATACAAAATGTTAGACATTATGGAAATTCAAGAAATTTTACCTCATAGGTACCCACTTTTACTAGTAGATAGAATTACTGAAATGGAAAAAGGGAAGTGGGTAATTGGATATAAAAACATCTCAATTAGTGAACCTGCATTTCAAGGTCATTTTCCAGGACATCCAATCTACCCAGGTGTACTTATTTTAGAAGGTATGGCACAAACTGGTGGTGTATTAGCACTAAAAAGCAATGATCTTACTAATGAAGAGCTAAAAAAGAAAGTTATCTACTTCATGAGTATAGATAAAGCTAAGTTTAGAAGCCCTGTTAGACCAGGAGATAAACTAGAATATAAAATTGAAGTAAAAAAACTAAAAGGAACAATCATCGTACTTGAAGGTAAAGCTTATGTTGATGATGCTTTAGTAGCTGAAGCTGAATTAAAAGCAATGATTGTAGATAAATAAAAATATTAGGTAAACGATGAATAATATTCATAAAACAGCGATAATTGAAGATGGTGCTCAACTAGGGGATAATATAACCATTGGTCCATATACAGTTATTAGTAAAGATGTAAAAATTGGTAATGGAACAACAATCGGTTCTCACACTATTATTGAAGGGAAAACTACAATTGGTGAAAACAATCAAATCTTCTCTCATGCTTGTATAGGAACAATCCCTCAAGACTTAAAATTTACGGGTGAAGATGTTGAACTAATTATTGGGAATAACAATAAAATTAGAGAATATACACTATTTAACCCAGGAACAAAAGGTGGTGGTTCTTTAACTAAAATTGGAGATAATAACCTATTTATGGGTTATACTCACGTAGCACACGATGTAATAGTAGGAAATAATTGCGTCTTTGCTAATGTAGCTACATTAGCAGGTCACGTTGAGATTAACGACAATGTCGTGGTTGGAGGACTTACTCCTATTCATCAGTTTTGTAAAATAGGTTCTAATGTGATGATTGCTGGCGGTTCAGTAGTAACTCAAGATATTCCTCCTTTTTGCTTAGCTGAAGGAAATAGAGCTGTTTTAAGAGGACTAAATCTAAATGGACTTAGAAGAAGATTTGAAAATAGAACAGATATTGATGCCATTAAAAAAGCTTATAAAGCTATTTTTGAATCAGGGAACTCAATTGCAGATATTGCAGAAGAGTTATTAAAAACAAACGATAATAAATATGTTCAAGAGCTTGCTAACTTTGTGATTAATACAAAGCGTGGAATACCTTTTAATAGAAAATAGGAGAAATTTTTTAAATGAGTAAACTTGTATGTGACTTTTGTGGAGCACTAGACTCAAACGATAACCCAATAATTTCAGGAGATAATGCTTGTATTTGTAAATCATGCGTTAATGCTGCACATGATATTATGAATGGAGCAAAAGAACCAGATGATAATATGGATGAAGAAGTTGTAGAGGCAAACGTAGAGCTTAAAACTCCCGCACAATTAAAAACAATTTTAGATGATTATGTAATAGGTCAAAACAGAGCAAAAAAAGTATTATCTGTTGCAGTATATAATCACTATAAAAGAATCTTTAGAAAAAAAGAGATAGAAGAAATAGAAATAAATAAATCAAATGTTCTATTAATTGGACCAACAGGTTCAGGGAAAACTTTATTAGCCCAAACAATTGCAAAATATCTTGATGTACCTTTAGCAATAGCAGATGCAACCTCTTTAACTGAAGCTGGATATGTAGGAGATGACGTTGAAAACGTTGTAACAAGACTCTTACAAGCTGCAAATGGAGATGCAAAAAAGGCTGAAACTGGGATTATCTTTATTGACGAAGTTGATAAAGTTGCTAGAATGAGCGAAAATAGATCAATTACAAGAGATGTCTCAGGAGAAGGAGTTCAACAAGCTCTTCTAAAAATCATTGAAGGTTCTATTGTAAATGTTCCCCCAAAAGGAGGAAGAAAACATCCTGGACAAGATGCAATTCAAGTTGATACAACAAATATTCTATTTATTTGCGGTGGAGCATTTGATGGACTTGAAGAGATTATTAAAAAGAAAAAAGGTGGAAATATATTAGGTTTCAATCAAGAGAAAAAGAGTAAAAAAGATGATGCACTTATCTCTGAAGTGGAGTCACATGATTTAGTTAAATATGGACTTATCCCAGAACTTATTGGAAGACTTCATATGATTGCAACTCTTAATGAAATAACAGAAGATGATATGGTTCATATTCTAACTGAACCTAAAAATGCATTAATCAAACAATATATAAAACTATTTGAAATGGATAATGTAACTTTAAAGTTTGAAGAAAAAGCATTAAAAGAGATTGCAAAACTCGCAATTGAAAGAAAAACAGGAGCAAGAGGTCTTAGATCTATTCTTGAAGACATCATGCTTGATATTATGTATGAATTGCCATCATACAAAGATAAAGTTGTAACTATTACAAAAGATGTTGTAACAAAAGAAAAAGAACCAAAAATAGCATAAAGGAAAAAATAGATGTTACTGGATAAATTAATAGGTGTATTTTCAAATGACATGGCCATTGACTTAGGAACAGCAAATACTGTTGTATCTATTAGAGGAAAAGGTATTATTATCAATGAACCTTCTGTTGTCGCCGTACAAAACGATAGATATGGAAAAGATAAAATATTAGCCGTAGGTCAAGAGGCAAAACAGATGATTGGGAAAACACCATTGAATATCACTGCTGTAAGACCCATGAAAGATGGAGTTATCGCAGATTTTGAAATGACTGAAAGAATGATTAGGTACTTCATTGAAAAAGCCCATGCAAGAAAATCATTTATTCGTCCAAGAATCATCATTTGTATCCCTTATGGTATTACACAGGTTGAAAGAAAAGCAGTTAAAGAATCAGCATTAAGTGCAGGAGCAAGGGAGGTTTTTCTTGTAGAAGAACCTATGGCAGCAGCAATTGGTGCTGGTATTCCAGTATCTGATCCATCAGGTTATGTGGTAGTTGATATTGGTGGAGGTACAACTGAAATTGGTGTTACTTCACTTGGTGGTCTAGTTCTTTGTAAATCAATTAAAGTTGCAGGAGATAGATTTGATAAATCTATTATGGAGTATGTAAGACAAAACTACAATCTTTATATTGGGGAAAGAACTGCTGAAAATATTAAAATTGAAATTGGTTCTGCAATCAAACAAGATACTGAACTAAAAATTAAAGTAAAAGGTAGAGATAACTCAGGACTACTTTCAACTATTGAACTTGGAAGTGAAGGTGTTAGAACTGCTATAAAAGAGCCTTTAAGAGAGATAGTTTCTGCTGTAAGATCAGTTCTTGAAGAGATGCCACCAGATTTAGCAAGTGATATTGTTGATAATGGTGTTATATTAACAGGGGGAGGAGCCCTTATTAGAGGACTAGATAAATATCTAGCTGATATTATCAAACTTCCAGTAAGAGTTGCTGATGAACCTCTGTTAGCTGTTGCTTATGGTACAAGCAATGTATTAGATCAGGATGCACTACTAAAATTAATTTCTAATGAATAAATTTTTCTTTTTTATTCTATTTTTTGCAATCTCATTAAGCTATATCTTTGAAATAGATAAAGTGATTGCAAGAAATTTTAATCCCTTTGAATCTATAAAAAGATGGTATATCCAAACAACACTTGATATACAAGAAACAAGTAAAAAATATTTTGAGCAAATAAATACAATTGAAAAACTTAAAGAAGAAAATTTAAAACTTAGAAATTATCAGATTCTATATGAAGAGTCGAAAAACAAACTAGACTCAACACTCTCTGCTATAGATGCAATTGATACAACCACACAAAAAATAATTTATACAAAAGTTTTATCATACGTGGATTTTGAAAATTATACAAGAGTTTGGTTAGATTTAGAAAAAAAAGATAATCAAATTCTTGCACTTATCTCTGATAACTATGCAGCAGGAATTGTTATAAATCAAGATGGTAGAGCAGAAGCTCTTCTAAATGGAAATGAAAAGTGCAACTATGCAGTTTTTATTGGAAAAAATAGAGCCCCTGGTATTATCCATCCAGCAAAAAAAGGGAAAAACATAATTGCTAAATATGTCCCTATCTGGCTTGATATACAAGAGGGAGATGAAGTTATAACTTCTGGCATGGATAATATTTTCTTTGAAGGATTAAAAGTTGGTAAAGTTGTATCTATAAAGAAAAAACAAGATATCCAAGAAGCAACAATTGTTCCTTATGCCAAAGTTTTAAAACAAAAATCATTTTTCGTATATAAAAAGATAATCCAAGAAGAAGAGGAAAAAGAGGAAGAAGAAAAAACTACAAAATAGTTTTCATAAAATCTGCTACTCTAAAAGAGTTTGCATAAATAGTCCAAGTATGTGGTACAGAACCACCTGTTGGCATAAAACTTCCATCTGTAACAAAAAGATTTGCTAAATCATGACTTTGACAATATCTATTTAAAACAGAAGATTTTGGATCTTCTCCAAACCTACATCCACCCGCTTGTAAGTTTTGTGCAGGAAGAGGTGAAACATTAACATTAATATTTTTAGCTCCCATCTGTTTTAGAAGATAAACAGCCTTTTTTGCTAAAAAATTTCCTACTTTTACATCTTGTTCATGGGCACCTATTCTAATATTTGCAACAGGAACTCCATACTTATCTTTATAATTTTCATCTACACTTACAAAACAGTTATTATTTGGCATCCAATCAGTAAATATTTCAAAATTAAAAACCCTTTTGCTAGTAAACTCTTTATACAATTTCTCATATAAACTCTTTCCAAAAAGTAAGTTCCCCTCTTCATCATATCTAATTGAGATAGCCTTTCTTATTGGATTTGCATGGTCAAAAAGGAAATCAATAGTTCCACCTTTAAATTTTTTAGTAAAATACCAATCTTTTAATGCCCTATTTACAAAAAAACCTTGTGTAAAAAGTTCTTCTTTGGATAAATTTGTTTCATCGAACTCTCCACTACCTATTCCACCACCTGTAAATATCATATTTCGACCAACTTGTCCAGAGGAATTTGCAAGTCCAGTTGGATAATACTGATTTTTTGAATTTAAAAGAAGCCTTGAACTTTCAACTGCTTGTGCAGCAACTACAAAATATTTTGCTTCTATCTCTTTACTTTTCCCCTCTTTTGTATAGTAAAAAGCCTTTGTAACTCTATTTTTTGTACTATCAAGTTTGTAAACAAAAGCCTTCGCTTTTATAGTAAGATTTCCCGTTTTAAGGGCATCTACTAGTAAAGAAGCCCTAGAACTCCCCTTTGCACCACTTGCACAAGGATAAGAACCACAATAATTAGAGTAATAACATGGATTTCTATGCCCCTTACTTTTACTAATAATTGCCCTTGGAACTTTGTATGAAGTATAATTTAACTCCTTACAAGCCTTATCAAAAAGTTTTGTAATAGGATGCTCATGCAATGGCTTATAGGCATACTCTTTTTTACTTCTTGGCTCATGATGCTTATAATTAGTAAACTCTCCTGATACACCTATAACCTTTTCAACTTTAGTATAATATTCTTCCATATCATCATATGTAATAGGCCAATCAACAACATTTGCCCCTTCATATTCACCATAAACAGTTTTAAGTCTAAAATCATCTGGCTTTAACCTATGAAAATATCCACTCATAAAGTTCGAAGAACCACCTAAAATATTCCCATTCCAAAAACTCCAACCAGTCTCATAAGTTGGAAACTTTGTCCAAGAACCATTAATATTCTCTTCAATAACATGATACTCATCTTTTAAATTAGGAGTTACAATATCTCTTCTTACAAAAGCTATTTCATCCTTAGAAAAATCTTTCTCATTATAAATATCACCCTTTTCTAAAACTACTACTTTTTTACCTAATTTAGTAAGCTCATAAGCGATTGGTCCAGCCCCTGCTCCACTCCCAATAATACAAATTTCATATACCATTATACATGTCTTGCATATTTAACTTTTGGTCGTGGAAAACCTGTTTGATGATTTAAACTTTTCCAGCCTATTTCATTTCTATTTCCACTATATATAGGATCACTAAGCATTGCTTCAAGTCCATAATAAACTAACTTATCAAGCCAAGAATTACCATAAGAACTCTCATTTGCATCTTTTACAAACTGCTCTTTCTCTTTTCTTGAAGAGTTTAAGAAATTAGGAAAACTACCTAAAAAATCAAGAGCACCTTGTACGATGTACTCTTTATCATCTTTATTAAATGAAGAGTGAGACATAATCTCTTTTAAATAAGTAATCGCTCCAAAATCTCTTGAACTTGGCATTTTAGAAGTTTTTGGGAAAAGAATTAAATAAACCTCATCTAACACAAGCCAAGCTTTTATATTTTGGTTTTCTAACTCTTTTGTGTTTAGTGTTGAACTTAAAGTAATAAGAATAGTAGTAGATATGAACTCTCTTCTTTTCATCTTTAGTATCTTGCCATTATCTTTTCAACTTTATCCCAAGTTAGCTCTTCATTTTTCGGTTTAAACATATTATAAATATATCTAGCAAACATATCTGTTTCAAGATTTACCTTCGTTCCAACCTTATATCTTTTAAAAAGTGTATTCTCTATTGTATGAGGAATAATTGTAAGTCTAAAAGCATCTTTTAACACTTCATTTACTGTTAAAGATACCCCATCAATAGTTACACTTCCTTTGGGAATAATATATTTTATATATATATTTGGAACAGAGATAATAAAATCAGTTGAATTTCCATTATTTTTAATAGTTTTAACCACTCCTAAGCAATCCACATGACCTTGAACAATATGCCCTTCAAATCTATCTGTCATCATCATTGCAGGTTCAATATGAACCTCCCCTTTATAATTTTCAATTGCAATAATTTTTTGTGTCTCAGGAGATAACTCTACTGTAAAAGTATTATTTGTAAGTCTAACAACAGTAAGACATACACCATTTACTGCAATCGAGTCACCAATTTTTGGAGTATATTTAGCTTTTAATGTTAAAAAGTTGTTCTTAAAACTGATAACCTCAGCCATCTCTCGAATAAGCCCCGTAAACAAAAAAAATCCTTTAAAAAAATGTTGGAAATCTTAAAATATTTGGTATAATAGCGAAAATTTATTGAGAATCTTATTTTTACTAAACTTGAAATTTTTTAGATAAGTGGAAGAAAACATTTATCTAAGAAATTTCCCTAAGTAAAACAAAAAATCAACGAAAAGTATATAATAAATTAATATAAGTCTGTAAATGCCGTCATCACTTAATTAAATACTTTTCATACTAAGGAAAGATTATGAATTATGATATTATCGTCGTAGGGGCTGGGCATTCAGGTATTGAAGCCTCTTTAGCCTCTGCTAGATTAGGGAAAAAAACCCTACTTATTACAATGCTTGTTGAGCAAATTGGAGCTGCAAGTTGTAACCCTGCTATTGGTGGATTAGCAAAAGGACACCTAGTTAGAGAGCTTGACGCCATTGGTGGACAAATGGGTCTTTGTACGGATGCAACAGGTATTCAATTTAGAATTTTAAATGCTTCAAAAGGTGCAGCTGTTCAAGGTAGCCGTGCCCAAATTGATATGGATAAATATAGAGAATATATGAGAAAAATTTGTCATAATACTCCTAATTTAGAAGTATATCAAGACGAAGTAAGTGAACTAATTATTGAAAATAACAGTGCCAAAGGTGTCAAAACAAAACTAGGAGAAAAATTCTTTTCTAAAAAAGTAATTTTAACTACTGGAACTTTTATGAAAGGATTAATTCATATTGGTGAAAACACCTATGATGCAGGTCGGGCATGGGAACTTCCATCTTCAACACTATCAACTCAATTAAAAGAGCTTGGATTAAATGTAGGAAGACTCAAAACAGGAACACCAGCTAGAATTGATGGTAAAACAATTGACTTTTCTGTAATGGAAGAACATCCTGGAGATGAAAAACCTATGCCATTCTCATTTAGAACTGACAAATCAACATTTAATCCTAAACAATATCCATGTTTTATTACCTATACAAATATTGGAACACATGATACAATTTCTGGAAATTTCCATAGAGCACCAATGTTTACTGGACAAATTCAAGGTTCAGGTCCAAGATACTGTCCTAGTATTGAAGATAAAGTAAATAGGTTTAGTGAAAGACAAAGACATCAATTATTCTTAGAACCACAAACTGCAATGTGTACAGAGTACTATATAAATGGACTTTCAACATCACTTCCAATTGATGTACAAAAACAGATGATCCACTCTATTGCAGGATTAGAAAATGCAAAAATTATTAGATATGGTTATGCAATTGAGTATGATTATGTTGACCCCACAGAGTTAAAACATACCCTAGAAACAAAAAAGATTAAAAATCTTTATAATGCAGGTCAAATCAATGCAACAACAGGCTATGAAGAAGCAGCAGCACAAGGACTAATGGCTGGAATTAACGCCTCTTTGGCAATTGATGAAAAAGAACCATTTATATTAAGACGTGATGAAGCATATATAGGCGTACTTATTGATGATTTAGTTACAAAAGGAACTAATGAACCATATAGAATGTTTACAAGTAGAGCCGAATATAGACTTCTTTTAAGAGAAGAGAGTGCTGATCTAAGATTATCACAATATGGTCATAAGTTTGGACTAATTGATGATGAACAAATGGCAAAAGTTGAACACAAAAGAAAAGTTATAAATGATGCAATTGAATTTATGGCAGATGAATGGTTCACATCAAAAAAAGAGAACCTTGAATTACTTGAATCTTTAGGTGAAGATAAGATTAGGGATAGAGCAAAGCTTATTGATATAATAGGAAGAAATACAGTTACAGCTGAAAAATTTGATAAACTTATTCCTTCATTGGCAAATACTAATGAGTACTTAAAAGAGCAAATTATAATTGAATCAAAATATTATAGATATGTTGATAAACAACAAAAACAAATAGAAAAAATGAAAAAAATGCTTCAAATGAAAATTCCTGAAAATTTCGATTTTAAATCAGTTTCAGGATTATCAAATGAAGTAGTTGAAAAACTAGAAAAATTTAATCCTCCAACACTATTTAATGCAAGTGAAATCTCAGGAATAACACCAGCTGCAATTGATATTTTACACATGTATATAGATTTAAAATGT
>CAYZST010000006.1:35862-133150 GCA_964480765.1 uncultured Arcobacter sp. | reverse complement strand
TTATAAAAGAACTAATATATCGAAAAGGTAGAAGCTTTTAACTTTTACCTTTTTTATCTAGCCTCTTTAGTAAATGAGCAACAGTAGTCTACTAAAGATGTTACTCTTAATTTATATTTTGAATTTTGAGCAATTTCAAAACTTGCAGGTGCTACATATTCAACCCAATCCTCAGCTGGTAGCATAACTTCTAAAATTCCTGAATTAATATCAATAGTAGTTTTATTCACAGTATTTAATTCATATTCACCTGGTAACATGATACCTAAAGTTTTTTTACTACCGTCTTCAAAGGTAATACCTCTACTAGTAATCTTTCCATCATACAGAATATTTGCTTCTTTAGCAATTGTAATATTCTCGAATTCCATTAAATTTTCCCTTTCAAAGTAATTAACAAAATATTCTACCATAAATTAAATTTGAAGCAACTATCTATTTATAATTTGTTATAATTTTTTTCAAATAAAAATGAAAAGAGTAAATGCAAGGGTATATAATAGATATTAAGCCCGTCAAAGATGACGACTTAATTGTTTTAATATTAAGTGAAAATAGAGTTTACACTACTTATAGGTTTTATGGAGCAAGACATTCAAATATAAATATTGGGTATAAAATAGATTTTGAATTGGAATCGAATCTAAAAAGTTCTATACCAAGATTAAAAGATGTATTACAGCTTGGTTTTCAATGGATATTTGACAATGAAAAACTTTATTGTTGGCAAAGGTTTATAAAACTATTTTATTCTCATTTAAAAGATGTAGAAGAGATAGATGAATTTTACTTTAAACTTCTTGATAAACTTTCACATAAAATGATAAAGCAAACCCCTAAAAGAGCAATTTGTAAAAGCTACTTGAAACTCTTAAAACATGAAGGACGATTACATACTGATTTTTACTGTTTATTGTGTGAAAAGAAGATAAAAAGTGATATATCATTGGTAAGAAGTTTTTTTCCCGTACATGCTTCTTGTGCATATTGTAGAGCTTTTGAACTAAAAAAAATTGAAGAACTTTTTTTTGATAAAACTTTAATAAATTTTGAAGATGATGAAGTAGATTATTTATGGAATATTCTATTGCAAGGATTATAGTTTAGAGACAATTTTAAGATATTGTGTATAAAAAAGTATAACTTTTAAACCAAAATTTCAATAGTTTAAATATTGTATTGATTTATACTCTTTTAATAAAAATATTAAAAATGTAAGTAATTAAGAAAAATCTTAATTACTTACGAGTCTAAAAGTAGTCTATCTTGAAGTTTTTTTATTGATTGTTCTAAACTTTTTATATCTAATTTATACTCTTTTGCTTTTGTAACACCTTTTTCAATGTTATCCTCACTTAACGCATCTGTAGCACAACAAATAGTTTTAAGAATCTCTAAAATCCTTGACTTTTCTAAATAATCAGGTTCACATTTCTCTAAGGAATCAACATTTTCAATCACATTAACTAAGTTATCACTTAATTTCCAATGTTTAAATATCTTTGCTGTTATTTCAGAAGTTGTAACACCAAGAACCTCTTTTTCTGCCTCAGCAATTGATTTTCCATTTTCAATTAAGGCTTTAAACTCACTTGTTTTGTCTTCGCTATCAATAATATCAGCTAAAACAAATTTTCCTGTTTCTTGTAGAAGAGCAGGCAGAGCTAACTCCTCTTTTAAATTAAGATCAATTTTAGCAAGCCAAATCGATGCTAATATAGTTGAAAGATTTGAAGCTCTCATAAAATCATCACTATTTATTCCATATGGAGATAAGTTCGTTTTTAAAACATTTTGAACTATTCCACCAATAGCAATAGAGATTGTAAAGTTAACTCCTAAAAGATTAATAGCTTTACTCACAGTTTCTACTTTACTTCTAAAACCAAACATTGCAGAGTTTGAAACTTTTAATAAAGTAGATACAATAAGTGCATCTTTTTCAACTATTTTTAATAATTCAAAAGCCTCTTTTTCTGTTTCTTGTCTGAATTCTTCTATTTCAATTATTGTTTTTGGTAAAGGAGGTAGAGATTCAATTTTTTCAATTATGCTTTCCGTCATAAAAACTCCTGATGGATAATATATCTTTTATTATAACAGAATAATCTTCTATTAATAATCAATATTATTCTAACAAAAATATTTAAAAATAACATTTAAATATAAAATTTTAATTTTAATTTTTATTTATTATATATTTATAAAGGAATATATTTTTATTTTTTGTTCTATGTAGTATCTTTCAAAAAAACAACTGTTTATATTTTTTGACACTACTACACGTTAAATCTGAAATGCATTACATCACCATCTTTAACAATATAATCTTTTCCTTCAAGTCTTAGTTTCCCCGCCTCTTTACATTTTGTCTCACCACCAAAGGCAACAAAATCTTCATAAGAGATAACTTCTGCTTTAATAAAACCTTTTTCAAAGTCATTATGAATTACTGCTGCTGCTTGAGGAGCTTTCGTATCTTTTTTAATTGTCCAAGCTCTAACCTCTATTTTACCAGCAGTAAAATAACTCATTAAGCCCAATTTCTCAAATGCTGTATGAATAATTTGTTCTAATCCTGATTCTTCTACACCCAAATCAGTTAAGAACTCTTTTACTTCATCATCTTCTAAACCAACTAATTCTTCTTCAATTTTTGCACAAAGTACGATTACATCTGCATTGACTTTTGTTGCATGAGCTTTTAATATTTCAACATATTCATTTCCACCATCAGATAAAGAGTCTTCATCCACATTCGCCCCATAAATAACATCCTTATTAGATAAAAATCTAAGCTCTTTATCCATTTGAATAAAAAGTTCATTTTCTAAATTATCAAATGTTTTAACTGGTTGAAGCTCTTCTAAATGTTTTAATAAACTTTCAGCAACTACTAGCATTTCAGATGCTTCTTTAGAACCTTTTGACTGTTTCTTTAATTTTTCAATCTTTTTTTCACATTGAGTAATATCTGCATAAATAAGTTCTGTTTCAATAATTTCAATATCTCTTAAAGGGTTTACATCTCCTTCTACGTGAGAGATATTAGCATCTTCAAAACATCTTACCATATGCAAAATAACTTCTACTTCTCTAATATTAGATAAAAATTGATTTCCTAAACCTTCACCTTTACTAGCACCTCTTACAAGTCCTGCAATATCAACAAAATCAATTGTTGAATGTTGGATTTTGTCTGGATTGACAATTTTTGCTAACTCATCCAATCTTCTATCTGGTACGGGGACAATTGCCTTATTTGGTTCAATTGTACAAAATGGATAGTTTTGAGCTTCTGCATTTTGAGCTTTTGTTAAAGCATTAAAAGTTGTTGACTTACCTACATTGGGGAGACCTACTATTCCTACACCTAATCCCATTAATTTAACCTTTTAGATTCTTTTTAGTGCGCAATAATACTCAAAACTTTATTAATATTCAAATTAAAAGCTCATTACATATCCACTTCCATAAATACTTTTTACAATATCTATTGGAAGTTTTTTTCTAAGTCTTTTTACTAAATTTCTTATACTTGCATCATTTAAGTTATCATTTTTTACATTCCACACATTAATAGATATATCTCTTGGTTCAACAATTTCATTTTTTTTGTTTATTAAAAGATCAAATAATGTTCTTTCATTTTTTGTTAACTCTAGAATTTTACCTTTATAAAAAAAGAGTTTTTTTTCTTTATCCCAATAAGAGTTTTTTGTTATTTTGATTAAACTTAATAATTCTCCTTTTTTTGATATTGATAAACTTTTAATTGCTAATTTTATTGATTCATTAAACTTATCAAAATCGATAGGTTTAGGAAGATAATCAACTACATTTAATTTAATTGCTTCTAACAAATTTTTAGTTGAAAGATTGTTTGATAAAACAATTATAGGTATTAATTTATCAATTTTTCTTATTTTTCTAACTATTTCTATCTCATTTGTTTCAGGAATATCAATATCAATAAGAATTACATCAGGAGAGTTTTTTTTGCATATTTTTTGTACAGTTATACCATTATCTGCTTGAAAAATATCATTAAAATATTTTTTAAAGCAGTTTGATAAAACCCTTTTTGTATGTGAATCGTTATCTGCAAATAGAAGTGTATATCCCGTTTCCATAATTTTGCCCTTATTAATTTTTTAATAAAAATAAATATGATATTATTTATTATTAGAATTATAGCAAAATTATAATGAAATCTATTATAAAAGAGATTAAAATCTCTTTTATTATTTTAAACTAGTTTCAATTATCTTCTTATCCAAACAACCTTGATCAGATAAAATTTCTTCAATAGAGGCTGTTCCACTACCAAATTTTCTTAATACAATTCCTGTGGCTAAATTTGCAAATTTAACAGATTCATAAATATCATTTTCTAAGGCTAATGCAAATCCAAGTGCAGCAAGAACAGTATCTCCTGAACCTGTCACATCAAAAACTTCTAATGGAACAGTAGGTATTTTACAAATTTTATTTTCTCTTAAAATAGCAATTCCCTCTTCTGCTAGCGTTATAATTGATTCATTAGTACCTAAATTCTCTTTTAAAACTTTTAAGGCATCTAATAATCTATCATCATTTTCTATATCGATATTTGTTGCTTTTGCCGCTTCTTCCTTATTTACAATAACAAAACTTGCTCCTTTGTACTTTTCATAATCACTTCCAACAGGATCAACAATAACTTTTACATTATGTTTATTAGCATATTCTATTATTTGTTGTGTAAATTGTTTAGTTAAAACTCCTTTACCATAATCTGCTAATAAAATTGCATTATAGGCATTAATTTTCTCTTGAAGTTTAGAGTATAAAATTTTTACATTATCAAATGAGATATTGTTTTTACTTTCAGTGTCTATTCTAAACATCTGATTGTTACCAGTTACTACTCTCATTTTCTTCGATGTTTTTCTACCTTTTTGTTCAAGAAGAAATGATTTTGTTTCTAACTCATCTAACATATGTTTCATAGATTTTGCCGTATCATCATCTCCAACAACTGACATTACATGAACTTCTGCACCTAATGCAGCAAGATTTCTAACAACATTTCCCGCTCCACCTAATACAATCTTCTCTTCTTTTACATCAACAATTGGAACAGGTGCATCTTGTGCTATTCTATCACAATTGCCAATTAAGTATGAGTCAATCATTAAATCACCAATAACTAAAATAGTTGGTTTTTTGTCAATATTTATCATCTCTATTTCCTCGATAATGATTTAATCTAAATTTTTTAAAAATTCAAGAGTCATTCTAACTCCTGCACCACTTGCTCCAAATGGATTATACCCCCAAGCTTTTTCTACATATGCAGGTCCTGCAATATCATGATGAACCCATTTTTCTTTATTCTCTTCATAGATAAAGTTTTCCAAAAATAGTCCTGCTGTAATTGCTCCTCCATATCTTGTATTTGCAATATTACAAATATCAGCAATTTCTGATTTAATTGTCTTTTTAAGATATCTATTAAAAGGTAATGATGTTGCATACTCACCAGACTCTAAAGCTGAAGAAACAATATCCTTTTTTAATTGTGCATTATTTCCCATAATTCCAGTAGTATATTCACCTACACCAACCACACAAGCTCCTGTAAGTGTGGCATAATCAAAGATATAATCTATATCTTTAATCTCATCTTGTGCGTAACATAAACAATCTGCAAGCACTAATCTTCCTTCAGCATCAGTATTTCTTATTTCAATTGTTGTTCCATTTTTTGCTTTTAAAATATCATCTGGTTTATAAGCATCTCCACCAAGCATATTTTCAACTGCACCAACTATTCCATGAATTTCATATTGTAAATCAAGTTTTGAAACAGCACTCATTATTCCAAGAACTGCACTCCCTCCACTTTTATCACTCTTCATTGTTACCATAAAATCTGCTGGTTTTAATGAAAGTCCTCCTGAATCATATGTTAAGCCTTTTCCCACAAGAACAATTTTCTTTTTAGCTTTTTTAGGCTTATATATTAAATGGATTAATTTAGATTCATGACAAGATGCTCTACCAACACTTAGCATTGCATTCATACCATTTTTGTGTAAATATTTTTCTCCATAAATTTTACAATCAAGATTTGATTCTTTTGCAATATCTCTTGCAAGTTCAGCCATTGTTTCAGGATAAAAATCTGCTGGTGCAGTATTAACCATATTTCTAGTTTTATTTACTGCTTTTACTATCTCAATAGAAGAATTAAAAATGTTTTTTTCATCTTTGCTAAACTTTTCTGAACAAATTAAAAGCTCTTGTTTCTCCTTTTTCTTCTTTATAGATTTATATTGTGTAAATGAGTAAGAAGCTAATAAAGAGCCCTCTACTAATGCTTTTAAATTAAAATCGCCTAAAGATAACTTTGCTGTTTTAAATCTTGTACTATTAAACTTTTTTATTGCCGTACCAATAGCTACTGCAATACTATCATAATCATCCGCTTCACATCCTACATATATTTTTTTTAATTCAGGTAGCAAAATAGAGTTTTCATCTTTTGCTTCAAAATTCAACTTTTCTAATATCTCTTTATTTTTTGAATCTTTAATATCTTTTAAAATGATTATTTCAATATCAGCTTTTACTTTTTCAATAACTTTTTCAATTAAATTAACTTTCAATGTTTTTCTCCTTTTTCTTCGTTGCAGAATGGAAATAGTATAAGATACTTCCTCCCATTATTAATACAAATGGTAAAGCAAAATACCAATATTCCTTTGCCCATTTTAAGATTTGTAAAATCTCTTCACCAAAATACCAAACAGGAACAATAGTAATAGCTGCCCAACACCAAGCACTAATTAAATTAATGAAAGCAAACATCTTTGCACTATATCTTGTAAGGCCAATAGAAATTGGAATAATTGTTCTCATCCCATACATATATCTTTGAATAAAGATAATTGGCCAACCATACTTAATTAAAAGAAGATGTGCTAAAGCAAATTTTCTTCTTTGTCCTTTAAACTTTTTATGCACATAAGCCTTATTAAATCTTCCTGTATAAAAATATACTTGGTCTCCTACAAAACCACCAAGTCCAGCAATAAAGATTGCTATATAGAGGTTCATATTTCCATCATGTACAAGTAATCCTGCCATAATAAGACCCAATTCACCTTCTAATGTACTCCATGCAAAAAGAATAATATAACCATATGTTTTAAGTAAATAAATAAATTTATTTTCTAAACCTTCAACTGGTGCATGATATAAATTATATGCTAAAAATGATAGAAAGATAAATACAACTACAAATAGTATCTTTCCAGAGTGTTCTTGTAAATTCTTTTTCATACTATTTAATTAAACTCCAATAAATCTTTGGCTTGTACCATATCCTTATCACCTCTTCCTGAAAGATTCACAATAACAACTTTATCTTTGAATTTCTCTTTTTCTTTTTTTAAATATGCTATTGCATGAGAAGATTCAAAAGCTGGGATTATTCCCTCTTTCCTGCTTAACCAGACAAAGGAATCTAGTGCTTCATCATCTGTAATAGAATCATAAGTAACAATATTTTCATCTTTTAAAAATGAGTGTTCTGGTCCAATCCCAGGATAATCTAGCCCAGCACTCATTGAGTGGGCTTCTAAAACCTGTCCATTTTCATCTTGTAAAAGATAAGAGCATTGACCATGTAATATTCCTGGTCTCCCTTTTGCTAAAGAACAACCATGTTTATTTGTATCAACTCCTAAACCACCAGCTTCGATACCTATACAAGTTGTCTCTTTATCTTCTAAAAAATGTGAAAAAATACCAATTGCATTTGAACCACCACCAATACAAGCAACTATGTAATCAGGAAGTTTCTTCTCTTTTTCTAAAATCTGTTTTCTTGCTTCATATCCAATAATTGCTTGGAAATCTCTGACCATCATTGGATAGGGATGAGGACCTGCAACAGTACCAATAATATAAAAAGTATCCCTTGCATTTGTTACCCAATATCTAATTGCATCATTCATAGCATCTTTTAAAGTTTTACTTCCAGATTCAACAGAAATAACTTTTGCACCAAGTAGTTTCATTCTAAATACATTTAGCTCTTGCCTTGCAACATCTTTTGCTCCCATAAATACTGTACATTCAAGTCCTAAAAGGGCTGCAATAGTTGCGGTTGCCACACCATGTTGTCCTGCTCCTGTCTCCGCAATAACCTTTGTCTTACCTAGTTTTTTAGCTAATAGGCCTTGAGCAATTACATTATTTACTTTATGTGCTCCTGTATGATTTAAATCTTCTCTTTTTAAATAAACTTTTGCACCAATCTCATCAGAGATATTTTTTGCAAAATAAAGGGGTGTTTCTCTCCCTACATAATTTTCTAATAGTTCATTTACTTCTAACCAAAAAGAGTCATTAAATCTATACTTTTTATAACTGCTTTCAAGTTCTTTTAAAATGGGCATTAATGTTTCAGGAACATACCTTCCACCAAAAATTCCAAAATGTCCATTTTCATCTGGATCAAACTTTGATAGTTTTGGTATATAAAACTCTTTTTTCATCTTCTCTTCTTTTTAAATATCTAAAACTGAATAAACAGGTGCTAATTTAGATAGTCTTTTAGCACCATCTAGAATCTGTATATTCATTAAAAAACAGACTTCTATTAAGTCTGCATTTAATTTTTTTATTAGGTTTGCTGCTGCATATGCAGTGCCACCACTTACAATAATATCGTCTATAAGTAATACTTTTGCACCTTTTTGCTCATTAAAAGCATCTAAGTGAAGTTCAACTTCATCAAAACCATACTCTAATTCATATTTTTCGCAAACTGTCGTTGACGGAAGTTTACCCTTTTTTCTTACAGGTACAAAACCTACTTTTAATCTGTCAGCAAGGGCTGCACCAAAGATAAAACCCCTTGAATCAATACCAGCGATATAATCAATCTCATAAGACTTATATCTATTTTCTAAATGGTTCATTAAGATTTGATAAGCTTCATGATTATTTAATAATGTTGTAATATCTTTAAAAATAATTCCAGGCTTAGGAAAATCTTCTACATTTCTAATAGAGTTTAATAAAAAATCTTTTTTCTCTTGGCTTAACTGCATTTAAACATCCTAGTATTTATTTTTACATAAAGGTATTTATTCTATCAAAAAACAGATTATGTTTGTCTAATAAATAATTAATATCTATAAAATTAAATAAAATGTTACTCTTTAATAATTTTTTCAATATTTTTAATACTCTTTATTACAAAATCAGCCTTTGACTCGTTCTCATCAAAACTGTGACCTGATTGAACTTGTATCGTATTTTTGATATTTGCATTTTTAGCACACTTTATATCAGAAGATTTATCACCAATTAACCATGAGTTTTCTAAATCTATTGCATGTTTTTTCAAAATATTATCAATCATTCCAATTTTTGGTTTTCTACAAGGACAATTATCATTTGGACCGTGAGGGCAAAGCTCAACTTGTGAAATTTCAATATTGTGTTCTTGAAATCTATTTATCATCCATTGAGTAAGTATTAGAAAATCATCTAAACTATAATAGCCTCTTGATACCCCTGACTGATTTGTAATTATAAATAGCTTGTAACCTAAATTTTGAAGATATTTTAATGATTCAAAAACGCCATCTACAAACTCAAAATCTTCAATTTTATATAGATAGTTTTTCTCAACATTAATTACACCATCTCTATCTAAAAAAATCGCTTTTTGCATCAACTTCCTTTTGATTTATTTAAAAAGATTTTATCAAAATTATATTAAATCAATATCTTGATTTCTTATTTCCATCTCATCAAGAAGTTTACATACACTACTTGTATCCTTAAAAACTTCAATTTTTATTTTTGGCTCTTCAACACTTAATTCAATACATACCTTTCCAGATTCACTAAAAAGAACTTTTTTATCAAGAACTTGCCAATTAGTACTATTTAAAGTTATGATATCTGAAATTTTATCGACTTTTTTATTTACTAAATAGTGGGTTTGAATTGCACTTATAACTGAGATTAAGTCTCTTTTTACTGTAGAAGCCAAAGCATAGTTTTTTGTATTAATATATTTAGGAATTGCAAAAGTGGCAATTATACCAATTATAACAATAGCAAATATTAGTTCGAGTAAAGAGAAAGCTTTTTTCATAAATATTACTCCTTGAATAATAATCTATAAAATTATACTTTTAGTTCTCTTAATAAGTAATAATATAAATTATAAAATATTAGGTATTTCTATGTTTGTCTCTTTATTTGTGTCAATAATTGATTCAAATACAACTTCCATTGGAGCTTCATTTATACTATCTTTATTAACAAATCTTGTATATTGTTTTTGGAAATCAAGCTTTACAGTTCCAATAGGTCCATTTCTTTGTTTACCAATAATAACCTCAGCCTCTTCAACTGGTCTATTTATGAAAGTTGATTTATACGCTTCTCCTTTATCTTTTGCCTCCTTTTCTTTTCTTGCTTCTTCTCTTTCTTTATATACATCATCTCTATACACAAACATTATAATATCAGCATCTTGTTCAATTGCTCCTGACTCTCTTAAATCAGATAACATTGGTCTTTTATCAGGTCTATTTTCAAGTCCCCTATTTAACTGAGAAAGTGCAATTATAGGAATTTTCATCTCCCTAGCTAACATTTTAAGACCCCTTGAAATATCAGAAACCTCTTGGTGTCTATCTTTATTTCCAACACCTTGCATTAGTTGAAGGTAATCAATAATTACCATTGAAATATTGTTTTCTTCATTTTGAGCTAGTTTTCTTACTCTTGCTCTTAATTGATTAATATTAACAGACCCTCCATCATCAACAAAAAGTTTTTTTCTATTTAGTTCTTCAAATGCAGCAGTTAGATTTGACCACTGCTGATCATCCATATCACCTTTTCTTAAATTTTGTAAAGGAATAGAGGTTTTTGCAGATAACATTCTTAACATCAGTTGTTCAGCAGGCATTTCTAAAGAGAAAAAGATTACACCCTTTCCTGCTTCTACATTTGCTAATGCCATATTAAGAACTAAAGCTGTTTTACCCATAGCAGGTCTTGCAGCTAAGATTACTAAGTCCCCTTCATTAAAACCTGTTGTTTTTCTATCTAAATCATAAAAACCTGTTGTTTGTCCTGTTAAGTGTTGATTTCCCATCTCTTTCATTTTCTTAATATAAGAAAGGGTATCACTTGTAATGGTCTCCATATGTTTTAACTCAGATGTTGCACTATCAGTTGAAATTTTATATAACTTACCTTGAACTATATCTAAGGCATCATTTGCACTTACATCCTCTTCTAAAGAGACTTTTTTAATAGTTGTTGCTAATGTTGCCAACTCTCTTTTAACAGAACCATCTTTTATCTCCCTAACATAAGCAAGAGTATTTGTAATTGGATTAGCTGATAGAATCTCTAATAAAATAGAGTCATCAACATCTTTTGAATCAACTCGCTTTCTAATAAATTCTTCATCAATAGGCATATGATCATTGTGAAGTTTAACCATTACTTCAAATATTTTTTGATGAGCTGGTAGATAAAAATCTTTTGGGTTTAATACCCCTAAAACATCCTCTATTTCTTCAGGGTTAAAAAGAATTGAACTTAATACTGCTCTTTCAATATTTATACTATATACACTATCCATTGATTCTCCAAATATTGTTAAGGATAAAATTTTAACTAAATTTATTTTATAAGTAAGAATAAAAAAAAGATAAAGATAGATTAACTCTGTTTTTTAGCTTCTGCTTCTACCTCTTCTAAAAATCTATCAAGTAGTTTATCTGTTGGAAGTTTTGCTATTGTCTCACCTTTTTTAATAATAAGACCACTTCCTTTTCCATAAGCAATTGCAACATCAGCAGATTTCGCTTCACCTATTGCATTAACTACACATCCCATTACTGAAACATTTAATGGAGCTTTGATATGCTTTGTTTTTTCTTCAACTTGGGCAACTGCACTTACAAGATCTGCTTCAATTCTTCCACATGTAGGACAAGAGATAATATTTAAGCCCTCTTTTACTACACCTGCATCTTTTAAAATTGCACGTCCAACTTCTATCTCTTTCTCAAGTTCTCCTGTAATTGAAACTCTAAGAGTATCTCCTATTCCATCAAGTAAAAGTGCTCCTAAAGCAATTGAAGATTTTATTGTAGAGTGAAATAGTGTTCCAGCTTCTGTAACACCTAAATGAAATGGATAATTATTCATTGGTCTTAGCATTCTATATGCTTCAACTGTTCTTTGCACATCACTAGCCTTTAATGATATTTTAATATCATCAAAGCCTAAGTCCTCTAGATATTTAATATTATAATCTGCACTCTCTACCATACCACGTGCAGTTTGTCCATATTTATTCTCAAATTTAGACTCTAAAGAACCACAATTAACTCCAATTCTAATTGGTAAATTTCTCTCTTTACAAGCTTTTACAACATCTGCTACTTTTTGTTTATTACCAATATTTCCTGGATTAATTCTAATACAGTCTACACTTTTTGCTGCAATTAATGCTAACTTATGGTGAAAGTGAATATCTGCAACAATAGCTAAAGAGGTCTGTTCTTTTATAATTTTTAGTGCATCAGCTGCCTCTTTATTTGGTACTGCAACTCTTACAATATCTGCCCCTGCAAAATGTAATCTATTTATTTGCTCTACTGTTGATTTAATATCAGATGTTTTACTATATGTCATAGATTGTACTGAAATTGGTGCATCTCCACCTATTTCAACATTACCTACTTTAATCTTTTTTGTTGGATATCTTTTTACATTATTCATAATATGGAAATTTTATCAAAAAAATATTAATTGTTAGTAAAAAAAAATAAATACTTGTAACACTTATAAACTGCCATATTAAAAGTTTACCTTTTAACTGTAAGCTAAATATTTATTAAACTTTTATTTTGAAAACCTTAGATATAATTGCGTCATACTATATATTAAGGATATATATGCAAAGTTTTACTGTTTTTGACATAATAATTGTAAGTTTTACTATCCTTCTTGGGCTAAAAGGATTTTTAAGAGGTTTTATTAAAGAGGTTTTTGCTCTTGTAGGTCTTGTTGGTGGTATTTTTGTTGCATCAAGGATAGCCACTGATATAGGAAGTAGAGTAGCTCCTATTTTAGGACTAAATAATCAAACTACAATTAATCTTATTGGGTTTATTGTGGGGATTATTCTTTTTTGGGCAATTGCTTATTTATTAGGAAGAGTTATAAGTAAAATTTTCTCAGTGAGTGGATTGGGATTTTTTGATAGAATTTTTGGATTTATTTTTGGAAGTGCAAAAATATTTTTATTTTTTTCTATAATCATTTTTTGTCTTTATCAAATAAGTGCATTCAAGAATCTAATGAATGAGAAACTAGCAAATACACTTACTTTCCCTTTATTAATTAAAACAGGTGATTTTATTATTAAATTAGATCCTTCTGTTTTTGTTAAAAAAGTTGAAAATACAATTTTGCAAGAAAAAGAAATAAATAAGGAGAATCCTGATTTAATTAATAAGAAGAATTTAACGAAAGAAATAGAAGAGACTATTAATGAAATTAAAGAAAAAACTTTAGATTCAGGGGCTATTATAACTGACGTAATTAAAAATAGTCTAAATGAAAATGCTGACAAAATTCAAGAAACAGCAAATAAATCACAAGATGAAAAAATTAAAACACAAGAAGCAATTAAACAGGAAGTTAAAAATGAAATAGAAAAAATAGAAGAAGGAAATTAATATTGTTTGAAAATAAATATATACAACAGAGAATAGAAAAAACAGAAAAGCTAAGAGAACTAGGAATTAACCCTTATGCAAATGATAGTGCAAGAAATACAACTATTGCAAAATATTTAAATGTAAATAGTGATCTTTTTCAAGTAGCAGATAAAAGAGATGAAAAAAGGCACTATAAAGTAGCAGGAAGAATTAAATTCTTCAGACTTATGGGGAAAGCATCATTTCTTAAAATAGAAGATGAGTCAGGAGTTTTACAAATTTATATTGCAAGAGACAATTTACCTGAAGGTTTCTATAATGATGTATTTAAAAAGAATATTGAAGTTGGAGATATTATTGAAGTAGCTGGCTATCCTTTTATTACAAATAAAGGTGAGCTATCGTTGCATGTTCATAATTTAAAAATATTAACTAAAGCTATCTCTCCTCTTCCAGAAAAGTATCATGGAATTCAGGATAAAGAGTTAAGATATAGACAAAGATATCTAGATTTAATTATGAACTCACAAGTTAGAAAAACATTTCATATTAGATCTAAAGTTATTTCTTTAACTAGAAGATTTTTTGAAGATAAAGGTTTTTTAGAAGTTGAAACTCCAATGATGCATCCAATTCCAGGTGGAGCAAATGCAAAACCCTTTGTTACTCACCATAACTCTTTAGGAGTAGATAGATATTTAAGAATTGCACCAGAGTTATACTTAAAAAGATTAATTGTAGGTGGATTTGAAGCAGTATTTGAAATAAATAGAAACTTTAGAAATGAAGGTATGGACGCAACCCATAATCCAGAGTTTACTTCTATTGAATTTTATTGGGCATATAAAACATACAAGGATTTAATTGAAATAACTAAAGAGTATTTTGATTATCTATTTGAGCATTTAGATTTACCATCAATTTTGCCATATGGTGATTTAGAGATTGATTTTACTAAATTTAGAGAAATTTCATTAATTGAGTCACTTACAACAATTGGTGGAGTTCCTGCTGATATTACAGAAGATAAAGATAAAATTATTGCTTATATGAAAGAGAAAAAACTTGAAGTAAATGAAGCTATGAATTTAGGTCAATTACAAGGTGAATTATTTGATGAATATGTTGAAGATAAATTAATTAATCCCACATTTATTACCGAGTATCCAGTAGAAATTTCACCACTTGCAAGAAGAAATGATGAGAAGCCACATTTAACAGATAGATTCGAATTATTTATTGCAGGTAAAGAGATTGCAAATGCCTTTTCTGAGCTTAATGATCCAATTGATCAACTAAAAAGATTTGAAAGTCAAATAGCAGCTAAAGATGCTGGTGATGATGAGGCACATGAGATGGATGAAGATTTTGTTAACGCTTTATCTTATGGTATGGCACCAACAGCAGGTCAAGGTATTGGTATTGATAGATTAGTAATGATGCTTACAAATGAGCACTCAATTAGAGATGTATTGCTATTCCCTGCAATGAAGCCAGTTAAACATGAAATTAACCTTTATGAAGAAGAGGAAGCTTAAAAGAGTGTGTTTTCACCTTTTAAGAGATAAAAAATAATTATAATTAGGAGAGAGAATAGATGAGTTTTATTTCAAATACTAGTTTAGAAATAGCAGATAAAGAGATTTTTGATATTGTAGAAGCTGAATTAGAAAGACAAACCGACCATTTAGAGATGATTGCAAGTGAAAACTTTACTAGTCCAGCTGTAATGCAAACTATGGGTTCTGTTTTTACTAATAAGTATGCAGAGGGTTATCCATTTAAAAGATATTATGGAGGATGTGAATTTGCTGATAAGGCAGAACAATTAGCGATTGATAGAGCTTGTGAAATTTTTAATTGTTCTTACGCAAATGTTCAACCACACTCAGGGAGTCAAGCAAATGGTGCAGTTTATGCCGCACTACTAAAAGCTGGTGACAAAATTTTAGGTATGGATCTATCACATGGTGGACACTTAACACATGGTTCAAAACCTTCATTTTCTGGTAAAAACTACCAAGCTTTTTACTATGGTGTTGAATTAGATGGTAGAATCAATTATGATAGAGTAATGGAAATTGCTAAAATTACTCAACCTAAAATCATTGTTTGTGGTGCAAGTGCATATGCAAGAGAGATTGATTTTTCTAAATTTAGAGAAATTGCAGACGCAGTTGGAGCAATTTTATTTGCTGATATTGCACATATTGCTGGATTAGTTGCTGCTGGTGAGCATATGAGTCCATTCCCTTATGCAGATGTAGTTACTTCTACTACTCACAAAACTTTAAGAGGACCAAGGGGTGGTATTATTTTAACAAATGATGAAGAGATTGCTAAAAAAATCAACTCAGCTATTTTTCCAGGATTACAAGGTGGTCCACTAATACACGTTATAGCAGCAAAAGCTGTTGCTTTTAAAGAAGTATTAGCTCCCCAATGGAAAGTATATGCAAAACAAGTAAAAGCAAACGCTGCTAAACTTGGAGAGGTATTAGTATCAAGAGGATATGAACTTGTTTCTGGTGGAACTGATAATCACTTAGTATTAGTATCATTTTTAAATAAAGAGTTTTCAGGTAAAGATGCAGATGCAGCACTTCAAAATGCAGGTATTACAGTAAATAAAAATACTGTCCCTGGTGAAACAAGAAGTCCTTTTGTGACCTCTGGTATTAGAATTGGTTCTCCTGCTCTTACTGCAAGAGGAATGAAAGAAAAAGAGTTTGAAATTATTGCAAACAAAATTTGTGATGTATTAGATGATATTAAAAATACTGAATTACAAGTAAAGGTAAAAGAGGAATTAAAAGAGTTAGCAAAAGGTTTTGTAATTTACAATCAATCTACTTACTAATAAGCTTTATTATATCAAGGATAATTTATGGAAATAAAAGGCGAAGAATTTATTAAAAAAGTTCAATTAAAACAAGAAAAAAATGAAATTGAACAAAGACTAAATGAAATTAAAAATGAAGAAACTCTATATCAAGAGACTGAACAAGAGTCTAAAAAAACTATACCCCCAAATCTTGATAAAGAAGTAGAAATTCAAGAAGAACAAGAGTATAGTGATATTATGCTAAGTAATTCTTCAAATAATGAATTGAACAAAAAAAAGTACTTAGTCTTAGGACTTGTTCTTGTAATTCTATTTTTACTTACCATTATAATTATTCGCCTTTTAACAAATGATGACTCTTCAAATAACTCATTTTCTAAAAATAAAGAGCAAAATGCACAACAAGTTTTAGATAGTGAAAACATAGAAGAGCAATATCAAAAAATTATCAACGAAAAACTAAAAAATATTAAAGAAGAGAATGATAAATTTGCAAATGAGAATGATAAAACTGTTGACAAAAATGAGAATGATAAAACTGTTGACAAAGTTGATGAAAAGCTAGATCTTCAAAAAATTGAAGAGCAAGAAAAAGTAGTTGAAAAAAAGAAATCAACAAAAACTGATGTATTTGATGTTAAAGAAAAGGAAAGTGATTATAAACCTACTAAAATAACAAAAAAAGAACCAGTTAAACCAAAACCTGTAAAAGTTGAAAAAAAAGAGATTAAAAAAGTAACACAAAAGATACCTGCTTCAATTACAACAAAACCTGAAGGAACATTTGTTCAAGTTGGAGCTTTTTCAAAAATGCCAAATGATAAATATTTACAAGGTATTGTACAAAAAGGGTTTAAATATAAAGTTTATAAAGTATCAATTAACAATAAACTTTTTCATAAAGTATTAATTGGTCCATATAACTCAAAAGGACAAGCTAAACTAGCTATAGATGATATTAAGAAGAAACTTAATATTTCAGGAGCATTTATACTAACATTTTAAGGTAATCAACCTATGAAGTTTTATTCAAAAGAGCTTTTTCTAGATCAGTTCACTCCGGTGTCTATCTATGAAAAAGTTAAAAATTTATATAAAAATGAAATCACATTTTTATTTGAAAGCACTATTAATTCAAACGATGGGAACTACTCATTTATTGTAATTGGGGATAGGGAAAGAGTTTGGTATGAGAACAATAAATGTTTTCATAAAAATGAAGAGAATATAACAAGAGAAGTTGAATCAAATCCATTAAAGTTTTTACAAAACTATTATAGAAAATTTGATAAAGATTTTTATAAACAAAAAGCTAGAGAGCTTGGTATTGGATTGGTTGATGGTTTTATTGGAAATGTAGGTTATGATATAGGTAAAGAGTTTGAGCCAATATTAAAAAAATCAATGAACTCTTTAGTAGATCAATTAAATATTCCTGATTTAGATCTAATTAGACCTAATATAATTTTAGGGTTTTCTCACAAAACATCCAAACTAATTATGGTTACATCAGTAGAGACTTGTAAAGATGAACTTCAAAAAATCGAAGATGAACTTTTCAGTCCTTATATTTTTTCGCCTCTAAAAAAAGCGCAATTGCTAGACGAAGGTAAATTCAACTATACAAAAGAGGAATTCTTTACAATGGTTGCAAAATCAAAAGAGATGATTCGTTCTGGTGATATTTTTCAAATACTTATATCTAATAGATTTATTCAAAAGGCTAATGTTGACCATTTAAGCTTTTATAGAGCATTAAGAAGTAAAAATCCTAGTCCATATCTATTTTTCTTAGAGTTTGAGAAATTTACAATTGCAGGAAGCTCTCCTGAAGTAATGATTAAACTTGTGGATGGTCATCTTCTTCTTAGACCAATTGCAGGTACTAGAAAAAGAGGAAAAACATTAGATAAAGATATTGAAATGGAAATTGAACTAATAAATGATGTAAAAGAAAAAGCTGAACATCTTATGTTAGTTGATTTAGGAAGAAATGATGTTGGTAGGGTTGCAAAACCAGGAACTGTTAAGGTAACTGATTTAATGAGAGTTGAAAGGTATTCACATGTTATGCATATTGTTTCTGATGTAGAAGCAATTATTGATGAAAAGTATGATATGTTTGATTTATTTGCAGCAACATTTACAGCAGGAACTATGACAGGTGCTCCTAAAATTAAAGCTATGGAATTAATCGCACAATTTGAAGGAATAAAAAGAAACTTCTATTCAGGTTCAATTGCTTATTTTGGTTTTGATGGAAATATGGACTCTGCTATTACTATTAGAACTACTATGTTAACAGATGATAAAGTAATATTTCAAGCTGGTGCAGGAGTTGTTGCTGATAGTAAACAAGAGGATGAATACCTAGAAGTTCATAATAAACTAGCAGCTAATATTGCTACTTTAAAAGATTTATCATAAAATAAATTACTTTTATTAGGTGTAAATATTAACCTACTTTTTGCACCTATAATATTAAATTTTCCTTTCATTTTTTGTTAATTGCTCTTAACTTTTTTAAATATAATTTATTTAGTTATAACTAAAAAAATACTTCTAACAATAAAAATATTCCTTTTAAACATATATATAATATTGATAATGATTATTCATCTTAGTTATACTATGCCCTATTTAAATTCATTAGGAGAAGAAATGAACCATAAAAAAATATTAAGATTTTTTATGCTTTCTTGCATAGCTGCAAATATAATTTATGCACAAGAAACAAAAAAACTCGATGCGGTGACAGTAACAGCAAATAAAATTGAAGAGAATCTTTTTGATATTCCTCAAAGTATCACTGTAATAGACTCAGAAGAGATAGAAGAAAAAGGGATTAAAACAATTGAAGACGTAATAAGAGAAATACCCAATATGTCAACAACTCCTGATCGAGGTGTCAAAGTAAATTTTAGAGGATTAAATGCTTCTTTATTTACTGCAAATAATCCTATTGTGGTTTACATAGATGGCATTCCAATAGCTCATAAATATGATTTTAGTACTATATTGGAAAATGTTGAAAAAATTGAAGTTTTAAGAGGACCACAAGGAACTCTTTATGGTAAAGATGCCATAGGTGGTGTCATAAAAATCATAACAAAAGAGCCTACAAATGAGACTGATGGAAGTATAAATATAGAACATGGTAAGAATAATTATAAAAGAGGAACATTTAATTTAAACACTCCAATAGTTAATGACAAACTCTTTTTTAATTTAAATGCTGAAATAAATTCAAATGATGGCTGGATAACAAATACATATTATGATGATGATAAAGCTGCAAAAGAAGAAGATAGAAGATTAGGTACATCTTTATACTATAAACCAACAGACAGGCTTTCAACAAAATTAGCCTTAAAAAAAGAGAAAAGTGAAGACAATGGCTTCAAAGGCTATGGAATAGTAGGTAGTTCTAGTTTAGATCAATTTAATAGAGATGATGCAGAAAATAATAGTTATGAAATGCCAATGTTTTATGAAAGTAATGTTGATTCCCAAAGTCTTAATATTAAATATGAAGCTGATAAATATATTGTCGAAGGAGTAACTGTTCATAGAAAAACTGATATTGATGCAAAATATGATCTTGATTTTACAAATGGAAATTACTTAGATGGTTCTAGTATGTTTAATAAAGGTTCATCAAATACTTATTCTCAAGAGCTTAGAATATCAAATAAAACTAGTGATGGTATACGTTGGATAGCAGGATTATACTTAGATAAGGAAGAAAGAAAAAAAGATGATTATGGATCTCATGTTCTATTATCAGGTATGGATTATTTATATAATAACTATGCTTCTACTATTGATAGTTATACACAAAGTGTTTTTGCTCAATCTATAGTACCTTTAACTGAACAATTGGAATTAACACTTGGAGGTAGATATCAAAAAATAAAAAAAGAGCTTGATTTAGATTCATATGGTTATATGTTTAATATGAATACTTTTGGTTATGATCACAAGAAGTTTAATTATAATGATGAAGAAACTTGGAATATTTTTATTCCAAAAATTGCCATGAATTATAATATAAATGAGAATTTTTCTAATTTTGTATCTATTTCAAAGGGGTATATGCCTGGTGGATTTAATTCTATGGTACAAAGTATGAATAATAAAGAAGATAATATATTCAAACCTCAACAATCTACAAACTATGAGATGGGAATAAAAGGTGCTTTTGATAATTTTATCTTCACTGCTTCAATATTTCGAATGAATATAAAAGATATCCAAGTATATAAAAGACTAATATCAGGAGATGTTTATACAGATAATGCTGATAAAGCTCATTCTGAAGGAATTGAGTTTGATTTTCGTTATTTTCCAATAAAGAATTTAGAAATAAGTGGTGCTTTTGGTTTTATAAAAGCAAAATATGATTCTTATAATGTAGGAGATTATAATTTTAGTGGTGAAAAAATAGAGACAACTCCATCTCATACTGCAAATTTGAGTATTGCTTATTATCATCCAAAAGGATTTTATGCTCGTACTGATATAAAAAATCAGGGATCAATGTATTTTTATGATGATGCAAATAAAACTTTTCCAAAAGAAAATGCTTATACTTTAGTTGATGCTAAGATAGGATATAAATTCTTAGATTGGGATATTTATGCATATGCTAAAAATATAACTGATGAAAAATATATTGATATGTATGAAGCTAATAATATGTTTTCAAGAGCAACTTTTGGAGAACCAAGATTTTTAGGAATAGGAGTTAAATATACATTTTAAAAGAAACTAGAAGTAATACTTCTAGTTTTTTTTAACTTAAAATTTAAAATTCTTGGGATTAACATATGAAACAACAACCAAAAAATAAATCAGGTCTTTGGGCTATTATAAAACCCATAATGTTTGAAATAAGAATATCTATGTTTCTTTCAGCAGTAGGAGCTTTAGGTTTAATTGCCTCACTTGTTATTCTCTCCTTAACATTAAGTAATATAATAGAAGGAACTCCTTTAAAATTGTTAGGTCAAGAACTCAACCTTTTTAATACAATTTTATTACTTGCAATTATTACAATTATAGCCTTTTTATCTAAGTTTTACAGCTTTGTACTTTCACATCTTGGGGCATTTAAATTAGAAGAGGTTTTAAGAACTAATATTGCTCAGCATTTAGCCAAAATTCCCTTAGGCTATATTATATCAAGTGGTTCAGGTGATTTGAAAAAAACAATGCAAGAAGATGTTAGAGCTTTACACGCTTTCACAGCTGACAGTATTCCTATGATAGTAAAAAGCATTACAGCACCTATTGCAAGTTTAATAATACTTTTAATTATAGATTATAGATTTGCATTAGCAAGTATAGGAGTTCTAATTTTAGGTTGGATTGCCATGCTATTTGCCATGAAAGATTATAAAGAGCTTAAAGATAGATATGTGCGAAGTCAAAGTGATATCAATAAAGCAGTAATTGAGTTTGTACAAGCAATGCCAGTAGTTCGTATTTTTGATGATGGTACAAGTTCTTTTAAACGATACAATAACTCTTTACATACTTTTAAAAAAAACTTAAATGAATGGATAGAATTAAGTGCTACTGCTGAAAAACTTGGAATTATAATATTAAGCCCTTTACCTACTCTTTTAGCAGTATTAATAACTGGAATTATATTTTTAAACAATGGTTCTGCTAATCTTTTTGCTTTTATTTTAGCACTTTTTCTAAGTACGGGAATGGCTGATTCTATGTTGCCAATTATGTGGCTTCTAAATTTTTTAAAAAAATCTCAAGCCTCAGCCCTCCGAATTCAAGAAGTTCTTAATATAGAAGCACTTCCTCTTCCAAAAGAACCAAAAACTCCACACACTTTTGATATAGAGTTTAAAAATGTATTTTTCAAATATGAAACAAGTGAAAACTACACTTTAAAAAATGTAAGTTTTAAAGTATTTGCAAATAGTGTTACTGCACTTGTTGGACCAAGTGGAGCGGGAAAAAGCACAATAGCAAAACTTATTCCAAGATTCTGGGATGTAAATAGTGGTGAAATAACTATTGGTAAAGTAAATATTAAAGATATTAGTACTGAAGTTTTAATGAATACAGTATCCTTTGTATTTCAAGATACATTTCTTTTTCAAGACACTATTTACAATAATATTAAAATAGCAAATCAAAATGCTACTAAAACAGATATTATAAATGCCGCACGTGCAGCACAAATTCATGACTTTATAGAAACTTTACCAAATGGATATGAAACTATGGCAGGAGATAGAGGTGCAAACTTTTCAGGTGGACAAAAGCAACGTATTACCATTGCAAGAGCAATTTTAAGGGATTCCCCCATTATTATCTTAGATGAAGCAACGGCTTTTGCTGATCCAGAAAATGAAGAAGAACTAGTAAAAGCTTTAGCAAATTTAACTTCTAATAAAACTGTTATTATGATAGCTCATCGTCTTTCAACAATAAAAGAAGTAGACCAAATTATTGTTTTTGATAAAGGAAAGATATCAGAAGTAGGAAAACATAATGAACTTTTAGAAAAAAAAGGTATTTACAAAAAACTATGGGAAAACTATGAAAAAGCAAGCAATTGGGATTTAAAAAAAGGAAAATCAAATGAATAAAGACAAAGTATCTTCACTAAAAGAATCCTATAAAATTACTTTGGATATAGCAGGTAAACATAAAAACTTATTGAAAAAAACTTTTTTATATTTTATTCTTGCTTATATTTTCCAAGGATTAGCATTTGCTTTTTTCTTTCCTTTTTTAAATACTATGTTTTCTTACGAATCAGACCTCAATAGTAGTTATTTTTGGCTTACTATCATTACTTTTCTAAGTATATTATCACTTATTTTTAAATGGAAAGCTTCAAACTTTCAGTATTCAAAGGAGCTACTAGAAATAAGTCATATATTAAGAATGAGACTTGGAAAAAAAATAAAAACAATGCCTCTTCAAAGTTTATATAGATATAGAACTGGTGAATTAAATGCTATTTTATCTCAAAATGTAGATCAATCAGTACTTCACATGGGAGTAGTTGCAGGTATAATCTTTGAAGTTGCAATTGTACCCATGGTGATTATAATTACAACTTTTTTTATTGATCCTGCTATGGCTTTAACTCTTCTTATTGCCTTACCTTTGGCAGTTCCTATTTATATATGGAATAGAAAAAAAACAAAAGGGGATAAAATAGAAGGAATTAAAGCCCATGCCACATTAGAAGCTGATACCATTGAATATATTCAAGGCTTACCTGTTTTAAGGGCTTTAAATCAAGTTGGCTCAAATGCAAATAGACTTCAGGACTCTATTGTTAAACTAAGAGATATTCAAAAAAAAGGTGTATATTCTAGTATTGTCCCTATGATGATAATGCATACTTTAATAGAATTTGTTTTCTTATTAGTATTAAGTGTAGGAGCTCTTTGGATTATAAAAGGAGAGTTTACAATAGGTGCATTACTTGCCTTACTTGTTATTTTAGGACGATTATCAGAACCTTTGGCTCTTTTTCTAGGAATTTCAAGTATACTAGATCGTATGGAAATAAGTTTCGCAAATATTCAAAAACTTTTGAATATACAAGAGTTCTTTATAAGAAAACCACTTCAAAAACCTAAAAAGTTTGATATACAATTTAGTAATGTAACTTTCAATTATGACAATAATGAACAAAAAGCTTTGGATAATTTAACTATAACAATGAAAGAAAATTCCCTTACTGCAATTGTAGGACCTTCTGGAAGTGGTAAGACAACTATTACTAAACTTATTATGAGACATGATGATCCCATAAATGGTACTATAAAAATAGGTGGTGCAGATATTAGAAATATGGAACAAAAAACTTTGATGAGTTATATATCAGTAGTTTTTCAAGATGTTTATCTTTTTGATGATACTATTATAAATAATATACGTATAGGAAAGCCAAATGCAACAGATGAGGAGGTAGTAAACGCTTCAAAAGCTGCATTTTGTAGTGAATTTATTTCAAAACTTCCAAAAGGATATGATACAAAAATAGGTGAAATAGGTGGAAAATTAAGTGGTGGAGAAAGACAACGTATTTCCATCGCAAGAGCTATTTTAAAAGATGCCCCTATTGTAATACTTGATGAACCTACATCAGCACTTGATACTGAAAGTGAGATTATGGTTCAAAAGGCATTAGATGAACTAATAAAACATAAAACAGTTATTGTAATAGCCCATCGTCTTTCAACTATAACCCATGCAGATAATATCTTAGTTATTGAAAATGGAAAAATAAAAGAAAATGGTACACATCAAAGGCTATTAGAACAAAAAGGGAGATATTACTCAATGTTTCAAGCACAACAAAGAGTAAAAAACTGGAATGTAATAGGAAAAGATAGAGTTTAATAATAGTTTTCATTATAAAAATTCTAGAATTTTTAATATTATTAGTTTTATTAAGGAATAAATATTAATACAATAGATTTAAAAAAACTAAACGATACTAAAAATCAATTATGCAATAATATTCATATATGGAAAATAGATGTAAATAAAATACCCACTTGCGTGGGTAAATATACTTATTTATTAAACCAAGATGAAATAGAACGTGCTAATAAATTTAGAATAAAAAATAAATATAAGTCTTATATCACGACAAGAATTATATTAAAACTATTATTACAATACTATACAAATAAAAAGCAACATACAATTCATTTATATAAAAATAGCTATGGTAAACCTTATGTAAAAGATAGTAATCTTTATTTTAATATAAGTCATACTGTTGATATGTCTTTAATTGCATTTTCAAAAACTAATGAAATAGGGATAGACTTGGAATCTACTCAATGTAATAGTACTATTATAGATATTTCTACGAAATATTTTACAAAAAGAGAGAAGTTATGGATAAAAAATTTACCTAAAAATAAAAAAACTGAAGGTTTTTTGTATTGTTGGGTAAGAAAAGAGGCTTATATAAAAGCTTTAGGTTTAGGTCTTAGTTTTCCTATTGATAGTTTTAATGTTATTCCTGAAAAAAAAGAAGAGATAACTATGGATAAATTCCAAATAAAAAAATGGTTTTTACACCCATTGGATATATCAACACAACACTTAGGAGCTATTTGTATACAAGCTCCTAAGATTGAAGTATCATATTTTGATGCCTACAAGTTTATATAGCTTCTTTTTTAAAATCTCTAAAAAGATTAATTTTATCCTCACCTACTTTTTGACGTAACTCATAATTTTTAATACCTAAGCCTTCTTTGGGAGATAGGCATAAAACACCAACTTTTCCTACATGTTGGTTTTTTTTGACTTTTATGCATCCTTTTATCGACTCTTTAAGAGTATAAACCTCAGAGAGAACAGGATTTATTTTTCCTAAGCATGATAGCCTATTAGCATTATATGCTTCATAAATAGTAGCCCCATGTGAACCTATGATAGATTTTACATGCATCCATAAATAACGATTATCATAAAGATGTTCATACCCTGTAGTTGAACCGCACGTCACAATTTTTCCTCCTCTTTTAGCAACAAAAACACTAGCTAAAAAAGTCTCTTTGCCTGTATGTTCATAGACAATATCAATAGATTCTTTATTAATTAATCTCTCTACTGTACCCTTAAAGGCAATGAGATGTCGCTCATTAAAGCTTCCATCCTCTTTAAAGAAATTAAAGTTTTTCTTTGCTCTATTAACTACAAATTCACAACCTAGTTTCTTAACAAGTTGTGCCTTTTTTTCACTAGAAACAACAGCCACTGGTCTTCCACCTCCATTTAATACATATTGGATAGCTATTGCACCTAATCCTCCTGCTCCTCCCCAGATTAAAACATTGTCTCCTTGCTTCATTTGTGCGCCATGATGAGAAACTAACATTCTATAAGCAGTGCTAGATACTAAAGATAAGGATGCAGCTTCTTCCCAACTTAAATGCTCTGGTTTTTGCATTAGTTGGCTAGATTTAACCAAACAAAATTCTGCTAGTCCTCCAAAATTAGTCTCATAACCCCAAGCTCTTGAGTGGGGGTCTGTTAGTGAATCATTGTAACCTTGAGGGTTAATATTAGAAACAACACCAGGATAAATCACAACCCTATCTCCTATTTTCCAATTATGTTGAACTCCTTGTCCAACCTTTACAACAACACCAGATGCATCGCTTCCTAAGATATGATAATCTAAATTATGCTTTCTATTCTTTGGGTTTAGTTTGGAATATTGCGATAAAAAGTTAAAAGTTGACAATGGTTCAAAGGTTGCAGACCATACGGTGTTATGATTAATTCCTGAAGCCATAACAGCAACTAATACTTCATCATCTCCAACCTCTGGAATAGGTACTTCTTTATAATATAATGTTTTTGAAATGTCTTTATCTTCACTTTTTATACCTTCAAAAACTTTTTCATCTTCTTTTAACGTCACCAATGCATTCATTGAACTAGGTAATTTAATATTTTCAAAATCCTTTTGTGTTACGTTTTCATCTTCAATCATTTCTACTATATTCTTAACTTTTGACATATTATATTCATCCTTTATAATTGTTTTTTATTGTTTTAAGGTATTTGCCACTATTGAAACAATACTATTTGAAGTATCATTTATAAAAAAATGTCCTCCATCAAATAATTTTAATTCAAATACATTGTTTGTATATCGATTCCATTGTTTTAAAAGAGCAGGTGATACTAAGGTATCATTTACACCACCTAATACTGTTATTGGACAATCAAGTTTGTTTATATTATTATGATGCCATTGCTCGATAAGTTTTAAATCAGCACGTAATGTTGGTTCAACCATTTGCATATACTCTTTATTATTTAATAGTACCTCATTGGTTCCTCCCCTTTGTCTTAAAGATTCAACAAACTCATCACCTGATAAGTGATATGTTGTTTGAGTATTAAGGGTATCGGGTGTTCTACAAGCAGATACAAATATATGATAAGGAGCAAAAGGTGTATAGTTTGCTAAATATCTTGCAAGTTCATATGAAATCATTGCACCCATACTATGACCAAAAAAAACAAAAGGTTTATCCAAATAAGCTAAGAGTTGCTTAGTTAAGGTTTTTATCATCACTTCCATAGAGTCTATTGCCTGTTCATTTATACGATTCTCTCTACCAGGTAGTTGAATTTTACACACTTGTATATCTTCTGGCATTGATTGTTGCCACAAACGATAAATTGATGCTCCTCCTCCCGCATATGGTAAGCAAAATAAACGTAACCTAACATTGTGTTTCTCATCGCATTGTATCCAGTTATTTTTTGTTATAGAATTCATCAAAACCTACTCTTCACTAAAATTTTGCACAATATTAGAAAGATGACTCACATGGGGGTGTTGCAAGCAACTCATATGGTTTCCTTCAACTTCAATATGTTGTATCTTATCGCCAAAAATACTCCAATTCTGATGATTTTTTGCACTTTGTTTAGCTTGTAGAAATAAGGTGTCAACACTTGATAAATATGGAATATCATACCCTATACTAGACTCAACATATTGTCTAAATATATTAAACTTCAGACGTAAACTATCCTGCTTCATACTCAATGATGTATTAGCATTAATAAATTGTTCAAATAGATTTTCAAACTCCTTCTTATTAAGTTTTTGTATCTCATCTAAATCCTCATTTACATAATTATGATCCATCATTTTTTGTATCAGTTCTTTTTTAATTGGAAGTACATCAATATTCATATTAAAAGTGTAAGCAAATAATACAAGAATCAATAAAGAGTTATTTTTTAACTCTTCTGGAAGAAATTGAGTATCAATTAATATTAATTTAACTAAATTTTCTCCCATTTTCTCTAATTGATGTGCTATTTCCCAAGCAATAAATCCTCCTGAACTAAATCCACAAATAGTAAGTGGTTGTGATACATTCTTTGTTTTAATTTGTTCTAAATAACTACTTGCAATATCAGCAATAGTGTTTTTTTCTATAGTAGCTTGTGCACCTATACCATAAATATTAAAATCATTTTCTAACTGATTTGCCAATTCATTAAATACAAAAACACCTCCATCACTACCATGGATACAAAACATATTTGACTTTTCATCATTAATAAGATTAAGAGATGTTAAAATACTAGAGGAGTTATTAAACTCAACAGTATGCATTCCTCCTATCTTGGTTTTTATAATCTTTGCCATATCTTCTATTATAGGATTCATAAATATCTGATTTACAGATAACTCAAAGCCTTTTTCTTGAAGTGATACACTTAATTTTGTAGCTTGAAGGGAATCACCGCCCATATCAAAAAAGTTACTCTTTGTATTAATCCTATCTATTTGCAATATCTCCTTGCATAAAGATATTAATAGTTCCTCATTTTGTGTTTGTGGTATACTATTTTTACTCTCTTGTATATCATCAGTTGGTAGAGGAAGAGCCTTACGATTTAACTTACCATTGCTAGTTAGAGGCATAGCATCTAATATAAAAAAGTGATTTGGTACCATATAGTTTGGTAATCTTTTACTAAGCCATTTTTTTAATTGGTCTTCTATTTTATCAGAAGTATCTCCATCACATATACAATAAGCAATTAATTTTTGTTTGTTATATTTTACGCCCGTAGATATTTCACTATTACCATAACTATCAACAGCGGTAACTACAACATTTTGAACAAGTTCATGTTCTAATAATAAAGATTCTATCTCTCCTAATTCAATACGATATCCATTGATTTTTACTTGGGAATCATTACGTCCTAAAAACTCAATATATCCATTAGGATGGAAGCGTCCTTTATCACCAGTTTTATATATCTTTTGACCTATTTGCTCATGGAAGATAAATGATTCTTCATTTTTTTTCTCATCTTGCCAATATCCTAATGATAAACCTTCTCCACCAATATATAAGTCCCCAACTACCCATTCTGGGCAATCATTAAGCTTTTCATTTAAAACATAAAATTGTTGATTAGCAAGTGGCATTCCGTAAGGGATACTATTCCAAGTAGAATCTACATCTTCAATAGGATAGTAAATAGACCAAATAGATGCTTCAGTAGCACCACCTAAACTATAAAGTTTTACATTTTTTTTATGTTTTTGCAAATCATCTTTAAGTGATAGAGGTATCCAATCACCACTTAATAGAACTAAACGCATATCTTCCATAGTTACCTTACTTGCACTTGCTTGCATAAGTGCCATTTGAAATAGAGCAGGTACACTATTCCAGATACTAATTTTATGTTTTGTAATAAGCTCCATCCAATGATTTGGATCTTTTATGCCCTCTTCATCTGGTAATACTAAGCAAGCACCTGCATTTAGGGTACCAAAGATATCATATACAGATAAATCAAAATGTAATCCAGATAGACCAAATACCACATCATCACTTGTGACATTAAACCTATCATTAATATCAAGTATAGTGTTTAATGCACTACTATGACTTATCATTACTCCTTTAGGTACACCTGTAGATCCTGATGTGTATATAATATATGCTAAATTTTGCTTATTTGATGGAATAAATTCAACATTATTATCTTGTACAATTTTTTCTTCCTCATCACTCCAGCTTGATGGTACGATTGTCAATTTTATATCTTTTGGCCAAGAAAATCTATTCTCCATATCTTTTAATGTAATTACATAATTGATTTTACTTACTTCTAATAATTGTAATAATCTTTTTTGTGGTAATCCATAATCAACGGGGATATATGTTCCATTAACACCAAGTGTTGCAATTACAGCTGATATCTGTTGCCATCCTTTAGGTAATATAACAGCTACCCTATCTAAAGGGTTTATAGATGATTGTTGTAAATGCCAAGCGATAAAGCAAGATCTTTCATAAAGTTGCTTATAGCTTAACCTATCATTAGTAGTTATTAATGCTATATTATTAGGTGCAAGTTTTACTTGACGTAGAAAACCACTTAAAAGGTCATCTTCTTTTGGCAGATAATCAAGATTTTGAGTATTATTGTATTGGATACGTCTTTCTTGTTGTTCTTTAGGTAATTTGATTACTTGGAATGATTCCCATATCTGCTCATCACTAGCCAATTGCTCCAATAAATTGCCATATATTTCAAACATACTATCAAGCATCCCTTCAGGAAATAGTTCATCCACACAATCCCAATATACATTTAAAGAGCCCCCATAATCATGCACATGATTATCAATATAAACCTGAGGGGTTTGACTAATTGTATAAACTTGTTTACCAAGTTCTTGTACTTGGCTTTCTTGCTCACTAAAAGTAGTATTAACATTTTGAGTTAAACCAAATGTACTAGTAAATACAACTGGCATATTGACTTGGTGTGAATGCCTTGACAACTCTCTCATCACAGAAACACCACTAAAGATATCATGTGATTGATCTTTTAAAAGTTGTTTTTGCAACATACTTGCTTGTTCTTTAAATGATAGTCTCTTGCTAAAATCAACACTTAATAAAATAAGTGAAGTGAATTCACCAAGAATATCATTAACTTGTGGATGTACAGCTAGACGATTGAAAGTTGGTACATTTAGAGTAAATTTTGCACTATTACTCCAAATCGATAATACTTGTGCATATACTGATAATAAAATCCCTGAAGGAGTAAGCCCTGCTTTATCTGCTCCAAAACTTTTTAGCGTTTGCCATTTTTCTTTATTTAAATGAAACTCTCTACGAATAAATTTAGGGTTAGTAACTTCAGATGGTGCTTTTATAAGAGGTAGCTGTGGAGAGGGATAAATTTCATCTAATTTATCAATCCAATAATCTCTAGCTTTAGCATAATCATCTGTTTGCTTATATGCTTCAAAACTCATAATATAATCACGAAATGTTAATGATAAATTAGGTAATGTACTTTGTGGATTATTATAAAGATAAATCCATTCACTTAACATAATACCCATACTACGACCATCAGTCATAATATTATCAAGACTAATATGTAATCTTGTAATACCATCTTGTAACTTAGTAGCATGAATATCAAATAGTGGCCATTTATCAGTTTTTGGAACTCTATGGGATAACTTTGTTCTTAACTCTTCTAATGCTTGTGTGCAATCTTTTTGTGCTAATTCACTAAAATTTCTTACATTAAAATGATAGTTTTCTACATCTTCTAATATTTGTTGTTGACCATAAGGAAGAATAATGCAACGCAACATTTCATGTCTTTTAATTAGTTTATTCCAAGCATCTTCTAGTAAAGATAAATCTATATCTTTACAATCAATTTCCATATATCCATGGCAAGCAACATTTCCTAGATCCATATGCTGTTCTCTACCAATCCAATAGGCTTGTTGTATATCTGTTAAAGGGAAAGGTTTTGTTAATGAATCATTATCAATAACAAGAAATTGTGCTATATCAGAGTGTTCTGTATTTTGTTTTGCTTTTAGTAAATATTGACTAATATCATTTATATTTAAATTTGCCATTAGTTCATTTGGTTTAACTTTCACTTGCAATACTTGATTAAGATTATTAAGTAGATCTAAGAACATTAAAGAATCAATTCCTAAATGTAATAAATCTTTTTCCATTGGCACTTCATCTGCATTAATACGTAGTAGTACTGCAATTTTTTGTTTTAAATAATCCCTAATAAACTCTAAAGATTGCTCATCATTTTTAGCTAATTTTAGGTTTTCTAATAATTTATGTTGATGTTGTACTAAGTTTTCTTCTATCCCTTTTTGTTGTTCAATATATGATACTGCTAATACATCTTTAAAATAACTACTCAACTGATCTTTAGGGTGATTTTGTAATAGTTTATTCCAATCTACATCAAATATTCCAAAATGAGCATCTTGAAAATCGCTATTAATAATATGCTCTAGACAATCAAAAGATTGTTTTACTCCCATACTATTTAAACCATTTTGTTTTAATTGTTTTTGTCGGTTTGTATTAGAAACTGTACCAACCTCTGCCCAAGCTCCCCAACTAATACTTAATGCTGGTAAATTTTGAGCTCTTCTATAATATGATAGTGCATCTAAAAAGGCATTACTTGCAACATATTCAGGTAAGCCTCTTGCTGGAATTAAAGATACAGAAGAAGAGTATAAAATAAATAAATCTAACTCTTTATGGTTCTTTGTAATCTTATGTAAGTTCCACGCACCTTCAAGTTTTGGTGAAATAACAGCAAGAGTTCTTTCATCTTGTGACATTTCACCTAAGGTTTGAGAGTCACGAACAACTGCACTATGAATAACACCTTTAAGTGGTAAATCAAGATTATCAATAAGGTTTTTCAATCCTTCATAATCTGTAATATCAAGCTGTGCAACTTTTAAGTTGACTCCTAATTTAGTATAGTTATCTATCTCTTGTTTAGCGACATAACTAGGTTTACTACGACCAATAAGTAAAATATTTTTTGCACCTTTTTCTATTAGCCATGAAGCTGTTTTTAGCCCTAGTCCACCTAAACCTCCAGCAATCACATACCATCCATTAGCTTCAATAGCTATTTTTGGTAAAACTGAATTTAAATTTGTATTTTCTAAAGCTCTTATACGTGGTAGATAACAACTATTTTGACGTAATATTAACTGATACTCAGATGATTTTTTTTCATCAAGTAGATTTTGCAATAAAGCCTTAATATTACTTTTTATAGATACTTGAGAATCAAGATCTATTAATTTAACATGTAGTTCAGGATGCCCAAGTGCTACAACTTGTGCAAATCCCCATAGTGGTGCTTGAGATAATGCAATATTTTGATTGGATATCTTACTACTATTTTGAGAGCCAGTTGTTACAATATTTAAGTTTTTTAAATTGTTTATGTTTAGTTGAGATAGTGCAGATAAAATATCTAGTAGTTTTAAGCACGAAATTGCTTGTTGTTCTTGTAATTCCGATGCTAACATATCACTTATTGGTAAATCATCAATTCCCCATAAATATAATATTTGCACTGGTTTATCATCACTAAATGCCTCTTTAAATTGCTTGTTAAGCAGTTCTAAAGATATATCTAGTGTAATATTATATACATTTTGATTATACTGTTTTAGTACTGATGTGAGTTCTTGTGCATATCCCATCTTATCACTACAAATAAGCCAATTTGAGTTCTCTTGCAATAAGCTATTAAGATCTTGTAAAAAGCTCTCACTTTTGTCCCATTCTAGGTGATAAAAATAATTACTATCTTTTTTTTCTTCAAAAATCATTTGTTGTTGTGCTAATAAAACTCTTTCTCCAAAGAAAGAAGCACTTGTATTTTCTTCAGGCAATGAATGAAACCTTACAAATCCTAATTGCATCAATAACAATTCCCATTGATCTTTTGTCATAAAAGGTTGTATTCCACGCAACTTTGTATCTTTAACTAAAGGTAGTAGTAGACCAGTTGTAAGCTCTCCTATAAGTGTTTCTTTCACAATTTCATACATAAATAACATACCATTTGGTTTTAATAGCCTTGATACATTATGCATAGTATATTGTAAATCATCGGCAGCATGTAAAACATTTGAAGCTATAATTAAATCAAAACTATTAAGATTTAATCCCTGTTCTTTAGGTTTTTTATTGATATCAAACAAAGTATAATTTACAAAGTTATATTGCTCAAAAATCTTACTAGCTCTTTGTAAAAATATAGGAGAAACATCTGTATAATAATAAGTAGTTCTATCACTTGGTAGTAGTGGTAATAACTGCTCACTTGTTGCACCAGTTCCTGCACCAATTTCTAAAATTCTAAGAGGTGTATTACTTGGCATATTAGAAACCCAACTTTTAACTGTTTCACGTAATAAAGCATTAAAGTAGTATGAAGTGGGTAGATCAGCATAAATCTCTTTAGCTTCATCCAGTGATGTTCCCATCATCATAGCGTCTATTGCTTTTGTTTTTCCAGTTAATATATCAGCTAATTGTTCACCTGAATTAAGAAATACAGATTCAAAAGCAGGATTTTCTGAAAATGTATCCTTGCAAGCTCTTTTTTGCTCTTTAAATAGATCATCACTAACATCTTGTAATTGCCAAAATTGTTCATCTTTAGACTGTATTAAACCAGCAATATTTAACTCTTTTAAAAATCTTTGTACCAATTGATGGTATTGGGGGATTACCTTTTCAAGTATAGAATCTAAATTATATTTTTTATCATCAGTAAATAAATTTAAAGCTCTAAAAGCTTTAATAACGAAACTTTGTGCAACTGTTATAAGCACTTTTTCATCATGCTTTAATTGAGCTATATCTAAATTTTGACTTCCTTCTTCTGCCTGTTCGTTTGCCGTTCTTAGAATGTTATGCCAAATATTTAGTGAATCGTTTTGCTGTTTATTTTTTAAACTATCAGCCACCATACTTAACCAATAACTTTGTTTCTCAAATGGATAAGTTGGTAAAGATACTCTTAGAGGCTGATTTGTATAACCTAATCCATTAAATTTTATATCAATACCATAGCAATAAAGCTGGGCAACTGCTGATAAAATTAACTTTTTATCTTCTTGATTTCGTTGTAAAGAATGAATCCATAAATATTTTGTATTATCTACACATTTTTTTCCCATATTTGTTAAAACAGGATGAGGACCACACTCTAAGAAACAATCTACGCCCATATTTGTTAAAGTATGAATACTATCCATAAACAATACTGGTTTACGCATATGATCACGCCAATATTGTGGTGTAGTTATTTCATCATCTTTGACAATACGTCCATATAGGTTAGATACAATGGGTATTTTTGGTGTTTGCATATCAAACGAAGCCACTAATGATTCAAACTCATCTAAGATAGGTTCTAGTAAAGAGCTATGAAAAGCATGGGATACCTCTAGTTTTGCATACTCTATTCCATCTTTTTCTAGCTGTTGTATAAGTTGTTCTAATACTCTATTTTCACCCGATAAAACAAAATGTTTTGGTCCATTTTTTGCAGCTATTGACAGCTTCAAATATTGATTAATATATTTATCAACAATTTTTTCATCGGCAAATAGTGTTAACATTCCACCATGATTAATTGGTAAGCTTTGAACCAATCTTCCCCTTGCACTTATTAGTGTAAGTGCATCTTTTAAAGTAAAAACACCCGCTACGCAAGCAGCAACTATCTCACCAACACTATGTCCAGCTACTACTTCAAACTCTACACCTATTACTTTATACATTTGATATAAAGAGTACTCTATTGCAAATAAAGATGGTTGTGCATATTTTGTTTGACTAAGTAAATTGCTATGCTCCTTTTTACCAAATAGTAAATCTAATAATCCTATATCCAATAGAGTTTCTAACTCTTTAGCACATAAATCTAGATTTTGACGAAAGATTTGGTTAGACTCATAAAGTTCTTTTGCCATATGAGCATAGCTTGAACCTTGTCCTGTAAATAAGCAAGCAATTTTAGGAGAATGTTTCTTTGTACCTGTATATGCTATTATATTACTTTTTGTATCTAAAAACTCTTGGAGTTGTTGTTGTAACTGTTTATGATTTTTTGCAACAATTGCCAATCGCTCATTGTGATGCTTTCTACCTTCAATACTAGTAAAACTAATATCTTTTAATGACTCTTTAGTATTGTGTAAATAATCAATATAATCTTTAGCTAATGTGTGTAATTGTTTTTGAGTTTGTGCAGATAAAATAATAAGATTTATATCATCATTTTGTTTTAATATTGTTTCTTCTCTTATAGGAGCTTGTTCTAAAATCATATGTACATTAGTCCCTCCAAAACCAAAAGAGCTTACTCCTGCTCTACGTGGGTGACTTCTTTTAGGCCATAAAGAGGCTTTATCATTTAGAAAAAATGGCGTACTAGGAAAATCTATTTCAGGATTGGCTTTTTTATAGTTTAGACTAGGTGGTATTTGTGCATTTTTTAATGATAAAACTGTTTTAATAAAACTAGCAATACCCGCCGCAGAATTTAAATGTCCAATATTAGTTTTAACAGAACCAATAGCACAAAAACCCGTTTTTTGAGTCTCATTTTGAAACACTTGAGTAAGAGATTTAATCTCAATAGGATCTCCCAAAGATGTCCCTGTACCATGTGTTTCAATATAATCTATGGTATCAACTGGAATATCTGCTAATGCTATAGCTTGGGCTATAACGTTAGATTGTCCCTCTATACTTGGTGCTGTATAGCCTATCTTTCTAGCACCATCATTGTTTACAGCCGAACCTAAAATAACCGCATCAATTGAATCACCATCCAAAATAGCATCATTAAGACGTTTAAGAACCACTACACCTACACCATTTCCTGCAACCGTACCTTTAGCATCAGCATCAAAAGCTCTACAATGTCCATCAGGAGAAAATATCATGCCCTCTTTATATTCATATTCAAGTTCTTGTGGAATAGATATATTAACACCACCTGCAAGAGCCATTTCACACTCACCATTAAGTAAACTTTGCACAGCTATATGGATTGATAATAAAGATGTGGAGCAAGCACTTTGAACGCATACACTAGGTCCTGTCAAATTTAATTTATAAGATACTCTTGTTGCTAAATAATCTTTATCATTTCCCATAAGTAATTGCAATAAATAGGTAGTATCCATTTTGCCTTCATTTGACTGTTGAGCTAAAAGAAGATAAGTACTTATGTTACTCCCAGCAAATACTCCTACACTACCCGCTTTATCAGGAGAGTAGCCTGCATCTTCTAAAGCATGCCAGCAACACTGTAAAAATAATCGTTGTTGGGGGTCTAATATCTCTGCTTCATAAGCACTATAATTAAAAAATTTTGCATCAAATTTATCAATATCATCTATTATAGCAGCCGCACGAATGAAATGTTCCTTTGTTGAAGACTCTTCTTTGCTAAATTGAATAACAGACTCAATACCATTTATAAGATTGTCCCAATATTGATTGATATTTTTTGCTTGGGGAAATATTCCAGACATACCAATAACAGCAATTGCATCTGGATTATCACTTATATTTTTATAATTCATTCTATTCTCCTAGTATATTTTGTCTTCGTTTTAGTCTTTGTCTACGATTATTAGTTTTTGCTTTTTGTCTTGCTTGACCTAAAAGATCATTAGCTTGATTATCCTTATGCAAAATATAATCACTTAGTGTTCGTATAGTCGGTTTATCAAATAAGTCTAAAATCGATAGATCAATTTTTAATTTCTTTTCTAATTGGTTATGAATTGTTACAACATCTAAAGAAGTAGCACCCAAATCAAATAAACTCTCTTCCACACTAACCTTTTCAATACCTAAATGTTCAGAAATAACACTTTGAATTGCCTTTTCTACTTTATTCTTAGGTGCTACATAATTTGCATAATATTTTTGTAGAATATCTACTTTTGGTAAACGCTTGTAGTCAATTTTTCCATTTGAATTTAATGGTATTTCATCTAAAGTCACATAGATTCTAGGAATCATATATTCCAATAAATACTCACTAAGAAATTGTTTAATCTTACTTTCATCAACTGTATTATTTGTCACTATGTAAGCAACTAGAATTTGTTTAGGTCTATCTAAAGTATTGTCATTAAGCAAGACAACAATAGATTTGTTAATATTTGGATGCTGATTTATGGTGTTTTCTATCTCTCCTAACTCTATTCTAAATCCACTAAGTTTTATTTGGTGGTCCTCTCGTCCATGAAATTCAACATAACCTCTATCTAAGGGATTAAAAGCACCTAAATCTCCTGTATCATATAAAAACTCTTTTGTATGTGGGTTTTGTATAAAATGTTTATGTGTTTTTTCACTATCATTAAAATAGCCTTTTGCCAAACCTACACCACCTATATATAATTTACCTACAACATAATCGGGGCAAGGTTGATAATTTTCATCCAAGATATGTATACTTTGATTACTAAGAGGTATCCCATATGGAATATTTTTGAAGTTTCTATTTAGCTCTTTTAGAGGATAATAAATAGACCAAATAGCCGCTTCTGTTGCACCACCCAAACTAAATAAACGTGCATTGCACATATTTTTATAAACCAAATCAACTAGGTTTAAAGGAATTTTATCACCACTTAACATAACGACCTTAAAAGCTTCTAAAATGGTCTTATTTGGCATATACTCTAAAAATATTTGAAGCAATGCTGGAACACTATTCCATACGGTACAAGAGTAATTACTTAAGCATTCTTGCCAATGTTGTGGATTTTTTTCTTGACCTTCATCAGGTAAAACTAAGGTTGCACCTGCTGCAAGGGTACCAAAGATATCGTATACTGATAAATCAAAATTAAATGCAGATAAACCAAAAACACTATCTTCATTAGTAATATTAAAGCGTTGATTTACATCTAGTATTGTATTCATAACTGAACTATGACTCATCATTACACCTTTTGGTGTTCCTGTTGAACCTGATGTGTAAATAATATATGCCGTATCCTCTTTACTATGTTTGATAGGCCAGAAGTCCAATGCTTCTGGATATTTTTGCTTTAATTCAGATTCTATTAATAAACACTCTATCCCCTTTGGTAATGATAAAGATTCATAAGTTTGTTCTATACTAATTATATATTTACAATTGGAATCTTCTAATAGCTTATTAAGTCTTAGTTTTGGAGAGTTATTATCTATTGGTATGTAAGTTGCTCCACTAGCAAGTACACCTAAAGCAGCAACAACTTGCTGCCATCCTTTAGGTAAAATAATAGCAATATTGCAACCAACTCCTACACCTTTTTCTTGTAACTTCATATTTAATTCATAAGCTCTATATGCCAAATCTTCATATGTTAAAGTTTTATTACTAGATACTATTGCTTTTGCATTTGCTTGTAACTTGACTTGTTCATTAAAAGGATAATAAAGGGGGCTATTTGATAGTTTTAATAATATTTTATCCTTTGTAGCATTATAATTTAAACGTAGCTCTTTTTGTGTTGATGGAGTATCAATATGTAACTCTTCTTGCCAAAGTGCATCATTATGTGCTAGAAGTTTTAGAGTATTTATATAAGTATTAAACATTGTTGAGAGTAAACTATTCTCAAAAGCTTCTTCAACATAATCCCATTGGACAATAAGTTGTCCATTCTCTTCATATACTTGATGATCTAATAATACCTGTGGAGTTTGAGTAATAGAGTAAGATATTTGTCCTAATTGATTTTTATCTATCTCTAGCTTGGAACTAACATCACCTACTGTTAAGGCACTAGTAAAAACAATAGGAGCAATTTGTTTATTGCCACTATGCCTAGACCAATGTTGCATAACGTTTACACCACTATATAAACGATGTTCCAAATCAGTAAAAAGTCTTGATTGAATATTTTTTGCAATGTTTTTAAATACTTTATCATCTTCACTTAAAACATCAATACCCAACAACATAGTAATAGTAAAATCTCCTACAATTTTATCCATCTCTTTATGCCACGAGGGACGATTGAAAACAGTCATATTTAAAGTAAAATCTGAATATCTACTCCAATGACGCAATATATGGGAAAATGTTGTTAATAGTACTGTTGTTGTAGTTAATACATTAGTTTTTGCTTTTTGTTTTATTTTTTTCCATTGATTACTTTCCATACTATATTTCAAACGCTTAAAATGAGGCTTTTGTATTTCTGATAACTCTTTTTTTAATGGTAGTATGGGTGATGGAGGTAAAGTTTTAATCTTTTCTAGCCAATAATTTTTAGCCTTTTCATAAAAGGAAGTTTTCTCTTGCTCTTTTAATTTAAGAACATAGTCCCTAAAAGTCAATTCAAGTGGAGGATAAGTAATATCTGATTGATGATAATAGTTATATAACTCTTCTTGAAAAATAAAGTTACTATAAACATCAGAAATAATAGCATCAAAACTCCAATGAATTTTATAATGTATATTATCAATATTACTTACATGAATATTAAATAATGGCCACTTATCTGTTGGTAAAATTTGATGAGAAAGGGAATCTCTTAAATCCAATAATGCTTTTTGTTTAGCTTCTTTATTTGGTAAATTTGTAAAATCGTGTACTACTATTTTAAAATCAGGAACATTTTTAAGAGTTTGTTGTGTTCCATTTTGATAAATAATTGTACGAAGCATATCATGTCTTTGAATAACTTTTTGCCACGCATACTCATAACGCTTTATATCTAAGTTTTCAATATCCATTTCAACATAAGCATGACTTGAAACATTTCCTAATAAAAAATTTTGACTACGTCCTAATAAATAACTTTGTTGAATATCAGTTAAAGGATATGAATTATAACGATTATCTTTATCTGGAGAGATAACAATATTTTCTTCTTCTCTAGGTGCAGTATTATTAGATGACAATCCTTTCTCTTTTAGCAATTTCTCCATTAGTTCACGTTGTTCTTTTGATAATTTTGTCATATTTTTTCCTATTTTATTTTTGTAAAGCCTGATTAACTTCCTCTTTTGATAAGTTTTGAACTTCCAAAAAGATTTCAGCGATTTGTTCTGTTGTACCTGGCGAAGGTTCATTTTCAACAATAAAAGTAGCAATTGAGGTCACATCTTGTTCATTAAATAGTGCTTGAATTGGTAAATCAAGATGTAAAGCATCTCTCATATCAGCTATAAGAGGAAGAGCAATCATAGAGTCTCCTCCTAGTTCAAAAAAGTTATCATTAATCCCAATTTTTATCCCCAAACGATTTTCCCATAACAACACCAATACCTTTTCAATTGAATTTCTTGGAGCTAAATATGGTGTTGATAAATTAAGATTATCCCTATCACTATTCTCTTTTGTGATATTTGCATTTTGAAACATCTCCAATGCCTTATGGGTAGCTTTTGAATGCAATTTTAATAATTGATGGATATCAGCTGAAGAAACCACTATATTTGACATACTTGTAAGATTAAGTAGTAGAGAAAAACATTTTTCACCCTCCTCAGGTAAAATACCAACACTTATATCATCTCCTACAATTTGTCTATGACGATCAGCTAACTCTAAAATCATTCCTACTTCTAACCAATAATCCCAGTTAACTGCCATAACTTTTGTTGATGTAGGATTTTTTGAAAGTGTTTGTGAAAAAACATCTAGAAACGAATTTGCCGAAGTATTCTCCACTTGACCTAATGCACCCACAAGTGAACCAAGAGATGAACATAATAAAATAAAATCTAAATCATCACTGGCAAATAGATGATATAATAGCTTTGTTCCAAGAACTTTTACATCTAAATTACCATGAAACTTCATACTCTCTTCTAACTGTATTAAACCTCCACCAACAACACCAGCGGCTTGAATAATCCCATTAATAGAGCCAAAGGTTTTGTTTATCTCTTTTTGTAAAGATTCAATGCTTTTCTTATCACTAACATCAACAGCATAAGTAACAACTTTTGCACCTTTACTCTCCAATGATTGCACTTGTTTGATACGCTTACAAATCTCTTTATTATCTTGCTCTTTTAGATAGCTTTCCCATTGCTCTTTAGGTGGTAAAGCTGTTCTACTTAATAAAACTAAAGTGATATTTTGAGCCTCTTGTACTAACCACTTAGAAGCCACACTACCTATTCCTCCAAAAGCACCTGTAATTAAGTAAATACCTCCATTTTTGATATCAATACTTTGTCGATTTTTATTTGTAATAGCATCTAAACTAACTGAATTATAATATGGTTTCCAACGAGTACCATTTCTATAAGCAAGAGCTAGATATTTATCATGGGATTTATTTACTACAATATCATTTATAAGAGAATCAAATGCAATATTATTTGAAAAAGATTTTGTATCAATATCAATATGGATAAAATCTAACTCTGGAAATTCATAAGGAATTACTTTGCAAGGACCAAGTAGTGTTGATTTATCAGGTGACAACTCCTCTTCACCAACAATATTATAAAGCTGACTTGATAATACAACTAGCCTAGTTTTCGAAATTAGATTATATCTAGTTAAGGTACGCATTAATGCAGAAATACTATAGTAACCTAAAACTTGTGTACTTGAGTTATAAAAATCATCTATGTCATCTCCTAATAAAGAGTCCATTTCATTTAACATCCATCCATGAATTATGCACAAAGGTTCATCAAAATATTTTCTTAAATCTTCAAATAATTTATTATAATCATCCATTTGATTTGCATTGATAATATAGTTTTGTTCATCTATTTTTTGGTATATATCACCAGAATTAACACTAATAACATTATTATGGAGTGATTCTAAATGATTTGTAACTTTATCTAGTGATTTATTTTCAAGATTAAATATAATATAATTTTTAAACTTCTGCTGTAAATCATTTTGATCATTCATAGAGAGTCTAAGCCAAGAAGGGGTATAAAACCAAGTAAAGATATCTTCTCTCTTTTTTGAGTCTGCATTATCTGTCTTGATTTTATTAAATGTTCTCTCCAACCAATATGATTGTTTATCAAAAGCATACGTAGGAATATCTACAAGTTTACAATGTTGCTTTGGAGCTAAAGAGTCCCAATTAATTTCATACTGTTCAAGCCATAAAGAGCCTAAAAGTTCATATAATACACTATTATCATCAATTTTTTTATTGGCACTTTTCATACTAGCATATGCTGATAATGAACGACTTGCATCTGGATGTCTTTTTGCTATGGTTGTTAATCCTCTACCTGCACCTATTTCTATAAATGTACTATGAGATTGATTAATTAGTAAAGATAATCCCTTATGAAACTGAACTGTTTGGCGTAAATGTTTTCTCCAATAACTAGCAGATGTTGCTTCTTCATCACTTATCCAATCACCTGTGACATTAGAGATAAAAGGTATAGTTGGTGTTTGTAAGTCCATATTATCTATAAAAGATTCAAACTCTTCAAGAATAGAATCAAGTGTACTTGAATGTCCTGCTCTATCTCCTGGCAACCTAGTATAACTAATATTAGTAGTTTTTAATTCATTTTCAAATTTCTCAATCTCTTTAATTGGTCCAGAAACCATATTAAGTTGTGGTGCGTTAACAACAGCTAAAGAGACTTTTTTGGGCAAAATTTCTTTTAATTTATCTGTATCTTTATTTACTATAAGCATAGCTCCTTGCTCACAACTTTGGATAAGTTTTCCACGAAATGCAACTAAAGATAATGCTTGTTCTAAAGTAAATACACCTGATACAAGTGCCGCACAATATTCCCCTAAACTATGACCTATCATTTGATTTGGTACAATGCCAAAATATTCTAACTGTTTAGCCAAAGCATACTCTACTGATAATAAGATAGATAATCCAACCTCAGCTTTTTGCATAAGCTCTTTTGCTTGGTTCATAGACTCATTTTTTGGATATAAAACTTCTCGAATATCAATGCCCTCTAAATACTCTTGTGCTAACTTTGCACACTCATCAATAGTATCTTTAAACACTTTTTGATGATGATATAAATCATACCCCATATTAATATATTGATCCCCAACTCCTGGAAACATAAATATAATAGATTTTATTTTATTATTATCATCTGCAATAAGCGTTTGATTTTTTGGAATACGATCTGCTTGTAACTGTTTTTGTAACTCTTTATAATCTTTAGCAACAATAAATCGTCTATGGGAAAAGTGTTGTCTTCTTTGTTGTAAAGTGTATGAAATATCAGCTAATGATAAATCTTTATTATCTAAAATATAACTACTTAACTGTTTAATCTGAGACTCTAATGCTTTCTTATTTTTTGCACTAATAGGTAGGAGATAACAACTCTCTTCCCAAAATTCATCTTGATGTTCTACTTTTGGTGCAGATTGTAAGATAAGATGAACATTAGTTCCTCCTATACCAAAAGAGCTAATGGCTGCATTAAGAGTTTCTGGATATGATGAATCCATATCTTTTAATTGTGTATTAATATAAAAGGGACTATTTTCAATATTAATTTCAGGATTAATTTGCTCAAAATGCATTGTAGCTGGAATTTTTCTATTTTTAAGAATTAAAGAGGCATTGATAAGCCCTGCAACTCCAGAAGCAGCCCCAAGATGTCCTAGATGACTTTTAATAGAACCTAAGACGCATGTTTTATCATAGTGCTTAGAGCTATCAATACCATAAGCTTTGCTTAATGCTTTAAACTCTATTGGATCTCCAACAGGTGTCCCTGGTCCATGTGCCTCAATATAATGTATATCTTTAGGATTTATATCAGTTACAGCTAACGTTTCACTAATAGCCTCTGTTTGCCCCTCAATACTTGGAGTAAAATAAGCCACTTTTTTACTACCATCATTATTTATAGATGCACCTTTTATTACACAAAATATATTATCTTTATCCTCTATGGCATCTACTAATCTTTTTAAAATAACTACTCCCAGACCATTACCATGCATTACCCCTGTAGCATCTTTATCAAAAGAACGGCACGCAGCATCTTTAGATAAACCACCCTCTTTATAATATCGATAACCTACTTTTTGAGGAATATTTAATCCAACACCTCCTGCAATTGCCATATCGCATTGGAAGTCTAATAGTGCTTGATAGGCTGTTGCAACAGCTGCTAAAGAAGTTGAGCATGAAGTTTGTATACTTATGGCAGGACCTGTTAAGTTTAAATGGTATGCTACTCTTGAAGTAAGATAATCTTTATCATTTGTTATCATAGCATCAAAATAAGAAGCGACATCTCGCATTTCAAAATGTTCTCCAACATTAAAAATATAATTATTAAAATTGGCTCCTGCATATACTCCTATATGTTGTGATTTACTAGTTGATGCATATCCTGTTCTTTCTAATCCTTCCCATGCAATCTCTAAAAATAAACGGTGCTGGGGATCTAGCATTTGAGCTTGTTTTGGTGTTAAATTAAAAAACTTTGCATCAAATTTATCCACATCTTCTATAATATAACCTTTCCTTACAAAATCACTTTTATTTATTTGACTTATATCTTCTATAAAAGGTTTTAGATCCTCATCAGTAAATTCTTGGCGTACATCTACTTTTTTACATAAATTATCCCAAAGCTCTTGTACATTATCTGCACCAGGAAATTTCCCAGCCATACCAATTATCGCCACATCCATAGACATATCTGTGTTATCCATTTATTTCTCCTATATTTAATACTTCGCTAACAATTTTTTACGACGTTGTAGTCCACGTTTATTTATATTTACTTCTTTATTTGATTTTGTTTGTTTTTCAATAAATCGAGATAATTCATATATACTTGTATGCTCGTAAAGAAGTACAACCGAATCAACTATTGGGAACTTTTCTCGTATCTCAATAAATAATTCAGTTGCTAATAGGGAGTTTCCTCCTGCTTCAAAAAAGTTTTCATATAAACCTATACTCTCTCTTTGTAAATATTTTTGCCATAATTGCATCAAGCTTTTATGGATTTCATTTTCCAATACTATTTGAGAATCTTGTTGATTATTTTTCTTATTAATTACCAGTTGTTTTAAGGCATTTCTATCTATTTTTCCATTGGCTGTTAATGGAAATTGCTCAATTTTAAGTATTTTTTTAGGTATCATTTCAGTAGGCAAAGCCTCTTTAAGTTTCTCTTTTAATCTATATTCTGAAATATCACTACCATTACAACTATAAACTAAAGCTATATATGGAGTTTTAACATCTTTGATTAAAAATACTTGTACTTTTTCTATCTCTTTTTGTTTAAGTGCTAATGATTCTAATTCACTAAGTTCAATACGATAGCCTGAAATTTGTACTTGATTATCACTTCTTCCCATAAACTCAATTTCTCCATTAGGAAGTAATCTTCCTAAATCGCCTGTTTTATACATACGCTCTTTTGTTTTAGGGTGATAAATAAAAACTTCTTGTGTCTTTTCTAAATCATTAACATATCCCTTTGCTAAACCAATACCACTAACATATAGCTCTCCTGTTATATAAGTAGGACACTCTTCTAATAGAGTATTAAGAATAAAATATTTTGTATTGGCAATAGGCTTACCATAAGGAATACTACGCCATTTACTATCAAACTCTTTAAGTTCATACATAATATTCCATAAAGTAGTTTCAGTAGGACCACCAACACTTATAAGTCTAGTTTTTGTATTAAACTTTTTTAACTGTACTGGAATAGAAAGTGGAATCCAATCACCACCAAGAAAACATAATCTAAGAGATGCTAATTGTTGTTTAGTATTAGTTTGATTTGTATCACTAAACTTTAGTAACATCTCCATCATTGCTGGTACACTATTCCAAACACTTACTTTATGTTGTTTTATTAAACTAAGCCAGTGATGTGGATCTTTACGTTTTTTATCCTCTGGTACTACAATGCAAGCACCACATACAAATGCACCAAATATATCAAATAAAGCCATATCATGGTGCATGGGAGTTAGTGATAAAATAGTATCATGCAAATCAATACCAAATCTATGGTTGGTATACTCAATACTATTTATAAGCCCTTTTTGGGTAAGCATAACACCCTTTGGTAAACCTGTTGAACCAGATGTATAAATAATACAAATTGTATCTTCATAGTTTATAGGAAGTATTTTATTATCTGTTTTATAGATGCTCTTATCATCAACTGAGATTAAAGGTATATCAATATTTTTTAGTTTTTCATTAATCAAAGATATCTGACTATCTTTACTTAGTACCATTTTTGCATTAGCATTTTGTAAAGCATATTGCATCCTATCTTTTGGTAAATTACTATCAAGAGGTAAAAATATAGCACCACTTGCAAGTGCACCCATAACAGCTATAACTTGTTGCCATCCTTTATCCATAACAATTGCTATTACAGGAGTTTCATCATCAAAGTTAATATTATTGATAAGATATCTTCCTAGTTGTTGAGATTTTTCATATAACTGCTCATAAGTTATGGTTTTATTTTCACTGTAAATAGCTATATTTTTTCCATACTTTTGCACTACATTTGTAAATTGCTCATATATACTCTGTTTTGATATTTCCATCTCTTTTGCTATAAGAGATGAACTTTTTTGTATATGTAAAGAGTTTTCTTCCCACATCTTACTAGATGACGACAAATTTTGTAGTAGATGAATATAACTATAAAATAAATCATCAATCATATTAGAGTCGAATCTATCTATAAGAACATCCCAAGATATAAATAATCCATGATCTTTATCATGATATTGACAATCAATTTGCACTTGAGGCGTTTGGGTTAAAAAATATGGAATCTCTGCACTTTTACCCCATTCATTTAAAAACTCTAACTTTTTACCATCAAGACTCTGTTCTGGCATATTTGTAAAAACATAAGGCATCACTACATTAGATTGTTTAGTAATCTTTGCCAACTCTCTTAATAAAGTAACACCTGAAACCCATGGATTTTCCACATCTTCCCATAATTGTTTTTGTATTCTATTTGCATACTCTTTAAACGTTGTATCTTTGTCTCTTGTGCAAGCAAGTAAAGTAAAACTAGCAAACTCTCCAATAACACGATTAATATCAGCGTGTAATGCTAATCGGTTAAAACGTGGAATATTAAGTGTAATATTATGTTCCTTACTATAACGGCTAAGTACCCATGCATAAGCTGAAAGAAGAGTTGTAACTATAGTTAATGCATTATCATTTGCATTTTGTTTTAGTGATATATATTGCTCTTTACTAATAAAGTGTTCCCATCTTTTAAAACGATTGGTATTATTGGTTTCATCCTTTTTCATTGGCAACTGGGGAGCCTTTGGTAATACTTTTAAACGCTCTATCCATTTGTCTAAATGTTTTTGATAAAATGCACTATCTTCTATTTTTTTAAGCTGTAAAACATAATCTCTAAAACTAATATTAATAGAAGGTAGTTTAACCTCAGGATTAAGATAGAGTTGATGTAACTCGTGAAATAAGATTTGATAACTCCAACCATCAATAGACCAACCATCAATACTAATATGTACCCTTGAACTATTATCGTTAAGGTGACTTATTCGTAATTCAAATTGAGGCCATTTTTCAAGTGATACATTTTGATGTGACATTTCTTGACGTACATCTTGCAAGTATCTCTCTTTTTGCTTTTGATTACTTTGTTTTAAACAATACTCCATAATAGTAAATTTTGGTATATGTTCTAAAATCCTTTGTTCACCATTTCTGTCAACCATGGCATGTAACATATCATGTCTTCTAATAAGTGTTGTCCACGCATTAGTAAAGCGTTCCTTATTAAACTGTTTTATATCAAGTTCTAAGTACATATGAATAGCAACGCCACCATCAGCAACCTCTTTATTTCGCCCTATCCAATAAGCATGTTGCATAGGGGTTAAAACAAAAGGCTTAAAAATATCCTTTGCATTATGTGTAATAGGCTTAAAAAAATCCTCTTTTATTAATTCATCTTTTGGACTAAGCAAGCTTTTTTTGTATGATTTTAAATTTCCTATTTGTTGATTTAAATACTCTTTAGAATTATCTTCATTAATCAAAGAGTTAAAATAATAACACTTACTATCTTTTTGCATTGTATTTTGTTCTGCTAGATTTTTAAGAACACTGCCAGGTCCAACTTCAATAAAAAATCTACACCCTTTTTCATAAGCTCTTTGAATACTTGAAGCAAACTGAACAGTACTTATAATATGATCTGACCAATATTTAGCACTCATCATATAGCTTATATCTTCTTTAGCATTGACATTAGTAATAATTGGTATTTTTGGTTCTTGATAAATTACCTTACTAGCTACACTATGAAACTCTTCTAATATAGAAGCCATTATTTTAGAATGAAAAGCTTGTTTAGTATTTAATAATTGTGCTTTTATTTTTCTTTTTGATAATTGTTGCTCATAATTTTTAAGATGATTTATATCTCCTGATATAACTGTTTGCCAAGGACTATTAGTAGCTGCTATATCTAAACAATCAGGTAAAGCAGGTATATTTTCTAGAGAATCAAAGGCTACTAACATATCCCCATGACCTTCCAAAGACTGCATAAGTTGCCCACGAGCTTTTAAAAGCCTTAGTGCATCTTCTAAGCTAAATACACCAGCAAGACAAGCAGCAACATACTCACCTATACTATGCCCTATAAAATAATCTACAAAAAAATTTTCTTTTTGCCACTTTTTATATAAAGAATACTCTATAATAAATAAAGCTAATTGAGCATATTTTGTCTGATTTAATAGATTAGATTGTTCATCAAATAAAATAGATTTAAAATCTAAGTTAAACTCTTTTTGTAAAAAGTTTATACAATAATCAACTGACTGTTTAAACTCTTCATCACTATTATATAGTGATTTTCCCATTCCAGGATATTGTGTACCTTGACCACTAAATAAGAATATTGTTTTTCCATTTATTTCATCTATTTGCTCATTAAGCATATTATTACTTTGATATTGTTCCCATAAATATTCAACTAATAATTCAATAGTCTGCTTTTTGAAAAATAGTGTAGGCTCTGTCTTTAGATTTAAGTCTCCCTCAAGTGCTTGTCTAATATACATTGAAAGCATTGAATTAAGACCAATTGAAAATAGATTTTGCGTAGTTGAAATCTCATTTTTGTTCACTTCTAATGTTTGGCTAACAATATCAATAAAATATTGACTAAACTGTTCTTTTGTTTTATATGAAGCTTTTTTATCAAAAGAGAATGGTTTTACTACCTCTAATTTCTGGGGTAATAATCTAGGAACATATACTTTTTCATTGTGAAGTAGGTATTGATCTTCACCATCTTGCCTAGATATGCACATAAACATTTTGTTTATTGTATTCCTATTTATATTTTGTGGCATATCAATCATACCACCTAAACTATCTTCTAACTCCAATTTTAATGAGCGAAATAAGCCCCAAATTGATGAATTATTTATATGCTTTGTAACAATCCATATTTTAGATGATTTATTATTTTGAAGAAAATAGTGTGTTATAGACCACACTTTAGATATGCTATTTTCAAACATATCCGTATCATTATCTATATCAATTATATATATATAGTTTGTATTTTCATTGATAGGTTTATTTAAAAAATCTTTTGTCTTAATAAAAATATAAGCTAAATCATCCGAGAAATCTTCTAATAATTTAATTATACTATCCTCTTTAGTATCAGCAATAATATGAATATTATCATTAATAGATTGGCTCTCATCAAGAAAATATTCTTCCCACTTTAGCTTATATGATATATTTTCATTTTGTATTTGTTTATTAGAAGCTTTTTTAATAAAATCATAAAGAGCATCCCACCAATAACTTTTTCTATCAAATGTATAAATTGGCAATTTACAATGGGGAATTTTATTATTACCGTATAACTCTTTCCAGTTAATACTATCATTCATAAAGTAGTTATTTATGGCATCTATATAATTCTTATTAATATTGTATTTATTACTAAGCGGTGTAAAATCAATACTACTCCATAATAACTCTGTTTCTTGATTTTCATTCCAAGATTTTAATTTAGCTATTAAATCTTTATAATCTCTAGCTAAAACTAATAGCTTATATTTAAAATGCTTTCTAGTAGTAATAGCACTAAATGATATAGTATCAATTGTTTTATCAGCTAAATAGTATGCATTTAACCATTTATTTACTAAGTTTTTTAAAGATGTTGGACTCTTAGCTGATATAGGTATCAAATAGAGCTTATCTTCTAACTCATTTACTACTAAATCTTGATACTCATCTTCATACTCTTGAATAATCATATGCACATTTGTTCCACTAAATCCAAAAGAGCTAATAGCAGCTGTTCTTAATCTATTAGTATCATTAGACCAAGCTTGTAATGTATCAACAACTTTAATAGGAGCCTTATTCCATTTAATATAAGGATTAGGTGTTGAAAAGTTTAAATTAGGGGCTAGTTGCTTATTTGTTATAGATGAGCAAACCTTTAACAATCCAGCAACACCAGCTGCTGCTTCTAAATGTCCAATGCTACTTTTTACTGAACCTAAAAATAGTGGATTGTCTTCAAATCTATTTTTACCATACACATTAATAATAGTATTAACCTCTATTGGATCACCAAATAGAGTTCCAGTGCCATGGGTTTCAATATAACTAATCTCTTGAGAATCAACATTAGAAATTTTAAGGGTTTTTTGTAACAGTTTCTCTTGTGCTAAACCATTAGGTGCTGTTAATCCATTACTAGCACCATCATGATTGGATAATGAGCCTTTAATAACAGCTATAATATTGTCATTATTTACCTTAGCATCACTTAGTCTTTTTAGTACCACTAATCCATAACCTTCACCCCGTACATATCCATCTGCACTATTATCAAAAACCCTACAACAATTAGTTAAAGACAGTGCTTTTATTTGACTTAGTGATATCATTGTATGGGGAGAAATTAATAAGTTAATACCCCCTGCTAACATACAATCAGCTTCATTCAAACGTAAGCTTTGGCACGCTTGATGAATTGCCATAAGAGATGAAGAACAAGCAGTATCTATTTGATTAACAGGACCATTAAGACCAAGATGATATGCTACACGACCAGCACTAATTGAACGTAATGAACCTAAAGTAGTATAAGTATTAATTTTATTTAAATCATGACTATGCATTCCAATATGAGTATAATCATCTGTAGCAATACCAACAAAAAGTCCTGTCTGTCCTAGTAGAGTACTATTTTTTAATTGTGATGAATCCTCTAGGGCATGCCAAGCTGCCTCTAGTAGTAAACGATGTTGGGGATCCATGGCAGTTGCTTCTTCATCTGTGATACCAAAAAATTTTGCATCAAAAGCATCTATATTATTAATTAAACCAGCTTTTTTAGCATAACTTTTCCCAACTTGCGGTGTAGATGCATAAATACTCTCTTGCAAACAACGCTGACTTGGAATATCAATAATACCATCATATGATGTACTTAAATTATGCCAATATTCATCTAAACTATTTGCTCCTCCTGGTAAACGACAAGAGCTTCCAATAATTGCTATAGGTTCATATATTTTATTTATTTCAATTTTTTTCATATTCATTTTTTTACTTTAATAATGGTGAGAATTGATTATGTGTTATTTGATTCAAAATATGATTTGTCAATTCATCAGGATTTGGATAATTCCAGCATAGTGTAGGATCAAGTTCATATCCAATAAATTTTTCCAAATCATAAATCATCTTTGCAATAGTTTTAGAGTCCATACCATAACTAGAAAAATTATTGGTTCTTTCAAAGCTATCAACAGAAGGAATAGTTTTTTTTATCCATTGCTCTAACCATTTAATCAATTTTTCATAAGATATTTGATTTGATAAAATATTACTTTGATGCTCTTGATTATGTAACTTTTCATCTAATAGTTGATCATCATCTAATTGTTCTAGATACCAAGAATATAGAGGAGTAAACTCGTTATCTAAAAATAAACGCTTACATAATCTACGTTGTATTTTTCCACTTGTAGTCTTAGGTAAGTTTGATTGATTTATAAAAACTAAAGCAAATAGTTGTAATTGAAACTCTTGTGAAAGAGTCTCTTTTACATGAGATAATAACTCTTCAAAATCAACTCTTCTTCTTTGTGTACGTTTAATCTCTTGAACTATAACAACTCTTTCTTTTTCTTCAGACATAACAGAAAATGCAGCACAACCACTATCTACAAAAGCCTCATGGGAATTAGAAACACTAAACTCTAAATCTTGTGGAGCATAGTTTTCTCCATGGATAATTAACATATCTTTATCACGCCCTACAATAAAAAGATTATTATCCTCATCAAAGAAACCAAGATCCCCTGTACGTAAAAAAGTTTTATTAATATCATTATTTTGTATTGTTGCACAAAATGTATCTTGACTTAAGTTCTCTTTATTCAAATAGCCATTGGCAACACTTTCTCCACTAAACCATATCTCTCCAACTTTATAATTAGAGCATAATAGACAACTTTGTGGATCAACTATTTTTATCTGATGTTTTGAAATACAATTTCCGCAATCTACTACTACTTTTTTATGCTGTTTTATCTGTTTTAATGCACTATTAATATAAAGTTTTTCTATAACTTTTATATTTCCATATTTAAATTCATCTGCATCTACTGCTAATAGTTTTAATTTTGATTTTCTATTAGCACCTGCAATTGCCAATGTAGATTCTGCCATTCCATAACCTGTTGTTAATGACTCTTCATCAAATCCACATTGTGAAAACTTACTACAAAATTTTACAATCGTACTTGCATGTATAGGTTCAGCAGCATTCCAGGCGATTTTCCAAGATTTCAAATCCAATTTGTTCAATTGTTCATCACTTATACTTCGTAAACAATCTTCAAAAGCAAAATTAGGAGCAGCACTATGCGTTCCACCATACGTGCTTATCGCTTTTAACCAACGAAATGGATTTTGAATAAATGTAATTGGTGGCATTAAAATAAGCGTACCACCACAATAAGTTGCATGTATAATTTTTCCAATTAATCCCATATCATGGTAATATGGTAACCAACTAACTATAACCATATTTTCATCACTATAAAAGGTTTCTTTTAGAGCTTCTTGATTGGAAATCATGTTATGATGGGATACTTTAACCCCTTTTGGTTTATTTGTAGAACCTGAAGTATATTGCAATAGTAATAAATGATTAGGCGAATACAACTCTTTTTCAAAAGTAGTAGTAAGTTCAATATCTTTTTGATTAACCATTAGCCAAAATAATTTTTCTAATTGGTCATGCTCTTGAAACTTTTTATATAAACGATTTTCTACAATATCATGACTAATAATCAAGCTAATATTGGCATCCTCTACAATATGAGCTACATTATTAATCCCTTTATTACCATTTGGAATAGGTATTGGTACTGGGACAATTCCTGCATACACACAAGCCCAAAATGCAATAACTACATCAATACTTGCATCAAAGATAAGTAGTGCTGTATCTCCTTTTTTATATCGCTTTCGTAATTCAATAGCTACTGCTTGTGCATTTTGTTGTAGTTGTAGATAAGTTATTGACTCAGTCTCTTCTTCTCCTCTTGCTAAAAAACGTATAGCTGTTTTTTGGGGATATTTTAGAGCAAAAGAATCTAATACCTGATGTAAATTTTCCATATTTATTACTCCTAAAAATTATATTTCACGTCTTTTAATTTAATGAATGTTGTGATTAAAATAGCACTACTTTTGATTATGAACTCTTTTATATTTTTTTGTACCATTTTCATTTCTAAAATGCATTTGAAACTTTTATATGTTTTAAATAAGTTTATTTTCATTGTTTTTTTAAATAAATATTTTTATGAAAATTTGATTCTTGTAAATAATACATGTTACTTGAGTTATCCATTATATTAGTTGTTATGCCTATTTACTCTAGTGCATAACTATTAATTTACCCTATTATATACAAAACAATAATAATTATCAATATATTTTTTGTGTTAAAAGGATTTTTTTAACTAATATATAAATAATTTTTGAATAATTATCTTTACTATTAAAAGCATAGGATAAAAAATCATTTATATATAAACTTTTTTTTGATTTTTTTTGATTTGCATTGGGGTTACACCAAAATATTTTTTAAAGATTTTACTAAAATGACTAACATTTTTATATCCAACTATTAAAGATACTTCATTGATATTTATTTCATTATTTAAAAGTAGTTTTTTAGCTTCATTAAGCCTATACTCTTGTAAGAAACCAAATACAGTATTCCCAAAAAGTTTTTTAAATCCCTTTTTTAGTTTAAATTCATTAATAGCAGATTGATATGCCAATGATTTTAAAGAAGGAGGACTTGAAATATTCCTTAATAAAATCTCTTTTGCTTTATGTAGACATTTAATATCTTTTAGATTAAGTTCAAAACTCTCTTTTAAAAAGTGCTTTTTTATATCATTAACAGTAATATAAATCAAATCTATAATCTTAGACTCTAAATATAACTCTTGGAGTTTCCCTTCTAGAAAAAAGAGTGTTGGTAAATCATCTAAAATCAACTTCTGCAATGTATTAATAGGAATTTCCTGCTTTATTTCAAAACCATCTACTCTATACAATAATTTTTCATTTAAATTCTCTTTAACTAAATCTTGAAACATTTTATTATCAAATAAGATATAGTGTATACAATACTTTTTATTTTTCCAATAGGTATTAAAAGATTGAAAGTTCTCATCTACCTTTCCTATTATGTAATATTCAGGTTTAAGAATATACTCACTTTTTCTACTATAATCTTCAATCTTACTAGGATGTTGTGAATAATTAAACATTATAAATGAAAGATCATCAGCTTCATGTTTAGATTTCATAATAGTATCTTTTTCAAAATAAGAATTAAAAAACATATATGATATTTTAAAATTTGTACGATAATGGTGAAAAGATGAGTGTTGAAAGTTTTTATTGTTAAATTGTAGACTCTTTTTTTTTGAAATATCCAAAGGATATATCTTCTCAACATTTTCCGAATACTCACTTTCTTGTATAATTATTGGCATTTCTAACCTTTATTTTTTTGATAATAAATATCATAATTATTCTTATAAAAACATTATTATTTTAAAAAATCTCAACTTTTATTATATAATTTAAAAAATTTTAGGTGTAAAAAAATTGTTTAAGATTAAAGAGAATTATTAGAAAGAGAATTTGTTTTTTTTAACTTAATATTCTTTATTTGATTATTAGATTTCATTGTAAATCCAATTTTTAATTTAATAACTTTTAGATATCATAACAAAAACAGATTAAAGGATATATTTTGTTATTAGGTGTAAATATTGACCATATTGCTGTTTTAAGAGAAGCTAGAAAAATAAATGATCCAAACCCACTTGATGCACTAGGAATTTGCAAATTAGCTGGTGCAGATCAAATTACTATTCACTTAAGAGAAGATAGAAGACATATTCATGATAATGATGCCAAGAAAATATGTGCGCAATCAGCACTTCCTGTGAACTTAGAGTGTGCAATTGATGATGAAATTATAGATATTGTTTGTAAATTGAAACCAAATCGTGCTACCCTTGTTCCTGAAAAAAGAGAAGAAGTTACAACAGAAGGTGGCTTAGATTTAAAAAGAAATTTTGAAAAAATAAAAAAAACAGTTAAGAAACTTCATGATAATGAAATTGAAGTCTCACTATTTATTGATCCAAATAAAAAAATGATTGAGCTAAGTTCAAAACTAGAAGTTCAATGGATAGAACTACATACTGGTACTTTTGCTAATATCTATGCTATGCTATATGGAAATTTGCAAAACTCACAGCACACTATTAAAGAGCTAGAACTTCCAAGGGAGGAGTTAAAACAACTTTTATTTAAAGCAAGAAAAGAGATTAGAAAATCTGCCATATATGGGGAAAAGTTAGGATTAAAAATTTCTGCTGGACATGGTCTAAACTATCAAAATGTAACAATGATTAGTTCAATAAAAACAATTGAAGAGTTAAATATTGGACAAAGTATTATTGCAAGATCAGTTTTCACTGGGCTTGAAAATGCTATTAAAGATATGAAAAAACTGTTATGAAAAATGAGTTAGTTAAACCAACTATTGCAATATCAATTGGAGATTTAAATGGTATTGGTTTAGAAATTGCATTAAAATCTCATAGAAAAATTTCAAAGCTTTGTAAACCTATTTACTGTATTAACAAAATCATGTTGAAAAAAGGAGCGAAACTTTTAGATAGAAAAATTCCTGATGATTTTAATACCTATTTTATAAAAGGTGATTTTGAAATAAAACCTGGAAAAGTTTCTAAAAAAAGTGGAAAATATTCATACGATTCATTTTATAAAGCCATTAATCTTGCAAATACTAAAAAAGTAGATGCAATTTGTACTTTACCAATTAATAAAGAGTCTTGGAATAAAGCAAAGATAAAATACAAGGGTCATACTGAAGTTTTAAGGGATTATTTTGACAAAAATGCAATTATGATGCTTGGTTGCGAAGAAATGTTTGTATCACTTTTTACAGAGCATATTCCTTTAAAAAAAGTTGCAAACTCTATTAATGAAAAGAGTTTAACTACTTTTTTATTAAATTTTTACGAAAGCATCAAAGCAGAAAAAATTGCTGTACTAGCTTTAAATCCCCATGCAAGTGATAATGGTGTTTTAGGAAGTGAAGAAGTAGAAATTTTTAAAGCAATAAAAAATGCTAATAAAAAGCTTAATAAAGATATATTTAAAGGACCTTTTGTTCCTGACACTGCATTTTCTCCTATGTCAAGAAAAAATTTTAAATATTTTGTTGCTATGTACCATGACCAAGGATTAATACCACTAAAAGCTTTATATTTTGATGAAAGTGTAAATGTTAGCCTAAATCTTCCAATTATTAGAACTTCCGTTGACCATGGAACAGCCTTTGATATTGCATATAAAAAAGATACTACAATAAGTTGTAAAAGCTATATTAATGCAATAAAAGAAGCTATCACTTTACATAATAACAAATCAAATAATGACTAGCCTTGAATACTGTCATGAAATAGAGTTTTCAAAAATAAACTTTATTGAACGTAAAGTTAGAATAACTCATCCAAAAACAATCTTATTAGGTGCACCTAAAACAGGCAAAAGCTACTTAATATATGATTATTTATCAAATTACAATGCAAAAGAGTTTTTATACATTGACTTTGATGATACCAGAAATAATAAAGAAGAGATTGTTAATCATCTTGAAGAGTATGTTTTTAGAAATAAAATTAAAGTTCTTGTTTTAGAAAATTTTAGTTTTGATTTTAAAATTCCATATTGCACTAGTGTTATTATAACAAGCAATAAATATAGAGATTTAAAAGGTTATAAAAAATTATTTCTAAACGCACTAGACTTTGAAGAGTATCTTTTGCATGAGAAGAAAAATCAAAATATTACTCATAATTTTAATAGATTTTTAAAATTTGGTAATCTTCCTCAAATAGTTAATCAAAACGATTATAATTGTATAAAAGAGCTTCAAGATATTTTAAAACTAATTAATCCTAATAAAACATCTGAAGAGATACTAAAAACTCTAATATTTAATATTGACGAAAAAAAATCATTAAACCAGCTTTTTCAATCCCTTAAAATGAAAATTAAAATCTCAAAAGATAAATTTTATGAAGAGTGTAAAAGATTTGAAGATGAAAGAATCATATATTTTGTACCTAAATATAATCAAGAGAAAGTGACAAAAAAAATATACTCATATAATAGTGCTTATTTCAATGCAATTAGTCACAAAAAAAAGTTTAAAAATGAGCTTACAAATATTATTTTTTTAGAATTGATAAATAATTACAATGATATATTTTATCTAGATTCTATTGATTTTTATATCCCTTCTAAAAAGTTAGCAATTGTATCAATTCCCTTCTTTAATTCTACTCTTATGCAAGCTCAATTAAAAAAAATCAAAAAACAACTTGATGATTTAAATATCAAAGAAGTATATATTGTAACTGTTTCAAATAGTGAGCATATAAAATATAAAGAGAATGAAATATTTGTAGTACCATTTTATGAATGGGCATTAAGTTAAATCTACTTAACTAAAATTTTAGAAAGATTTAGATAAAATCGCACAACTATTAAAGGATATAGATGAAGAAAAGAGTACTTGTAAAATTTTCTGGTGAAGCACTAGCTGGTGCTGATGGATATGGTATCGACACTCAAATCCTTGATTATATTGCAAATGAGATTAAAGAGTTAGTTGATAATGGTATTGAAGTTGGTATTGTAATTGGTGGAGGAAATATTATCAGAGGTGTAACTGCTGCTGCTGATGGTGTTATCAAAAGGACAAGTGCCGACTATATGGGAATGTTAGCAACTGTAATTAATGGTGTTGCTATGCAAGAAGCTTTAGAGCACAAAGGCTTAAGTGCAAGACTTCAAACAGCAATTAAAATGGAACAAATTGCTGAACCATATATTGTAAGAAAAGCGACAAGACACCTTGAAAAAGGTAGAGTTGTAATCTTCTCTGCAGGAACAGGGAATCCATACTTTACAACAGATACTGCTGCTACATTAAGAGCAACTGAAATTGATGCCTGTATGTTAATTAAAGCTACGAAAGTAGATGGAGTTTATGATAAGGATCCAATGAAGTACAAAGATGCAGTAAAACTTGATACAATAAATTATGATATGGCCTTAGAAGATCATATTAAAGTTATGGATGATACTGCAATTGCATTAGCAAAAGATAATAAGCTTCCAATTGTTGTAGCAAATATGAATGAAAAAGGTAACCTATTAAATATTATTAATGGCGACTATAGTAAATGTTCAATCGTTAAATAAAGGATAAAAATGAGATTAGAAGAGAGAATGTCACAAGCTTTAAAAAAAGTAAACAATGATAGATATATTTTAGCAATTGCTGTTGGTCAAAGAGCAGATGAATTAAGTAAAGGTGCAAAACCTTTATTAGAACAAAATACTCAAAATATGAAATATACAGATATTGCAATTGATGAAATTGCAAATGGTTTACTAAAAATCGAAGGTTTAGTAAACAAAAAAGAGTTATAAAAGCATTTAGCTTTTATAACTCTTAGGGAAAATATGGATCCATTTATTCATAAAATACAAAGTATCAAAAATTTAAATGATGCTATAAAACTTCTAAACACAGAAGCAAATATTACTCCAAAACTGCAAGAAATCATCGATTTTACTCTTAAAGCCCATGAAGAACAATTTAGAAAAAGTGGTGAACCCTATTCTGTTCATCCAATTTTAGTTGCCTGTGTTGCTTCACATTTTTCAAATGAAGAGAACACTATTGCTACTGCACTATTACATGATGTGGTAGAAGATACTAAATATGATTTAGAATACATAAAAGAGAGATGGGGTGAAGAGATTGCCCATATGGTCGATGGCTTAACAAAAATTGATGAGATTAGAGAACATGAATTAATACCTTCAAGTTCAAATAAAAAACTTCTATCTTCTGCAATGAGTTTTAGAAAAATGCTAATCGCTTCAATTGATGATGTAAGAGTACTTGTAGTTAAACTATGTGATAGACTTCATAATATGTTAACCTTAGAAGCACTTCCTCAAAATAAACAAGTTAGAATTGCGGAAGAGACCTTAGTTGTTTATGTACCAATTGCTCATAGGTTAGGTATTTCAACAATTAAAAATACACTAGAAGACTTAGCTTTTTATTATATCTATCCAGAAGAGTATAAGAAAATTGATAATTTTATAAAAGAACAAGAACACGCTATTCAATTAACTTTCAATAAATTTATTTCATCAGTAAAAAAAATACTTGAACAAAATGGCTTTGATTTAAATAAAATACAAATTTATAGTAGGATTAAACACTACTACTCCATCTACATAAAAATGCAAAGAAAAGGTGTAAATATAGATGAAGTACTTGATTTACTAGCTATTAGAATTTTAGTTGAAGATGATATAGATTGTTATAAAGTTTTAGGATTTTTACATCTAGAGTACAAACCTTTGATATCTAGATTTAAAGATTATGTATCAACTCCAAAAGAGAATGGGTATAGAACAATTCATACAACAGTATTTTATAACTCAAAAATCTATGAAGTTCAAATTAGAACCTTTGAAATGCACAAAGTTGCTGAGTATGGAATTGCAGCACACTGGAAGTATAAAATTGGTGCAAAACAACAACCAAATTTAAATTGGCTTAAATCTTTAGAGTACTCAAATGAAAATATTGAAGAGTTTTATCATGATACAAAAGAAGATTTATATTCAGAGGAGATAGTAGTGTATTCTCCCCATGGAGATACATTTATTTTACCAAGAGGTTCGACAGCTTTAGATTTTGCCTTTGCCGTCCATAGTGATGTAGGTAAAAATGCAATTGAGTGTTATATTAACAAAATAAAAAAGCCTCTATTAACAGAACTTCATAGTTCAGATATAGTTTCAATAAAAACAGTTGGCTATTCAATACCTAGATGCTCATGGATCGATTTAGTTAAAACTAGTAGAGCAAAAAAACAAATTAGAGTTCTATGTTCACAAAGATTAAAAGAGATTGATGAACTAAGTGGTAGAAATATAATAAATACAGTTTTCTCTAATAATATAGAAAATATAACAGATGTATATAAGGCTGAATCATTATATAAAATACCTCAAATACTTGATTATTTTAAACATGTAAAACATCAATTTGAAAAAAAAATCATAAAAGAACATGGTTTTGTAGCTAGATTTAAAATATATACAAGTAAAATCAAAAAACATAAATTTGATAATATGATCATATATTCTAATTTTAGTATTAATTCAGTATTATTTGACCATTGTTGTCATCCAAAATTTGCAGATGAAATAGTAGCATTTAAAGAAGGAAACAAAGCTGTTATTCATCATAAGATGTGTGATAAAGCATATAAAAAAATTATGAGTAAAGAGGAAATGCTATTTTGCAAATGGACGAAAGATACTCTATACCAATATAAGATGGTTGTTAGTTTACCAAATACTAGAGGTGAATTAGCAAGACTTTTAAGCTATATGAGTCAATATGAGGGATATATATTATCTATTGAATATGGTAGAGAAAAACACTCTTACAGACAATATTGTGATATTGAATTTGAGGTGAATAATTCAAATGTCGAAGAGGTAAGAAAAATCATCGAGAGAAAAGCAAAAGTAATTGAATTTTTCTCAAAAAAAGATGCATATAATAAATAAGTTTTCTAACACACGAAAAGAGGATAAATGGAAGAGAAGATTAAAGAGGCTCTAGCAGAAATTCAAAGAGGAACAGCCGAAATTATCGATTTAGAAGGAATTGAAAAACTATTAAAAAACTATTATGAAAAAGGTGAAAACTTCTACGTGAAAGCAGGATTTGACCCTACAGCTCCAGATTTACATTTAGGACATACTGTCTTAATTCAGAAGCTTGCAACTTTTCAAAAGTTTGGAGGAATCGTACAATTTTTAATTGGTGATTTTACTGCAACAATTGGTGACCCTACTGGTAAAAGTGAAACAAGAAAAATATTAACAGAACAAGAGGTCTTAGAAAATGCTCAATCTTATAAAGATCAAGTATTTAAAATCTTAGATCCTAAAAAAACAAAAGTGATGTTTAACTCAAAATGGCTGAAAGAGTTAGGAACTGGTGGACTTATTTCACTTGCTTCTAATTTAACAGTTGCAAGAATGTTAGAAAGAGATGATTTTTCAAAAAGATATGCAAGTAATACACCAATTGCTGTAAGTGAGTTCACATATCCATTACTTCAAGGTTATGATTCAGTTGCAATGGAAACTGACATTGAACTTGGAGGAACTGATCAGAAATTTAATTTATTAATGGGAAGAACTCTACAAAAAGCATATAATACAGGTAAACAACAAGCAGTTCTAATGATGCCTATTTTAGAAGGTCTTGATGGTGTGCAAAAGATGTCTAAATCACTTGGTAACTATATTGGTGTAACTGATAAACCAAATGATATGTTTGGTAAAGTTTTATCAATTTCTGATGAACTAATGTGGAGATATTATGAATTAGTATCAATGAAATCTTTAAAAGAGATTGAAGAGCTAAAGCAAAGTGTTGAAAACGGTTCACTACACCCTAAAAAAGTAAAAGAAGTTCTAGCAATGGAGATTGTTGATAAGTTTTGTGGAAAAGGCTGTGGAGAGAGTGCAAGAACTGAATTTGAAAAAGTTTTTGCTAAAAAAAACATACCTACTGATATGCCAAAGTTTGAGATGAATGCAGGCATATGGATTTGCCAAGCTTTAGTAGACTCAAAACTAGTAGATTCAACTTCCCAAGCAAGAAGAGATATTAAAGCAAATGCTGTCTCTTTAAATCAAGAAAAAATAAATGATGAAAAATTAAATTTAAAGTCAGGTGAATATATTTTACAAAAAGGTAAAAAGAATTTCGCTAAGATAATAATAAAATAAAAGGCCAATTTTGAAAATAGGAAAATATGAAATAAAACATCCAATTATTCAAGGTGGAATGGGTGTTGGAATTAGTTGGGATCAATTAGCTGGAAATGTAAGTAAAGAGGGTGGTCTTGGAGTTATATCATCTGTTGGTACAGGTTATTATAAAAATGTTAGTGAAAATGTAAATATTGTATTTAGAAAAAATAAACCTAAAGATGTTATGAACTTTTACTCTAAAGAAGCATTTTTTGAAATTGTTGAAAATGCAAGAAAAATATGTGGGGATGCTCCATTAGGATGCAATATTTTATATGCATGTAATGACTATGGAAGAATGGTTAAAGATGCATGTGAAGCTGGTATTAATATCATTATTACAGGTGCTGGTCTCCCTACTAATATGCCTGAGTTTACACAAGATTATCCAGATGTAGCTTTAGTTCCAATTGTAAGTTCAGCTAGAGCACTTAAATTAATTTGTAGAAAATGGAAAAAGTATAATAGAATACCAGATGCAATTATTGTAGAAGGACCTTTAAGTGGTGGACACCAAGGCTTTAAATATGAAGATTGTTTTAAGGAAGAGTCACAACTAGAAAATATCGTTGGTCCTGTTATTGAAGAAGCAAAAAATTGGGGTGAAAACATTCCTATAATTGCTGCTGGTGGAATTTGGGATAAAAATGATATTGATAAATTTTTAAAAATGGGCTGTGCAGGTGTACAAATGGCTACAAGATTTATTGGTACTTATGAATGTGATGCAAGTGCAAAACTAAAAAATGTACTTATTGAAGCAAAAAAAGATGATATTAAACTTATGAAATCTCCTGTTGGACTTCCAGCAAGAGGTGTAAGAACAAACTTACAAAAGAGCATTGAAGAAGGAACTGCTCCTAAAGTTGTTTGTATTTCTAACTGTGTCGCACCATGTAATAGAGGAGAAGAAGCAAGAGCAGTAGGTTACTGTATTGCTGATAGATTAGGTGCTGCTTATCAAGGTGATTTAGATACAGGTCTATTCTTTACAGGAGCAAATGGATATAAAATAAATAAAATTATTTCTGTTCATGAATTAATGGAAAAACTAACAAAAGGAGAATAAAATTTTTAAGAAATTTATTCTTCTAACTCTTTTTTTAATACTTAATATACCCCTCTTTGCTCAAGATTATATGCAAGAATATAATACTGCACGTATGAATTACTTAAGAGCTGTATTAAATAATCATCAAGAAGATGAAATAAAAAACTTAAAAATCTTAATTTTTACAGGTGAAAAACTAAAAAAAGATGTTACTAAATATAAAAAAGAATTAAGAAGATATAATGGCAGTATATCAAAATATACAAAAAAATCTGAACCTATAAAACCAATAGAAATTAAAGAAAAAAAGATTCAAAAGATTGAAATACAAAAAAATAGTATAAGTGAAAAAAAAACCACTAAACCACAAATTTCTAAAAGCAATACAAATAAATCTAACAACTATACTATAAAATCAGTTGTCACAAAAGATAATGCAATTATTGTAGAGTTTAACACAGTAATTTCAAAAGACTACATAAAGTTTTTTGAAAAAACACAGAAGTCTGCTTATCAAGATATTTATGATATTAAAGGTAGATTTAAAGATGCAAAACCTACTAAACTTAGTATTGATGGTGTAAAACAAATTGTTATAAAACAAGAAAACTACAACACTCTTAGAATACTTTTAGAAGATAAGATTAATTTAAAAACAATCTATTTTATAAATAATAAAAAATTTGTAATTAAAGTATTAGATATAAACAAAAAAAGTAAAGAAATATCAAAAACAAAAGTTCCTTTATCAAAACCATCTAAAACTATCAAAGCTAATAAAAATAGAGTTATAGTTTTAGATGCAGGTCACGGTGGAAAAGACTCTGGTGCAGTAGGTACAAATGAAAAGTATGAAAAAACTGCTGTTTTTAAAGTAACTAAATATTTGGAAACACTTCTTAAAAAAAGAGGCTACAGAGTTTTTTTAACTAGAGATACAGACAAATATATAAAAGTTAAAAATAGAACTGTTTTAGCCAATAAAAAGAAAGCAGATATATTTTTATCTATTCATGCAAATGCCGCCCATAAAACTAAAATAAACGAACTAAAAGGAATAGAGACTTTTTTCTTAAGTCCTGCTAGAAGTGAAAGAGCAAAAAGAGTTGCAGCATTAGAAAATAAATCCGATATTAGGTCAATGAGTGGTTCTACGAAAAAGGTCTTTCTTGAATCACTTAATAGACCAAGAATTACAGCCTCTCATAAATTATCAATTGATATTCAAAAAAATATGTTATATAGTGCAAGAGAACTTTATAAAGATGTTGAAGACGGTGGAGTTAGAGAAGGTCCTTTTTGGGTACTTGTTGGAGCTCAAATGCCCTCAGTACTTATAGAAATTGGATATATAACTCATCCTATAGAAGGGAAAAGATTATATAATAAAAAATATCAACAGAAGCTAGCTTTAGGAATTGCTAACGGTATTGATGCTTATTTTGCAAAAAATCCTTAATATCTTTAATTAAGTTTTTTTGCTTTCTCTTTATTAAAGGTAAATCTTTAATATTAAAAAACTTTACTTTTGAATTCTCCCAAGATAAATAGGTATCATGTAATTTATCTTCATTAAAGTATCTATTAATACCAATAATTTTTTTAGCATTAACAATCCATATACCTACATCTTTATCCTCATTTTCTTGAAAAAAGTAATTTTCAAAAAGATATGTTTCAACTTTAATACCACACTCTTCAAAAAACTCTCTTTTTGCACACTCTTTTGCAGTTTCATTACAAAACTGCACACCTTTTAAACAACCCCATTTATCTAAACTTTTTACTGATTTACAAAGCAAAATCTTAGCTGAATTTTTCTCTAATTTATATAATAAGATTCCATATGCTTTTGCCTTCCCCATTATTGGCTACTCTTTTTTCTATAAATTATGTATGAAATAAAGAACCAAATAGCTATTGGTGCTAAAAGTGATACTTCTGGCTTTAAAACTCCACTATTTGAAAACTTATGAAGCATAAAAAATAGTCCCCACACAACCAATGTTGAAAAAATTGAAAAAGAGGTGAATGTTCCCACATTAAAGAATCTTTTATTATATGAAGTAAAAATAAAAATTAACATAATAAGTGGCAAAATAAAAAATGGAATAACTAACTCATAGTATATTGCAGCTCTTATTTTATCTGTATTAACCTCTTGCTTAGAAAGTAAAAGTAGTGCTGATATTGCATCTATAATTGAAAAAGTGGATTTTTCTTCATAAACATTATCTAATATTTTAGGCTTAAATCCATCAAGTGTATTTAAAAACTTCTCATATCTAACCTCTAATTTAGAAGTATTAAAACTCATTTCCTTAGGTTTTTTTATAACTTTTGCATCAATTATATACCATTTATCATTTTGAAAAATAGCTTTTTTGGCAATTATTGTTTCGAGAATATCTTTATCTTTTATTTTATAAATATGAATATTCTCTGCCTCTTTTTTAATTGGAAGTAGTTTTTCAAAATAGATATAGTTATCATCATATTTCAAAAAGATATCTGATTTAGTATTTGAAAAATAGTTTCCATCTAATATCTTTTTCTTCTGTTCATAAGAGTATGCCATAGGAGTCATTTGAATTAATATTAAAACAATTAAAAGCCCCATTGAAATTACAACAACAGGAAAATAAATATTAAATCTTTTCGCACCAACAGCTGTAAAAGCAACAAGTTCATTATTCATTACAAAAATCACAAGTGTTACAATCCAGCCAAAAACAAGAGATAAGGGTAGAGTTAATGTAAGTGTAAAAAAACTATTGTACATTAAATATAACAATTGTAAATTTGCAGAATCAGGTAAACCTTTACTATTTTGTAAAAAATCTATTCCTACAAAAAAAAGTTGAAGAGAAGTCAAAACTATAGTAAAATATAATAGATATTTTTTTAAAATATATTTAGTTAGTATGCTCATATTATTTCAATGTAAATTTTGATTTTACAACGTCAATATCTTCACTTTTTAATGCTTCTATTGCCAAAATTGTATGAGAGATTATACCTTCTAATTTATTTAATTCTTCTTTTGAAAAGTTGCTTAACACATAATTTGACACATCAACCTTACTAAGAGGTTTTCCGATACCAACTCTTATTCTTATGTACTCTTTTCCAATATAAGAATCAATTGATTTTAAACCATTGTGTCCACCGTGACCACCACCTATTTTAAACTTAACAGTTCCAAATGGCAAATCTAAATCATCATGAATAACAATTATATTCCCTATATCAATTTTATAATAATCTTTAATAGCAATTACAGATTCACCTGAATGATTCATATAAGTGTTAGGTTTAACAAAAAGAGTGTAGCCTGATTTTAAAACCTCAGCTTTGAAGTTTGATTTAGTTATATTTGAAGTAGTAAGAGATTTAGTTATCTCATCAATAACTAAAAATCCTACATTGTGTCTAGTTAATTGATACTTTTCACCAATATTTCCAAGACCTACTATTAAGTACATTTCTACTTAGCTTTAATTACACCTACTACTGGTACTCTTGAATCTAAGAAACACTCAACACCCTCTGGGAATTCGATGTCTCTTACTAAAATAGAATCACCTGTGTCAAGTTCAGCAATTTGTAAATGAAAAGACTCTGGTAAATTTTCAATTGTACATTTTACAGGAATTCTTTTCTTGTGATAAATAAAAAGACCTTTGTTTTTAAGACCTTTTGGTGTACCTTCAACAGTTACAGGAACTTTATATGCAGTTTTAACACCAGATTGTGCAACCATTAAATCAACATGTAATAAATCAGATGTTAATGGACATTTTTGATACTCTTGAACCACTACTTTAAAAGTATTATCACCAGCTTTTACATCAAAAGCAATATTATCTTTGTTTCTTAAATATTTAATGAATTCATTCTTTTTGAATGCCGCATTAACATTTTCTAAACCTTTACCATAGATGTTTGCAATTAAGTAACCATTTTTTCTTAAAGCTTTTGTAGCTTGTTTTGTCATACTATCTCTTACGATACCCTCTAACATAACTTTCCTTTGTTTTGATTTTATTTAAGAGCGTGATTTTACTGATTTTTTTATAAAAGTTTGTTTAACCTATCTTTTATTTATATTTTTTATGTAGTAATATAAAGATTTTAACTCTTCATCAGTTAAAAAATAAGTAGGCATTATCTTAGATTCTGTTTTATCAGCTGTCATCTTATCTAGAAAAAGTTCATAACTAACACTATTAATTGCAGGAGCAATAATTGATTTTTTAATTATCTTTTTACTCTTTTTATCTTTCTGTTTATATTCAGCAATAACAACTGGTTTATCACCCTTTTCATGACACTTAATACAGCCTACCCCTCTTGGATTTTCATAAAGCATTGCACCATATTCAAATTTAGTAATAAATGAATTATCAATACTATTAGCCAACAAAGATAATGATAAGAAAAATATTAAGAAAAGAACTTTGCTCATATAAACTTGTGTAAACCTAAATTAAAAAATTTTTAGCTATTATATCAACCTAAAATTAAATATATATGAGGCTAAAAACCTATGATACTACTAGATGGAAAATTATTATCTAATAAAGTTAAAGAAGAGGTAAAAGTTGAAGTTTCTGAACTATTAGAAAAAGAGAATATTAAACCTGGTCTCGCAGTTGTTTTAGTTGGGGATGATGCCGCAAGTGCAACTTATGTAAATAGTAAACATAAAGCGTGTGAAGCAGTAGGAATCTACTCAGAAGTACATACAAAAGATTCATCTATAACACAAGAAGAGTTATTAGAACTTATTAAAAAGATGAATAATAATCCAAAACTTGATGGTATCTTAGTTCAATTACCATTACCAAAACATATTGATACAACCGTTGTTTTAGAAGCAATTAACCCTTTAAAAGATGTTGATGGTTTCCATCCATACAATGTAGGAAGAATGGTTTCAAACCTTGATACTTTTTTGCCAGCTACTCCATTTGGTGTAATGAGAATGTTTGAAGAGTATGGTATTGAATTAAGTGGAAAAAATGTAGTAGTAATTGGTTCATCCGATATTGTTGGTAAACCAATGGCATCTCTTTTAACTAATGCAAAAGCAACTGTGACAGTTTGTAACTCAAGAACAAAAGATTTAGCAACACATACTAAATCAGCAGATATTGTAATAATTGCTGTTGGAGTTCCCCACTTACTAAAAGCTAATATGTTAAAAGATGGAGCGATTGTTATTGATGTTGGTATTAATAGACTTGACACTGGTAAACTTACAGGTGATGCTGATTTTGAAGATTGTAAAGATAAATGTTCTCACATTACTCCTGTTCCAGGTGGAGTTGGACCAATGACAATTGCCATGCTACTAAAAAATACACTTAAAGCTACAAAATTAAGAAAAAAAAGAGAAAGTAAATAGATGTTAAGAAAAATTTATAACTGGTCTAATTCATGGATTGGCACAATTGTAATTGTACTGGCAATTATATTCTTTATTGCGCAAGCATTTGTAATTCCAAGTGGAAGTATGAAAAATACACTTCTTATAGGAGATATGCTATTTGTTAAAAAGTTCTCATATGGTGTACCAACTCCAAGAATTCCATGGCTTGAACTTCAAGTTTTACCTGATTTTAATAATAATGGACATCTAATTGAAGGACCAAAACCACAAAGAGGAGATATTGTAGTATTTAGATACCCTAAAAACGACAATATACATTATGTTAAAAGATGTGTTGCTGTTGGTGGAGATATTATAGCATTAAAGGACAAACACCTTCTACTTCACCCTAAAGAAGGAAATGCATATGTAAAAGCAAACTATCCAGAAAATAAAGTTATTGAAGTTGGTAATAGACTTTTTGTTGTTGATCCATATAAAGAAAAACATCCTGGAGTTCATAATGATCCATCAGTAGAAAGAGATGCTGGTTTACGACCTTTTCAACTATTTGATATGCTTCCAATTCAAATTCCTGAAGGTGAATTTTTCATGATGGGAGATAATAGAGATCACTCAAACGATTCAAGATTTTGGGGAACAGTTCCATATAAATACATAGTAGGAAAGCCTTGGTTTATTTACTTCTCTTGGGATGAAAATAAAGAGATTAGATGGAATAGAGTTTTTAGAACAATAGACTCTTTAGAAAAAGAGATGATAGGAAAAGAGTTCGAAATTAATCATAAAGAAGGAATCTACTAATGAAATATTTTATTGCAGCTGACCATGCAGGTATTGATTTAAAAGCTTATGTAAAAGAGCTATTTGAAGCAAGAGGACATGAAGTAATTGATTTGGGAACAACTACAAAACATAGAGTTGATTACCCAGATTTTGCAGCAAAACTATGTAAAGAGATTATTGTAAATAAAGGAAGCAAAGGTGTTTTAATCTGTGGTTCTGGAATTGGAATGTCTATGGCTGCTAATAAATTTGATGGAGTTAGAGCTGCCCTTTGCCATAATGAATACTCTGCAAAAATGGCAAGAGAACATAATGACGCTAATGTTCTTTGTTTAGGAGAAAGAGTTTCAGGATATGGAATGATTGAAGCTATTATTAATGCTTGGGATTCTTCAAGTTTTGAAGGAGGAAGGCATGAGGGAAGAGTTGAAAAAATAAACACCCTATTTGGAAGTTGTAGAAAATAAAAGAGTTCAAATGAGAGAAGATGGAGTCGCATATTTAGTAGTTTTAACAGTGGTCGCTTTAATGTTGCTAGGTAAAAAAATGATATTTTTTTCAAATGATAAAAGAGATGAGGAAAAATGATAAATCCAAAAATCATAGATTATATATTTAGTTCAGCTTCAATTCAACGATGGAATGATTATCCAAGAATGGTTGAACTTGTTGAACTTGATAAACAAGCACATAAAATGATTATCGCATACTTTATTGCTAAATTTGAGGATGATATAAACTATACTCATCTTATTGAAGCTGGAATTTTTGAGTTTTTACGACGAGTGGTAGTAACTGATATTAGACCTGATGTTTTTAGAAATGCTTTACAAAAAAGAGCAAAAGAGATTAATTCATGGGTGATAAAAAATCTTGAAAAATCTTTATCCTCAATTAGCAATGGAGTATTTTTACAAAAATTTGAAGATTATTTAAATAATCCAAATATGTACAAAAAAGAGAGATTTATTTTAAAAGCAGCCTCTTATCTTTCTACAAGATGGGAGTTTTCAATTGTTTATCAAACTTCGGCTTTTCTTTCAGATATAGAAGATGTTAAAAAAAGTGTAGAAGAAGAGATGGAAGACTATTATGAATTAATAGGTGTTAGAAAAATTGTGCTAAATAAAAAACTTGCAAAAATTGTTGATTTAAGTGGAAGATTAAGATTCCAAAAAAGATGGGCACAAACGCCAAGAATACCTGAAACTTCAGTATTAGGACATATGCTTACTGTTGCTATTTTCTCTTATTTTTATTCTTTGGATATAAAGGCTTGTGATAAAAGATTAGAAAACAACTTTTTTGTATCTCTTTTTCATGATTTACCAGAAGCACTTACAAGAGATATAATTACTCCTGTAAAATACTCTGTTGATGATTTATCAGATATAATAGCTGAATATGAAATCAAAAAAATAAATGATGCTATACTACCAAATATTCCTAGTTCAATTCATGATGAGTTTTGCTATATCTTAGGTCTATTCCCCGATGGTACTAAAGATGAATTTGAAAATAGAATTTATCATGAAAAAATAGAAAAAGTAGAAGATATATCGAAATATAATATGGATAAATATAATGCAATTGATGGAATTGCACTAAAACAGTGTGATAAGCTTTCTGCATTTGTTGAAGCAACTCTATCTATTTCACATGGTATAAAATCAAAAGAGTTAATTAATGGAAAAAAACAGATAATGAAAACTTTAAAAAATATAAATAATGTTGACTTTACAGCAATTGCACAACAAATAGATGAAGAGTTTTGTACAACTGGACAAACTCAAGTTAGAATGGATTTTGATTAATGGCAAAAGTTACACTAAACATTGATGACAAAAATTTAAGTATAGTTTTAAATATTTTACAAAATTTAAAAAGTGGGCTTATTAAAAATATTGAGCTTAATAAAACAAAAAATGTAAAATCTCCATCTTCATCATCAACTAATAACTATAAACAAAAACTTGAAGAAAAAGTATTAGAAGATGATTTCTTACCAAAACATAAATCCTCATCTAAATACTTATCAGCAAATGAATTTAAAAAAAAATTAAAAAAAAGGTAAATCTATGCAAATTTTAGCATTTATTGCAGTTTCACTTATTATTACAGCATTAATAATCTATAAAATCAATAAGAAGTTTGAACTAAGAGAGTTTATCATTTTGATTATCGTTGTAATTGTTCCTACTTTAGGAGGAGTTTACTTTTTAGAGAATCAAAAAGAGGAAGTTCCAAGTAAATTTAAAACAAAATATGAGAATGAGAAAAAGATAAAAATTTTAAAACTTACTTTTGAAAGACTAAACAATAAAAATGTAAGTTCAAAAATAAATTTTGTATATGATTTTAACTATATTATTAAAAAAGATGATAAAGAGTATTTTTGTAATATAAAAAGTGTAAAAGTCAGAAAAATTCAAGATGACTATGTTTTTGAGAATTTTGAAAAACTAAAAGAAGATTGTAAAAGTAAATAACCTTCAATAAAGAAATTAAAAACTATATAAAAATTTAAACTTCTATTTACTGAGGTTTAAATGATTTTGTAGTTTTACAAATATGTGGAAATAGACAATTGTCACACTCAGGATTAATCGCTTTACAAGTATATCTACCAAAAAGAACCATTGCTTGATGAAAAATATGTAAATCATCTTTTAATTTTTTCACAAGCTCTGCTTCAGTTTTCTCTACTGTTTTTTCATATGAGAGACCAAGCCTATGAGAGACTCTAAATACATGAGTATCAACAGCCATTAAATTAGCTCCTTCAAACTCAATCATAAAGACATTTGCTGTTTTATTTCCAACCCCTGCAAGCTTTATTAGTTCTCTTTGATTATGTGGTATCTCTCCATTATAATCCGAGATAACACTTTGTGCCATTTTTATAATATTTTTTGCCTTATTATTGAAAAAAGAACAGGTTTTTAAAAGCTCCTTTACTTCATCTAAAGAAGCAGTGGCAAGTTCATATACATTTGGATATTTTTCAAAAAGTGCTGGGGTTATAATATTTACTCTTTTATCTGTACATTGAGCTGAAAGAATAATTGCTATTAATAGTTCATAATCATTTCTATACTCTAACTCTGTAACAGCTCCAGAATACTTCTTTTGAAAAGCCTCTTTAATAATTTGAATCTCTTCTTTTGTTGCTTTTTTTAATCTTGGCAATACTCTTTTCCTTTATCTATTTTTTGTCCAATCAAACTGCATCTGTTTTGCAGTTTTTTCTGCTAATTCAAAACTATATAGTTTTGAAATAAGATGTAAACTCATATCAATACCAGCAGATATTCCTGCTGATGTTACAACCTTGTCCTGTTCTACCCATCTAACATTTTCTTTTACAATAAGAGAAGGAAATAGAGTTTTTAAATCCTTTATATCTTCCCAATGAGTAGTTACTTCTTGATTCGTTAAAACTTTAGCTTTGGCTAATAAAAAAGCCCCTGTACATACGGAAGCTATAATCTCTACACTCTTATTTTGTTCTCTAATCCATGAAATAACTTCATCTTTTTGCATTTCACCTGTATGCACTCCACCAACAACAATTAAAACATCTATTTTCGGATGATTTTCAAAGGTGTAATCACTTAAAACCTTATAGTTACCCCTTGCTGTAATAATTTTATCTTTTTGGCTTACAAAAAAAAGATTATGTTTTTTTTCTAAAAATCTATTGGCAACTGAAAATACTTCAAAAGGACCTGAAAAATCTAAAACTTCGGCATCATCATATATATAAATTCCTATATTCATCCTATAAGCCTTTTATCTTATTAATCTCATCACGAAGTCTAATGGCCTCTTCAAAGTTTAAATCCTTTGCAGCTTTAGTCATCGCTTTATTTAACTCTAAAAGTATTTTTTTTCTTTCACTAGCAGGCATTTTTTCCATTTTTTGCTTTTTCCAAGCTATTTCATCGTACTCTTCAAGTTTTAAATTTTCATCTAATGTTCTTTTTGTAGTTTTTGGAATAATTCCATGTTCTTTATTATATCTCTCTTGAACTTTTCTTCTCTGTTTTGTTAAATCAATAGCATACTGCATAGAATCTGTAACTCTTTTTGCAAAAAGGAGTACCTTACCATTTTGATTTCTTGCAGCTCTTCCCATTGTTTGAACTAAAGATGTTCTACTTCTTAAAAAGCCTTCTTTATCTGCATCTAAAATAGCCACAAGTGAAGTCTCTGGAATATCAAGCCCCTCTCTTAAAAGATTAATACCAACTAAAACATCAAACTCACCTTTTCTAAGCTCCCTTATTATTTGATTTCTCTCTATTGCATCAATATCAGAGTGCATATATTTTACTTTTATTCCTAAATCAGAGTAATATGAAGTAAGCTCTTCTGCCATTTTTTTAGTTAATACTGTTACAAGTACTCTTTCATTTTTTTCTATTACCTTTTTAATCTCATCATGTAGTTTTTCTATTTGATATTCACTATCCATAATCTCAATTATAGGGTCAAGCAATCCTGTTGGACGAATAATTTGGCGTACCACAACTTCACTTTTTTCAATCTCATATTCTGCTGGTGTAGCACTTACAAAGAGAAAACTTGGAGCCTTTTTTATAAACTCATCAAACTTTAAAGGTCTATTATCAATTGCACTTGGAAGCCTAAAACCATACTCAATTAATACCTCTTTTCTACTTTTATTTGCTGCATACATTCCCCTAAATTGAGGTAAAGAAACATGTGATTCATCAACTATAAGTAGAAAATCTTCTTCCATTTGTTCAAAATAGTTTATAAGTGAGTATGGTGCCTCTCCTTCTTTTTGTCCAGTAAGATGTCTTGTATAGTTTTCAATCCCTTTACACATACCTGTACCCTCAATCATCTCTAAATCAAACTCTACTCTTTGTTTTAACCTTTGATACTCTACAAGTTTATTCTCTTTTTGATAAAACTCTAATCTTTCATCAAGCTCCTCTTCTATTTGTTTAACAGCAGTAGCTAATCTTTCATTTGATACAACAAAGGGATTAACTGAATAAATAACTATTTCATCAAGCCCTTTTGTTTTCTCATTTGTTAAATACTCATGTTTTGTAATAGACTCCACTTCATCACCAAAAAACTCTACTCTAATAAATTCATTTTCATAATATGCGGGATATATATCTATTACATCTCCATTTACTCTAAAATCAGCCCTATCAAAAAAAGAGTCATTTCTTTTATAACCCATCTCTACAAGTTTTAGTAAAAACTCACGTTGAGAGTATGCAAAACCAACTTCTATTCTTTGAACCATCGCTTTATACTCTTCAGGATCTCCTAAACCATAATTAGCAGAAACAGAAGCAATAACAATTACATCCTCAAAACTAAGAAGAGAAGCTGTTGCACTAAGTCTTAATCTTTCAAGCTCACTATTAATAGATGAATCTTTTTCAATAAAAAGATCCGTTCTTGGGATATAAGCTTCTGGCTGATAGTAGTCATAGTAAGAAATAAAATACTCTACATGATTATTCGGGAAAAACTGTTTAAACTCCGAATAAAGCTGAGCAGCTAAAGTTTTATTATGTGTCATTATAAGTGTAGGTTTTTGAACTTTTTCAATAACCTTAGCCATAGTATACGTTTTACCTGAACCAGTTACACCTTCAAGAGTTGTATATTTATTTCCACATAAAATAGAATCACTAATCTCTTTTATTGCGTTAGGTTGGTCCCCTGAAGGAGAGTATTCACTCTCTACTTTAAATTTAGCAATAACTTATCCTTATTTTTTGTAGTTTTTATAATTTGTTAAAAAATAAAAGATTATAGACACATCTTTATTTGACCAAATATAATCCTTACATAAATCATCTTTACTTTTATTAATTTCAACATAATTTTTATATTTTTTTAAAATAGAATTCATAAAACTTTTTACTTCATCTTCAGAAGCCTTTAATAAAAAAGGATGGAAAATCTCTTTTTGATTAGAAATAAAAAACTCCTCATCACATTTAAAACATTGTAACAATAAAGAGACTTGCCAAGAGTGCCACTCTTTTTTGTCAAGTTCATCTAAACTCATTGATTTATAGTCAAAATATTTGTATGAACTAAAAATATTTTTAACTATACCTATAATTTCCCTTTTACCAATTCGCTCTACATTTTGAGGAAAAAACATACCAATGGAGCTAGGCATTGGAACATAATCTATTTTAGTACTTTTATACTCTTTTTTTATCTCTTTTTTACTATTACTAATATAAATTATTACTAATATTAGTAATAAAAAAATAATAACTATAATTGCTAAAACTATAGTCATATTTAAATCACTCATAAATCCCCTCCTAAAAAGCTATCTTTTAGTATAAAATATTTTTTGTCACAACATAAAGAAGGAATATTCACATAAAGTTGCTTATTAACTTTAAGTTGCTTCCCTTGATGAAAATGACCTTCAATAACTATATCAGCTTTATAATTACTTAATCTCTTCCTTGCAAATTCTTCAAAATTTTTCATTTTTGAACAAATATTTTTTTCTAATAAAAAGTAGTAAATTTTTTTTGATATAAAGTTATTAAAATCAATCATATTTAAAAAAATCAACAATGCTCTATTCCTAATTATTGTACAATAAAGGTTATAATACCATGGAGTAAAATTATCTCCATGAGAAAGAGCTACACTTTTTCCTTTATAATTAGCTAAAACTGGTTGTTGCCCCCTATTAAAAACCTTAACATTTGGTAAAAGAAAACTTAGATTATAGTCATGATTCCCCTCTAAATAAACTATTTCTATTGATTTTGAAAGTTCATTTAAACTATTAAGTATCTTTTGATTTTTTTTTACAAAATATTTACTCTCTCCAGAAATAAAATCAATCATATCACCCATTAAAAATAGCTGTTTTGTTTTAATCTTTTTAGAAAGTAATTTCTCTAAAAAAATTAAAAACTCTTGATTTTTTTCATTATAATGAGAATCTGCAACAAAAATTGAATCATCTAAAACATTAAGGTACATAGGCTATTCTAGGAATCCCTTCACCCTCTTCAAAACCACACATTAGATTTGCATTTACCACAGCTTGTGATGAAGCTCCTCTTAGTAGATTATCAATCGAAGAGTTAATAAATAATGCTTTACCATTTCTAGCTACAAAAATATCACAAAAATTTGTACCAGCAGTTGACTTTAAATCAACAGGAGTTGTTCTCACCCTAACAAACTCACTATTTGAATATGTATCTTCTAAAATTTTTTCTACATCAATCTCATCTTTTAATGTTGCATAAACTGATACTAACATACCCCTTGTAACAGCCAATAAATGAGGTACAAAATTTATTTGAAAATCTCTATTTTTAAGCTTTTTTACTTTCTCTTCTATTTCTGGCATATGTCTATGTTTAAAGGGACTGTAAGCATGATGATTCTCATTTAAATTTACAAAATGTGCAACCTCACTAAGCTTTTTACCTGCTCCACTTACTCCTGATTTTGCATCGATGAAAATAGGAGTTCCTTCTTCTATATACTCTACAAAAGGTAGAAGTGCTAAAAGTGATGCTGTTGGATAACAACCAGGATTTGCAACTAATTTCGCAGATTTTAATTCATCTTTATAAAATTCTGGCAATCCATAAACTGAATCTTTTAAATGTTCTTTATCTTCATGTGCACAGTAGTACTTTTCATAAACTTCTAATTCTAATCTATAATCAGCACTTAAATCTATAACTTTTACTCCCAATTCTAAAAGCTCTTTTGCAAAAAACATGGAAGTTTTATGGGGAAGTGCTAGAAAAGCCAAATCTGCATATTTTTTTACCTCTTTTGCATCTGCTTTTTGTACTTCAACATTTAATACATCTTTTAAACAAGGATGAAGATTTTGAATATTCTCTTCTCCAACTGAGTTTGCAATATATGTAATGTTAAATTTCGGATGATTTATTAATATTTTTATAAGTTCCAATCCAGTATAACCACTAGCTCCTATAATTGCAATATTCATTATAATTTAAGCTCCTTAAATCCTACGGATAAAATTTCAAAAGTTCTTTGACCACCTGGAAGCTCAGCTCTTACTTCATCCCCTTCCTCTTTTCCTAAAAGTTGTTTTGCTAAAGGAGAATTAAACGAAATAAGTCCTCTATCAACATTTGATTCAACCCCACCTACGATAGAATAAGTAAACTCTTCCTCAGTGTCAACATCAAGTAACTCCACTGTTGAACCAAAACTAATTCTATTATGAGGTAAGTTTTCTGGGTCAATTATTATAGCTTTGGCTATTATTGAACCAAGCTCTGCAATTTGTGCATCAATTAATGCTAATTTTTCTTTTGCTGCATGATATTCTGCGTTCTCTTTTAAATCACCTAATTGTCTTGCCTCATCAAGAGCAATTACTGTTTCTGGCCTCTCTTTACTCTTAAAAAAATCTAATTCATTTGTGATTTTTTCATAACCTACACGAGTCATTGGCTCTTTATCCATTGAAGGCCTCCTAAATAGTTTTATTTTTTTAATGATTTAATTTGATATAATATCAAAATTTTAATAAATAAAAACTATTATAAGAAGAGTAAATATGCAAAGATATGACCGAACAATAAAACTTTTTGGTGAAGAAAACTTTCAAAAACTTCAAAATGCAAAAATCATTTTGCTTGGAGTTGGAGGAGTAGGAAGTTTTGCTTTAGATTCATTATTCAATACAGGTGTAACAAAAATTACAATTGTAGATTTTGATACTTATGAAGAATCAAATATGAATAGACAACTTGGAAGCCATGGAAATATTGATAGAGTTAAAGTAGAAGTCTTAAAAGAGAGATATCCTGGTATTGAAGCTATTCATGTAAAAATCACTCCAGAGTGGATTGATAACTTTGATTTTTCATCATATGATTATATTTTAGATGCAATTGATGATATCAAACCAAAAGTTCATCTTATCAACAAATATTATAACAAAGTTATTAGTACAAGTGGAGGTGCAAAGAGATTTGACCCAAGTAAAATCGAGTATAAATCTATCTGGGATACCTACAATGATCCATTTATTAGAAAGATAAGATATGAATTAAAAAAACTTGGATTTAAAAAAAAGTTTAAAGTTATATTTTCAAGTGAAAAACCAAGTTGCATAGAAAAAGGGAGTTTTGAAGCAGTAACTGGCTCTTTTGGGCTTATGATTACATCTATTGTTGTAAAAAAAATCATAAATAAGAAAAAATAAAATAATTTTTTAAAGTTAAATATAAGAAAAAAAGGAATATAATTTAATTAAACCAATTAAAGGGTCTTTATGAGCGGTATTAATAGTGTTGAACAAATGACACAAGGTCATTTGAGAAATGTACAACAATTAGCGGTGTTTTACACTGGTCATAATAATATTTACGCAATAAACATTGCAAAAGTTAAAGCATTTATTATCACCGAAGAGATAACAATCAACGATACTCCTTCTGATACTAATGTAGTTGCGGGGATTGCCACAATTAGAGGTGAACCAGTTACTTTAATTAATTTGGATGCTTGGTTGGGCTTACCAACATTAGCAACAAAAGAGTATAAACTAATCATCTATTGTGAATTTAATCATAAAAAAGTTGGTTTCTTAATTAAGGATATGCTTGATATTGTTGAAAAAACAACAGAAGAGTTAAGACACACTGAAGAAACAAACTCAAAAATTACTTACACAACATATGTAAAAGTTGACAATAAAGATGAGTTATGTACAGTATTTAATGCTGAACAACTTTTAAAAGATTTAGGATGGACTGATGATGGAGAAGATACTTTAAATAAATATGTTGAATCACAGTTTAATACATCAAAAGTAATTTTAGCAGCTGAAGATTCAGGAGTTGCTAGAGAAGTACTAACTAAGTTCTTTAAAAAAGCTAAAGCTAATTATGAAATTTATACAAATGGTGCACAACTAATTCAAAGAATAAAAGAGTTAGATGCAAATGATATTGGACTAATTATTACTGATATTGAAATGCCTGAAACAGATGGTTTCCAAGTTGCATCGTTTATTAAATCTAGTTCTCAATATTCACATATTCCTGTTGTGGTTAATTCATCAATGACTACTGATGCAGTTAAAAGTAAAATGGATCAAATTGGAGTTGATGGGTTTATAGGGAAAACTGATATTCAAGGATTATACCAAGCAACTAAACAGTTTCTTGGATAAGATAATTTTAAATAGTTTATAAAAAAGGCTAGATATATAAATATCTAATCTTTTTTTATATCTCAATAAAGATTAATTAGAGTGTAACCAATCTTTAAAACTATCTATTTGTGCTAGTGTTTGTACTGTTGATGTTCCTCCAAAAGAGCTTCTTGCATTCATAGAGTTTCTTAAATCTAAATACATCACAATCTCTTTATCTATATTTTTTAACTCAACATTTGCCTGTCTAATCTCATCAATTGTAAGTTCACTAAGATCTTTATTTAAAGAGTTTGCCTTTGCAACAACATCTTTTGTAATATAGTATGCAGTTCTAAAGGGCATATTCTGCTTTTGGACTAAAAAATCAGCCAAATCAGTTGCACTTAAATGTCCTATTTTACAAGCAGCTTCCATTTTATCAACATTTACAATCATAGTTTTAATAACTTCATTTAAAATCTTTAATGAAATTTCAATAGTTTTTACTGAATCAAAAACTCCTTCTTTATCCTCCTGAGTATCTTTATTATAAGCTAAAGGTAAGCCTTTCATAACTGTTAAAAGAGAGATTAGATTACCATATACTCTACCTGTTTTTCCTCTTAATAATTCTGGAACATCAGGATTTTTCTTTTGAGGCATAATTGAAGAAGTTGTCGCATATTCGTCAGAGATTCTTACAAATTGAAACTCATATGATGACCAAATAATTAACTCTTCAGAGATTCTTGAGATATGCATCATACAAGTTGAAATATTAAATAAAATCTCTAAAGCAAAATCTCTATCACTAACTGTATCCATTGCATGAGCTGTGGGAGCTATAAATCCAAGTTTTTCACAAGTTGAATCTCTATTTATATTATGGGGTGTTCCTGCTAATGCTGCACTTCCTAATGGAGAATAGTTATTTCTTTCATATGAGCTTTCAAATCTTTGAAAATCTCTTTTAAACATATTTGCATAAGCTAACATATGATAAGCGAAGTTAAGTGGTTGGGCATGTTGTAAATGGGTCATTCCTGGAATTAAAGTCTTGGTATGTTTACTTGCAACACTTACAAAGGTTTCAATTAGCCCTTTTAGTTGTGCCTTAATTGAAAGTGATTTCTCTTGAACATAAAGCCTAAAATCAGTTGAGACTTGATCATTTCTACTTCTTGCTGTATGGAGTTTTTTCCCAGGTTCTCCAATAATTTCAGTAAGTCTTGACTCCACTGCCATATGAATATCTTCGTAAGCTAAAGAGAATTTAAACTCCCCCGTTTCAATCTCTTTTTTAACTTGAAGAAGCCCTTTTTCTATTAGTTCTTGTTCTTTATCGGTTAAAATTCCCTGTTCGCAAAGCATTTGAGAATGAGCGATACTTCCTTTAATATCTTGAGAGTAAAGCTCTTTATCAAACATAATTGATGCATTAAACTCATCTAAAATTTGTGCATTTGTATTTTTTAGTATTTGGTCATTTGCCATATTAAACTCTTCCTTTATAATACACCATTGTTATTTGGCGTATTATATCTAAATGAAGTTTATGAAGGCATTTGAAAATTTGATATATCCATTGGATCAGTTTTTGAAATATCAATATATTTTTTAATTGCAAAAATAATGTTAATTAGAAATAAAATATTTGAAACTATAAATAGTATTGCAGCTATATATAAAAAAATAGAAGATAAGAAAAAAGCAATAATAAAAAAAGATAAAGATGATATATAAATATAAAACTGAAGTTTAATACTCTTTTCAACTATTAACTCTCGCATTGTAGGTACTGTAAAATATCCTTTTGAACTTAAGTGAAACCAACATAAAAAAGGAATAATTTTATAAATCATACCTTGAAGAAGGGAAAAAAGAAATCCTAATGCAAAGATAACTGCCATTAAATACTCTGCATCTGCCATAAAAACCCAAACAAATAAAAATATAATTAATGAATATAAAGATAGTTTCCAATATAAAAGTGTTACATCAAAAATAGGTCTTTTCCTCTTATTTAAACTATTAATAGCATCACTTGCAAAAAGATATATTATATAAATAAAAAGTAATTTCAAAACTAAAATATCTATATTTAAGAACTCAAAAACAATATATGAAAACATCAAAAAAAGAAGTAAAAAAGGAACTTTTTCTTGAATAAATTTTGAAAATGGTTTTGCCACATAAAACATTGGTATTATTTGAAAAGCAATACCCATTATTAGAAGTAAAGCAAAGCCAAACATTCCAAAAAGAATATGCACAGCCACAAAAGAGTAATGGGAAGATAAAATATTATCATTTATATGAGAACCTGCTAAATAAAACCCTAAAATAATAGTAATAAAACCTACTAAAGAAAAAATTCTCATTGCAATAACAGTCGAAGTCAAATACTTCACTTGAAAAAGTAGTTTTATACAAACAAAGAAAAAAGTTATAAATGAAAGTGCTAAAAGTATAATCCCTAATATTAATAAAAATTTTATACTATAAATAAAATAAAACGTAAAAAATATAGTCCCTAAAGTCAATGTTAAATGAACAATATTAGCAAAAATTAAAGGTTTTTTGATAACGGCTCCTGCAAGTACAGGCATCATTTGTTGCATAGCTGCAACTATTATCATTGATAAAATACCAAGAGTAAAAAGATGTACAATAGCAATTGATAAATTTGAATACCTATTTAATAATAGTGTTGCATCATTACTTAAAATTAAGACACCAATTAATATTGCAAAAATTGGTGCTGTTACAAAAAACCTAAAAGGAACAGATATGGGAGGTGCCTGATCTAAAGATAAACCCTCATTGAACATTAAACTTTCCCTAAAGCTTTCATTTTAGCAATTACTAATTCTAAATCAGCCCCTAAGTGTGCATCTGCCATTTTATAAAGCATTTGTTCTTCTTTCATATTATGTTGTTGTATTAACATCATTAAAGTTTCACTTAAGCCAAAAAAATGCTCTTTATCTTTATTATTGATATCTTCTTGCATTTGTTCCATAACATGAAGCATTTGAGCATGTTCCATTTTCATTATCTGAGTTGGTCCACCTCGCATTCCAGTTCTTTGTTCAAAGACAGGAAACATAACCTCCTCTTCCATCGCAAAATGATGTTTCATAGCAGAAAAAAACTTTTTTGAACTCTTATTAACCTCAGCCCAATTTTCACTATTTACACTATTTTCTAATTGTGCTAAAATTTCATCACAATCTCTATGATCTTGGGTTAAAAATAAGCTAATTGTCTCATTCATTATTATCCTTTTTATAATTTATGAAATTCTACTAAAAAACTCTACTATAATAATTGATTGCTATCAATAACTACTTAGATAAACCCCTATTACCATTTTGAATACGCCTAAAATTGCAATTAGGTCAAACTCTATAAATAATATAAACACTAATTACAACAGAAAAAGAAACTAAATAAAAAAAAATAAAAAAAGGTCAATGCTTTTTACATTGACCTTCTTTGGAAATGAATATGTAATAATTTACTATTATATAGGTAGCACCCTAATATTTTCATCAACTTTTTGTCTAAGTACTGATTCAATAGCATAAAGTGTACCAGTATCTCCTGATGCACATCCTGAGCATGCACCCAAATATCTGATATATAAATCATAATATGGAATATTCTCTTTAATATCAATGATTTCCATATTTCCACCATCCATCATTAACATTGGTCTAATATCAGAATCTAAAACTTCATCAATTAATTTAATTCTTTGTACAATTGTCATTTTATCAAATGAAGCAATTCCAGCAGCACTTGAATCAGCAGCGGCTTTTAATCTTTCTTGTTCCATTTCAGCTCTAACATCTTTTAAAATATCTACTAAATAGATATCTTTCTCTTCATGACCACCTGGTTTGATACATGATTTACAAAAAGCTCCTGCTTTTGTATAATCTGTAATCTCTTCAACAGTTTTAAGATCATTTAATCTAATAACCTCTTGAATTGTTCCTAAAGTAATTCTTGCACATTCACAAATAATTTGTTCTTCTTCAAAAGACTCCATATCAACTTTTAAGTAAGCACCAGCTGCTTTTTTGATTACATCATATGCCATTACCGAACAGTGCATTTTTTGAGGAGGAACAGCAGGAACATCTGGATGATCTCTTAAAGCTTTTTCAACATCAATATTTGTAATTTTAACTGCTTCTTGAACTTTTTTACCAACACAAAGTTCAGCCATTGCATCAGAAGAGGCAATAGCAGTACCACATCCAAAAGATTTAAACTTTGAATCTAAAATCTCATCTGTCTCTTCATTTACACACCAATAAAGCCTAACCGCATCCCCACATGATTCTGCTCCAAAATCAGCAACGATAAGTTTACCACCCATCTCTTTTGCTTGTTCTTCGGTGATTTCACCCTGATGAGTTGGGTTATCCATTCTTCTAATTACTTGATTTGAATACTCATCCCAAATCGAACCTGTAATTAAATCATTTTTTGCCATTTTTATTTATCCTTTTTTTTTACAGTTGTGATGCATGATTTTTTGGTGTATATGCATATGAACTAGAGATATTTCTTAATCTATGAATTGCATTTTTAATTACTTCAATTGCATAATCAATCTCTTCTTCTGTATTAAATCTACTTAAACTAAATCTTACACCAGTGTGAGCTAACTCACTATCACTTCCAAAAGCATTCATTACTGGATTCGCTTCTAAATCTTCTGAAGCACACGCAGAACCAGTTGATGCACCAATTGTTTTTTGATTCATATCCCATAGCATTGATTCACCCTCAACACCTCTAATTGAAATTAGTGTAGTATTTGGGGTTCTATTATCTTTACCACCAATTACAATAGTTTCAGGAATCTCTAAAATTGCATTCTCTAATTTATCTCTTAATCTTCTAACTTCAATAGCCTCATACTCTAAAGCCTCTTTAGATGTTGCAAGTTTCATTGCAACTCCCATACCAACCATAGAAGCAACATCAACTGTACCAGCTCTATGTCCTCCCATTTGCTCTCCACCATGAAGTAAAGGAGTTAACTCATATCCTTTTTGAACGTATAATCCACCAACACCTTTTGGTCCATGGAACTTGTGAGCTGAAAGAGATAAATAGTTTACATTGCATGCTTGCACATCTACTGGAACTTTTCCAATAGCTTGTGTTGCATCTGTATGAAAAGGTACTTTAGCATCCTTACAAATTTGACCTATCTCTTTAATAGGAAAAAGTTTCCCTGTCTCATTGTTTGCCCACATAATTGTTACAAGTGCTGTATCCTCTTTAATATAATCAGCTACTTGTTGTGCTTCTAGGACACCTTCTTCATTTACAGGAAGATAAGTTACACTTACACCTTGTGTTTCTAAGAATTTGCATGTTGCAGTGATTGCTGGATGTTCTACTTCTGATGTAATAATATGGTTTTTGTTACCATTTAAAATTCTATCTATCCAAATCCCTTTTAATACAGTATTATTACTCTCTGTTGCATTAGCTGTAATAATAAAATCATCTTCATCACTTGCATTAATTCCAGCATATAAATAGTTTAAAGCCTCTATCATTTTTGGATGAGTTCCTGCACCAAATTTATGAAGAGAATTTGGATTACCATAAATATGACAAAAAAATGGTTCCATAGCTTTATAAACTTCTGGATCTACCTTTGTTGTCGCATTATTATCTAAATATACTTCCATACACATTCCTAATTTTTAGATATTTTTTACTTAAATATTATTACATAATAATAAGTCATTTTAGATTAATTTGTGAAATTGTACTTTAAATAGGATAAAAATAGTCTTAATTATTTTTTTTACAATTTTTTTGTCAAAATAATCTCTAATAATAGCTTAAGTTTATTATGAGATAATAAAAACCATTTTTTATCTAAGGAAAATCATGAAAAAATTTCTTTTTATTCTTTCTTCATTATTTCTTGCACTTTTTTTAACAGCTTGTAATGAAAGTGAAATAAATAATGAACAAAAAGAGACAAAAAAAATACTAAAAGTGGGGATGGAACTAGCTTATCCACCATTTGAAATGAGTGAAAAAGATGGTTCACCATCTGGAGTATCAGTAGATTTTGCAAAAGCATTAGGTGCATATTTAAATAGAGAGGTAGTTATTGAAAATATTTCATGGGATGGTCTAATCCCATCACTTAAAACTGGAAAAATTGATTTGATTATTTCTTCTATGACAATAACACCTGAGAGAAAAAAATCTATTGACTTTTCAATCCCATATGCACAATCTTCACTTGCAATCTTAGCAAATAAGAATTCTGAAGTTAAATCAATTAATGATTTAAATATTAAAGGTAAAAAAGTTGCTGTGAAAAAAGGTTCTACTGGACATATTTATGCAAAAGACAATCTTCCTAATGCAGAAATTTTAGTATTTGATAAAGAGGCTGTATGTGTTCTTGAAGTTGTACAAGGGAAAGCTGATGGATTTATTTATGACCAACTAACTATTTATAAAAACTATGTGAAAAACATGAATACAACAGTGCCAATTTTAGAATCTTTTCAAACTGATTTTGAGTATTGGGGAGTTGCATTAAGAAAAAATGATCCACTTAAACTTGAAATAAATAAGTTTATTGATAAAGCAAAAAAAGATGGAACATTTAATTCTTTTGCCAATAAGTATTTAACCGATGCAAAAAAAACGTTTGATGATATGGGTATTCCATTCTTTTTCTAGGATTTTATCATCAAGTTAAAAAATTTATTTATACATGAGCTAGGGTTAAAAAAAAGAAGAACTATTTCTAAAAGTGTCTATTTTTTTAACCTACTTTTTCTTTCTATTTTAATTATTCTAATATTTTACTTTATGTTTAAAAATGTCTCGTACAGTTTTAATTGGGAGAGTGTTTATACCTATAAACAAAAGTTTATTGATGGTTTTATAATAACTATTGTCATCTCATTTTTTGCACTAATTTTGAGTTTTATAATAGGTCTATTTTTTGCTTATGCACAAAATTCAAAACTAATTCCACTTAGGTTTTTTGCAAGATTTTATATTGAATTAATAAGGGGAACTCCCCTTTTAGTACAAATATTAATCTTCTTCTATGTTTTTGCAAATAATCTTGGCTTTGAAAACAGGTATATTGTTGGAACTATAATATTAGCTTTATTTGCTGGTGCTTATGTAAGTGAGATAATAAGAGCTGCCATTGAATCCGTTGATTATGAACAATATGAAACTGCCATTAGTCTTGGAATGACAAATATACAAATGTATATTTACGTGATTTTTCCTCAAGCTTTTAAAAGAATGTTACCTGCACTTACTGGACAATTTGCAAGTATTATAAAAGACTCCTCTCTTTTATCAATTATATCTATTAGTGAATTTACAATGAATGCCCAAGAAGTAAATGCCTATACCTATTCTACATTAGAAAGTTATATACCTCTTGCAATAGGATATTTACTGCTAACCTACCCTATTTCTTATTACACAAACTATTTAGAAACGAAAATTAAAAAATAAAACATTATTAAAATCTTTTAAGAGATTTTTCTAAAGATTTATAAAAACCTTCATACTCTTTTTTTGATAAAACTTGATTTTGAGACATCAATAAAAGTCTTAACTTCTTTGAGTCTTTTCTAAATGGTATTTGAAAATGTTCATACTCATTTACAACAAAATCAAATCGTTCATAATAGTTTAATCTTCTTTGTGTAATTTCATCTACAATTGGTTCTATTTCTAAAACTATATTTTTATTATCTTTTATAAATTCACCTAAAATTTTTGAACCATAAGATTGTCCTCTTAACTTACTATTAACTGCAAAGTGTTCTAAAAATGTATATGAAGATATTTGCCAATAGTATAAAATAGAGATTAAAGTCTCTTCTTCTACATAACAAGTCATATTAAAACTCTTATCTCTTAATATCTCAAGATGTTCACTAAGCGTTCTTCTTTCTATCTCAGGAAAGGAATCTAAGTATAATTGCCATGCTTCATCAAAATATTTATCATCTTTGTTCTTTATATAAAAAGTATCCATATTATTTCCTTGTAAAAATCAAACAGATAATTCACTCTATTTTATATATAAACATCTTGAAATTAAATTAAAAAATAATTATTTATATTTAATTTTCCTATTTAATTTTATTTTAATGAACATATGATAAATTTAGCTTAGAAATAGGAGTAATTTTATCCTATTTAAAAAAGGAGCTTAAATGGGCAATAATCAACAGCTAAAAAAGTTCTTAAATCAAAAGTATAAACTTGGTTTTGAAACTCTTGTTAAAAGTGAAACCTTTCCAAAAGGTCTAAATGAAGATGTAATAAAAGCTATATCAAAAAAGAAAAACGAACCTGATTGGCTATTAGAGTTTAGACTAAAAGCTTATAAAAAATGGCTAAAAATGGAAGAGCCAAACTGGGCAAACTTAAACTATTTAAAAATAGATTATCAAGATATTTCATATTTTAGTGCACCTAAAAAAGCACTTGATTCATTAGATGAAGTTGATCCAGAAATTTTAAAAACATATGAAAAACTAGGAATACCTCTTGAAGAACAAAAACTTCTAGCAGGTGTTGCAATTGATGCTGTATTTGATTCAGTATCTGTAAAAACAACATTCCAAAATGAATTAGAAAAACTTGGTATCATCTTTTGCTCTATCAGTGAAGCATCACAAAATCATCCAAAATTACTTAAAAAATATTTAGCTTCAGTTGTAAGTACAACAGATAACTATTTTGCAGCACTTAATAGTGCTGTTTTTTCAGATGGAAGTTTTGTGTATATTCCTCCTAATACTAGGTGTCCTATGGAGCTTTCAACCTATTTTAGAATAAATGCCTTAAATACTGGACAATTTGAGAGAACTCTTATTATATGTGACGAAAACTCTTATGTTTCATATAATGAAGGTTGTTCTGCACCAAGCAGAGATGAGAGACAACTTCATGCTGCTGTTGTTGAACTAGTTGCACTAGATAATGCACAAATAAAATACTCAACCATCCAAAACTGGTATCCAGGTGATAATGAGGGTAAAGGTGGTATTTTAAACTTTGTTACAAAAAGAGGATTATGTAAAGGAGTGAACTCAAAAATCTCTTGGACACAAGTAGAAACTGGTTCTGCAATTACTTGGAAATATCCATCTTGTGTACTTAAAGGAGATAACTCTGTTGGAGAGTTTTATTCAATTGCAATTTCTAGTCATGCACAACAAGCAGATACTGGAACTAAAATGATTCATATAGGAGAAAATACAAAATCAACAATTATCTCAAAAGGTATCTCTGCGATGCAAGGAGTTAATGCTTATAGAGGATTAGTAAGAATTGGTAAAAATGCAAAAAATGCAAGAAATCTCTCAGAATGTGATTCACTTCTAATTGGTAATCATTGTAAAGCACATACCTATCCATATCATGAGATAAAAAATAGAACGGCCAATATTGAGCATGAAGCAACTACTTCAAAAATATCCGATGAACAACTTTTTTATTTATCTCAAAGAGGTATAGATGAAGAAGATGCAATTGCAATGATTGTAAATGGTTTTTGTAAAGAGGTATTAAAAGAGCTTCCTATGGAATTTGCAGCAGAAGCTAAAGAGTTATTAAATATATCACTTGAAGGTAGTGTAGGATAAAACAGAGTTTTACTACATTAAAAGTAATAATCAAGTCCCTTTAAATAGGGATTTTAAAGGATGAGTTATGTTAAAAATAGAAAATTTAAAAGTAAATATTGATAATAAAGAGATTTTAAAAGGCTTAAATTTAAAAATAAATCCTGGTGAAATTCATGTTCTTATGGGGCAAAACGGTGCAGGAAAATCAACTTTAGTAAAAACTATTTCCGCACATTATGATTGTAAAATTACTGATGGAACAATTATTTATAAAAAGAAAAAACTTGAAGACTTAAATGTTTCACAACGTGCAAAGGAAGGAATCTTTTTAAGTTTTCAAAATCCTATAGAAGTGCCAGGAGTAAATAATAGCTACTTTTTAAGAACAGCTACTAATGAAATAAGAAAATATAGAGGTGAAGAAGAGCTTGATGCAATTGAGTTTTTAAAACTTACTAAAGAGGAACTTTCAAAGTTTGATATAGACAAAAAGCTTTTACAAAGAGACTTAAATGCTGGTTTTAGTGGTGGAGAAAAAAAAAGAAATGAACTAATCCAACTGCTACTTTTAAAACCTGATTTAATTATGCTTGATGAAATAGATTCAGGACTTGATGTTGATGCAATTAAAATTGTGGCAAAAGTTATAAATGATTTATTAGAAGATAAGAAAAGATCCCTTTTAATGATTACTCATTATGATAAACTTTTATATCAAATAAGACCTGATTTTGTTCATATTATGAATAATGGAAAAATTGTAAAAACTGGTGATTATAATTTAGCACTTGAACTTGACAGCAAAGGCTATGAAGCAATAGGAATAAAAGATGAAAGTAATTAATTTAAAAAATGAAAATCTTATTATTGATAAAGCACAAAAAGAGCCAATTATTATTATAAATGATTTAAAAAAAGATGAAAAAACTAATCTAAGAATTACTATAAAAAAAGGAGTACATATATCAATTATTGAACTATTTTTAAATGGAATTTCAAATAAAAAATATAGTTTTAATAGAGAGATTATTACAAAAAAAAATGCAAAATTAACATATCTAAAATATCAAGATGCAAGTAATTTAAGCTCTTTAGATATTAAATATTTATATGATTTAAATGAAAACTCAATAATTCAACAAACAAACTTAGAACTTGGAGAGATTAATAGTACTAATAACTATATCTCAATACTAAATAATAAAAATGCCTCTTTAGAGATTGCAGGACTTGTAAAGCTAAATACTAAAGTAAGTTCTACATCAAATTTCAATATAACACATATTGCAAAATCGTGTACTAGCAATATTAAATATAAACATAGTTTAGATAATTGGTCAAAAGCAACTTTTCAAGCAAAATCAATAGTTGAAAATAGTGCAAATTTCTCTAAAGTTTTTCAAAATACTAATACAATTTTATTAAGTGATGATGCAACAATTTTTGCTCAACCCCATTTAGAAATAAATATTGATGAACTTGAAGCGAGTCATGGTGCTACAGCTGGAAGTTTAGATGAAGAGCAACTACTATATTTACAATCAAGAGGAATAGAAAAAGAGCTTGCTAGTCAAATTCTTTTAAAAGCTTTTGAGAATGAAATTTACGATAATATAATAGATAAAAATATTAAAAATTTTATTACAGAGTTTAAAAGGAGTGATTATGTTTAAAAAGGATTTCCCATACTTTAAAAACTCTGATATTGTATATTTAGATAATGGAGCAACTACACAAAAACCTAAAAGTGTCATTGATTCACAAGTTGAATACTATGAAAACTATTGTGCAAATACTCATAGAAGCTCTTTTACAGACGCGAATAAAGCTACATTAAACTATGAAAATGCAAGAAAAACTGTAAAAAAGTTTATAAATGCAAAAGAGGATAAAGAGATAATCTTTACAAAGGGTATTACAGAATCAATAAATTTTATTGCCTCATCATATGCAAAAAAGTTTAGTACTATTATTATTTCAAGTTTAGAACATCACTCAAATATTGTTCCTTGGCATATGCAAGGAAGAAGTTTAGGAAAAGGATTAGAAGTAGTAAATTACAATGATAATCTTAATTTTGATTTAGTACATTTTGAAAAATTACTAAAAAAAAATCCTAACTGTTTTGTCTGTGTTACTCATATTTCAAATGCTTTTGGAAAAATACATAATATAAAAGAGATTATACAATTAGCTCATAAATATAATGCAGTTGTTATGGTTGATGGTGCGCAATCTCTTGCTCACTTAAAAATTGATGTACAAGAGTTAGATGTGGATTTCTTTGCCATGTCAGGACATAAAAGCTTTGGACCAACAGGAGTTGGTGCAATATATATTAAGCAGAAGTTTTTAAATGAAATAGAACCCTATCAAACAGGAGGAGCAACAATACATGAAGTTGATTTTTATACCTCTACATTGCTTGATTCTCCATTTAAATTTGAAGCTGGAACTCAAAATATTGCAGGAGTAATTGGTTTTGCAAAAGCTTTAGAGTATATTACTTATGTTGGTTATGAAAAAATTGAAATTATAGAAAAAAATTTATATAAATATTTAGATGAAAAATTACAAGAACTTCCCAATATTATCCTTTACAATGATATAAAAGATAGCATAGGAAGTAGAAGTTTTAACTTTAAAAATATTAATCATGATGATATAGGTATTTTAGTAGATAAGATGAAAATTGCTCTTAGAGTTGGACATCACTGTGCACAACCTATTATGAAAAGTTTAGGAGTGAAAGGAACTATTAGAGTATCAATTGCTTTTTACAATGACAATGAGGATATTGATAAATTAATTAAAGCACTTAAAAAAGCACTAATCATGCTAAAGTAAAATAGAGATTTTAAAGGATAAATAAAAAATGAGTATACAAAGTAAAGTAAAAAAAGTTAAAGAGGATTTAGATTTTTTTGAAGATGAGCTACAGAAATATGAGTATATTATAGATTTAGGCAAAAAACTAGAAGCCTTTGATGAAGAGTATAAAATCCCTGAAAATATAGTTCATGGTTGTACTTCACAAGTCTGGTTAATATGTATAAAAAAAGATGGAAAACTTTTTTTTAAAGGTACTTCTGATGCCATTATAGTAAAAGGACTTATTTATATTATTCTAAATATATTCTCTAATGAAACAGTTGAAAACCTAAAAGAGACAGATATGGATATAGTTTATGAGTTAGGTCTTTCTGAAGTTATTACTCCAAATAGACAAAGTGGAGTAATAGGAATGATAAAGAAAATAAAAGAGTACGCAATAAAGGCTTAAATATATGAAAACTAAAACAGATAAAGAGATTGAAAAAGATATTATTACAAGATTAAAAAATGTTTATGATCCAGAGATACCAGTAAATATTTATGATTTAGGATTGATTTATAAAATTTGGCAGAAAAAAGAGAATAATTACTTATATGTAACTATTGACATGACACTTACATCTCCTGCTTGTCCAGTAGCAGAAAGCTTAGTTGAGCAAGTTAAATATGTGACACTTAGCGTTGATGAAGTTGATGAAGTTAACATAAATCTTACATTTACTCCACCTTGGGAACCAACAATGATGAGTGAAGAGGCAAAAGAGGTAATGGGAGCTTCAGGAGCTATAATATAAACTTATATCTCTAAAAGCTTCTTTTTGTTACAATTGCTAAAATGAACAGAAAAGAACTTCTTATAATCATATATATCATTACAATCTTATTATCTGTAATGTATGCCACACAACCACTTCAACCCCTATTAGCCCATGAGTTTAATATATCAATTGTAAAAGCCTCATCTTTTACAGCTATTATAATGCTTTTTTTAGCTATCTCACCTATTATCTATGGCTATATCTTAGAATCAGTAAAAACAAAAACCGTACTTATAACTGCTTCAATGGTACTTTTAATAACTAATATAGGACTATGCTTTGCTAATAGTTATAAACTCTTTTTAACAATTCGTACAATTGAAGCAATAGTTATTCCCGCAATCCTAACTGCCTGTATGGCAATACTTGCAAGTGATAAGAAGAATATAAAGCTTAATATGTCTATTTATGTTGCCTCTACTGTATTTGGAGGACTTGTAGGAAGAGTTTTTTCAGGATTTATTGCTGAAGAATTTGGATGGAGAATTGTATTTTTTTCATTATCTTTTGCCTTATTATTAGCTCTTTTATTAATTAAAAACTTAAACTTTAAAGGAGATACAAACTTAGTAAAACCAAAGTTAAATGATATAAGTAATATCTTAAAAGATAAAAGATTTATAGTAATCTATTCATTAATGTTTACTATCTTCTTTGTATTTGCAGGACTTTTAAATATATTACCTTTTAGAATAAAAGAGCAAATTCCAGATGTAAGTGAAACGCAAATTGGTCTTTTATATCTTGGCTATGGAATGGGAATTATTGTCTCATTAACTATTCATAAAATTGTTAAATTTTTTAAAAAAGAGTTAAAAACAATTGTTGTTGGAATTATAATATTTATAATCTCAACATCAATGTTCTTAAGTACAAATGCCCTATTGCTCTTCTTAGTTGTATTTCTATTTTGCATTGGAATGTTTATAATTCATACAGTTAGTACTAGAATAGCAAACTCTTTAAAAGCCTCACAAAAAGCTTTAACTTCTGGTATGTATTTAAGTTTTTACTATATTGGTGGAGCAGTTGGTTCTATAATACCTTCAGTTATTTATGCAAAATTTGGATGGAATACTACTATTTATATGTTTTTAGTAATGCTTCTATTTATACTTACTTTCGTTCATATAAATAGAAAACTTTTTAAAGATTATAATTAAAAAATATAAACAGCTGCAAACCAACCAAATATTATAAGAGGAATATTATAGTGAATAAATGTTGGAACTACTGAATCCCAAATATGATCATGTTGACCATCAACATTAAGCCCTGATGTCGGTCCAAGTGTTGAATCAGATGCTGGACTTCCTGCATCTCCCAATGCAGCTGCTGTTCCTATTAGTGTAACTGTTGCCATAACTGAAAAGTTAAGCTCTAAGCAAAGGGGTGCATAAATTGTAGCAATAATTGGAATTGTTGAAAATGATGAACCAATACCCATTGTAATAAATAGACCTACAACTAGCATAAGAAAAGCAGCTAAAAGCTTATTATCTCCAATTACTTCAACAGTAGAAGAGACTAAATTTGCCACATCTCCTGTTGTATTCATTACAGAGGCAAATCCATTTGCTGCAATCATAATAAAGCCAATCATTCCCATCATTTTAAGCCCCTTAGAGAAAAAATCTTGAGTTTGATCAGCTTTGATTGCACCTGCTACAATAAAAATAAGAAAACCAGCTAGAGAACCTAAAATAATTGAATTCGTATATAATTGTAGTCCAAGTGCTGTTACAACTGAAACTAAAGCAATAACTATATGAAAAACATTTACCTCTTTTTTTTCTGACTCAACTTCTAAAATCTTACTAATATCATATACTCTTTTTTTCTTATATGTAAAAAAAACTGCAATCAATAAACCTAAAAACATCCCAAATACAGGAATTGCCATTGCAATAGGAAGTTGACTAGAAACTGCTTTAACACCATTTTCAGTTAAGTTTTTTAGTAAAATTTCATTTAAGAAAATCCCCCCAAATCCAACAGGCAAAAACATATAAGTTGCAACTAAACCAAAAGTAATAACACAAGCTACTACTCTTCTATCAAGTTTTAATTGAGCCATTGAATGTAAAAGTGGAGGAATTAAAATTGGAATAAAAGCAATATGAACAGGAACTACGTTTTGAGAAGATATTGCAGCAAATAAAATTAATGAAAGCATAATATACTTCACATAAACAAACTCAATAGCAGAAGAATTACTATTTACTTTTTTAATAATCATATTTGAAAGTAAATCAGTAAGTCCTGATTTTGAAATTGCAACTGCGAAAGTTCCAAGCATTGCATAGCTTAAAGCAATTGTTGCACCATTACCAAGACCTTTATTAAAAGCTTCAATTGTCTCATTTAGACCTAGTCCACTTAAAAGACCACCTATAATTGCTCCTACAATTAGGGCGATTACAATATTTACTCTAACTAAAGAGAGTATAACCATTACACTCACTGCAATAACTACAGAATTCATCTGTTTTCCTTTTAAAATTGCATAAAAATCACTTATTTCTTATGCATTAGTTATATAATTAAATGGAAGTTTATTGCAAAGTGTTTAAAAAGTAGGTTAATTAAATACTCTCTTTTGTTGTTTTAAATTTAATTCTTTAAAATAAAAATTAATAATTATTTAGTATAATGATTATTATGAGAAAAAATTATAAAACACAAAAGAAAAAAAACACTAATTCTACTATATTAGGTATCCTATTAAAAACCCTTGTAGCTACTGTAATTATTATTGTTACTCTTATAGTATACAAGAAAGTAGATTTTTCTACTAGCTCCTTAACTTTTAGTTCACCAAAAAAATCTAGATCTAATGTCTATACTCCATCCGAACTTAGATGGTTCGATGATTTTAGAGGAGTTGAAAATGTTTCTAACAAAGACGGTTCTAAAAAAAGAGGTCAAGGTGGAGCAAGTAGTGGTTTTAAATTTGAAGG
>CAYZST010000006.1:0-35762 GCA_964480765.1 uncultured Arcobacter sp. | reverse complement strand
ATGAAAATAGAAGAATTCTCTTCTATTTCTCAAATATTCTATCAAGTGCAGCTTTTGCTAAAAACCTATTATAAAAAGCATTATCAAAACTCTGTTTTGCTTGACTTAATAAAAAGTTCGCATTAATTAAATCTGTACTGCTTGAAAGTCCTTCTTTAAATCTATTATTTACAATTTTATAGTTTTCTTTTGATTGTTCTAAAGAAATCTTTGCTGTCTGATAATTTAATTTAGAAACATTAAACTCTTCAAGAGCATTCTCATATTGAAGTTTAACAGATAGTTTTAGCTCTTCTAAATCCTCTTTTGTCTGTAAAATCTTTTTTTGAAAAATTATATCTTGAGTAGAATCAATACCACTAGAATATAAATTCCAAGTTAGTGTTATAGTAGCAGTTTTTTGCTCCTCTTCAACATCATTATCTACCTCTAAAGAAGCATTATCTCCAAATTTAGTATATAAAAGATTTAAATCTGCACTAGGTAAAAAATCACCTTTATTTGCTCTTTTTTGATTTTTTAAAGACTCAATTATCTTTTTAACAGCTCTAATTTCACTTCTATTTTCTAACTCTTGAATATTATACCCATCAATTGAAATTACCTCTTTAGCCAAATCTTCAATATTTTCATTTTCGTCAAGTTTTCCACCTAAAATCTTTTTTAATTCAAATCTAGAAATTCTTGAATTGGCATATGCCCTTTCTAAATCCTGCTTTGCTTGTAACATTTGTGCATTTACTTGCAGTAAATCATTTTTTGCTAAGAGTCCTTGTTCAAATCTATTTTCAGAATCCTTATACTGCTGCTCTAAAAGTTTAAAAGCATTTTTCTTTGTCTGAATATTTTTTAAACTCTTTAAATAGTTAATATATTTTTGTTTTGTCCTTAGTATTAAATCATGTTTTGCAGCTTTTAAATTATACATTGAAGTATCAGCTAAATTTCTTGATGATTGAAGATTATACATATCTGATAATCCATTAAAAAGATTATATGTAATAACTGCACTTGCATTAGAGTTATCTCTTCCTTGTCCTAAGTTTTTATCATAAGTATTATATGTATATCCTAGATTTAATTGTGGTTTATATGCTGCTTTTGATAAATTAATACTCTCTTTTGACTCATCATAAATATATTGTTGCTTTTTTATATTATTATTATTTACTAAAGCTTGTTCAACTGCTTCATCTATATTTATTGCATTTAAATTAGAAGCAAAAACTACAATTAGAACAACAACACTAAAACTTCTCTTCATATTTTTTCCTTTTATGCTTTACTTACATCAACTGGCTCTTTTATAGAGCTTTTCATTCTTTGTTCTAGTTTAATGAAAAACATTAAAAGTGCAGGGGTAACAAATATTGTAAATATTGTTGAAAAAGCAAGTCCTCCTGTAATAACAGAACCTAAACCTCTATAAAATTCACTTCCTGGACCAGGGATTAAAACCAATGGTAGCATACCAAAAACAGATGTCATAGATGACATATATATTGGTCTAATTCTTGTTTTAGTTGCTGTAATAACTGCTTTTTTATGCTCCATTCCCTCATTTCTAATATAATTTAAACTTTGATGCACAATTAAAATTGCATTATTTACAACAATACCAACTAAAATAATAAAACCTAGCATTGTTAAAATATCTAAAGTTTGTACTGCAACAAAAGCATTTGTCATAGCAAGACCAATAAAACCACCTGCTGTTGCCAAAGGAACTGTAAACATAATAACTATTGGATATAAGAAGTTTCCAAATAATGATGCCATAAGTAAATATACAATCACTAAGGCCAAAATAAAATTATCAAGTAATAACCCAATAGTTTCAGTTAGTTTATCAGCCGTCCCTGAAATTCCAATTTCAACCGTTGGAGGAATCATCCCTTTTACTTTCATACCCTCAAGCATACCACCAATTGTTTTCATCGTCTCTTCAATTGTCATACCTTGAGGAGGAGTAACTTGAAGGGTAATTGTTCTTTTTCCATCTAAGTGTCTAATCTCACTAATCCCTGTTGTTAAAGATGAAGTTGCAAGGGAAGATACAGGCACCAATGAAGAGTTTGGTAAAGCAAGTTGTGAAGATAAAATATCTTCAGGTGTCTTAATCAGCTCATCATCTGCTTTTAATACTAAATCAATCTTCTTTTTACCATCTTGTTCAAAATCACCAATTTTTCTACCATCCATAAGAACATCAACTGTAATACCTAAATCTCTTGAACTCATTCCTAATGCTCTTAGGGCATCTTGATTTGGTTTAATTCTAACCTCTGGATAGAGTAACTCAACAGAAGGAACAGGTCTTACTTGACTCCCTTTTAGAGTCTGCATTGTTGCACCAAATAGTTGTCCACCGATATTTGCAATATCCTCAATTTTTTCACCAGAAATATCAATATTTACTACATTTCCTTCTCCAATTCCATCTTCAAAAACTCCAGATTGAATTGATACACCAAAAATTGAAGGCATAGAGTTTACTAATGGAGCAAACATTGGAATTAAATCTCTTGCTCTATCTTCATGCATTGATGTTCCACCAAAAAGATTAAAATCTCCAAAAGATACAAAGAAAGCTCTATTTAAACCTGGGATATCTCCAATATCTTTATTTACATGAGGCTCTATACTTTTCATCAAATAAGCACCCATCTCATATCTCTCTTCATAAGACAATCCAGGAGGTGCAATTAAAATATTAAAAATCAAATTCTGATTTCCTTGTGGTAAATAATCTAGTTTTGGAAATAAAATATAGATTATTCCCACAGAAAACGTAGCAAGTGAAACTATTGTTACTATTTTTGTAGATAAATTTTTTAGAGAAAGGTTAACAATTGACATAATTATATTTACAAATTTATGTCCTAAGTTTACAATCCTTCCAGTATCTTTAGGCTCTTTTTTAGAAAAAGATGCAAATCTTTTCCAAAGCATTGGAATAACCGTAATAGAAACAAATAATGAAAATGATACAGCAGAAGTTACTGCAATTGCAATATCTTTAAATAGTTGTCCTGCCTCATCTTCTAAGAAAATAATAGGTAAAAATACTGCAATAGTTGTAAGTACAGAAGCAATTAATGCTCCCCAAACTTCAGTTGCACCTTTATATGCCGCATCTGCAATATTAAGCCCCTCTTTTCTATGCCTATCAATATTCTCTAATACAACAATAGCAGAATCCACTAACATACCCACAGCAAAAGAGATTCCAGCAAGAGAGATGGTATTTAAACTTCTTCCCATTGCAGAAAGAATAATAAATGTACCAATAATGGAAATTGGAATAGCAATAGAAACAACGGCTGTTGGAGAAATACTTCTTAAAAATACAATTAAAACAATAATTGCAAGAATACCACCAATGATAATATTTTTTTGTACTAAGTCAACAGAACCAACAATATACGGTCTTTCATCATATAACCAGTGGATTTTTAACTGTTTCTTTTTTAAAATAGTTTCATTTAATTCATTTACAACTTTTTCTACATCATTAGTAAGCCTAACAACATTTGCTGTTGAACTTGGTTGAACTCCAAGAAAGATACCATCTTTTCCTAAAAACATGGCAACAGTACTTGGTGTTTCATATCCAAAGTTTACTTTTGCAATATCTTTTACTCTTACTATTTGTTCTCTATTTGAGATTAATACAACATCTTCAATATCTTTAATACTAGTAAATTTATGAACAGTTCTAATTCTATATGATCTTCTTTCAATATTTTGAATACCAGCTGCAACATCAACATTCTCATTTTGTAAAAGTGAAATTACTCGAGGAATTGTAAGACCATGAGCTGCAAGTTTATTAACATCAAACTCAATTTGCATCTCTTGCTTTCTTCCACCACCACCCATTGTACCTGCAACTCCATCAACTCTCCTAATTAATGGTTCAATCTCATCATCAAAAAAAGTTTTGTATTCATCTATATGTCTTTTATTCTCAGATTCAGTTTGAAGCATCATCCAAATAACTGGACTTGAACTTGCAGTCTCAATAACTGGTTCTTCTGCATCATCTGGATATGAACTTACTTCATTTAATTTATTTGATACATCTTGTAATGCAGCTCTTAAATCTGTTCCAAGTTTAAAAGTTAATATAATTTCACCATAATCATCTTTCGAACTTGATTCATACTCTATTAGATTATTTAGACTTTTAAGTGCATCTTCTTGCTCTTCAATTATCTCTCTTTCTATTTCATAAGGAGTTGCTCCAGGCCATACAGTAGTTACCTTAATCTCTGGCTTTGATACAGAAGGAGTTAGTTGATAAGGAAGCTTTGATAATGATAAAAACCCAAATAAAACAACAATTAATACTGACACCATAATTGTTACAGGGTTTTTTATAGAAAATTTAATTAAATCCATATTAAAGCCTATTTATTTAAAATCTTAACTGGTGAATTAGGGAAAATTCTCTCATTTCCTTTACTAACTACATCCATACCATCAATTAAACCTTCTCCTGCTATTGCAGTTTTATTTCCAAGATAACCAATAATTTGAACAGGAATCATCATAGCACTCATTTTGTCTGAAACAGTAAAAATAACATTCTGTCCAAATCTTTTAATTACAGCATCTCTTGGTGCAATAAAAGCTTCGGTTTTCCCATTCTTTGATAGACTAACTCTAGCTTCTTGCCCATCAAAAACAAAGCTTCCATTTACATCTGCTTTAAATTTAACTGGAAATGTTCTTGTTAATTTATCTCCACTTGGAATAGCTGCAAGGAGTTTTGCTTTTAGAACTTTGTTATCAACTTTAATCTCATAAATATCATTTTTCTTTAAACCATTAACTACATTTAAAGGTACATTAAAAGTAATCTCTGCTTTTGAAGTATCAACCATATTTGCCACAACTGTACCAGCATTTACCCATTCACCAAGATTAATATTTTTTTCAACAACAACTCCTGAATATGGTGCTTTAATACTCTTTTTAGTACTTTGTATTTCTAACTCTTTTAAACTTGCTTCTAAAGCATTTACTTGGCTTGAAGATGAATCTTTTCTTAAAAGTGCATCATCATACTCTTTTTGTGTAATAGTATTACTCTCTAAAAGTTTTGAGTATCTTTTATAATCTTTTTTTGCATTAACTAAAGTATCTTTCGCACTTTTTAAATTTGCTTTTGCAGCTTTAATTTGTGCATCTAATAAATCAGCATCAATTTGAACTAAAATTGTGCCTTTTTTAACCCTATCACCAACTTCAAAATTAATTGACTTTACTACTCCTGAATTTTGTGCTGCTAAACTTGAACTTATATCAAAATTTAGAGTTCCTACAAACTCTTGAAGTGGATTTACCTCACCTTTTTCTAACTTAACAGTATGAACAAGTGAAGGTCCACCCATTGCAAAGCTTAATAAAGGTATACAGGCAGCTAATAACAGTTTTTTCAACATATTTATTCCTTAATAACTAAATTTATCAGTGATTTTTTGTACAAAAAGTACAAAAATAAACACAATCACTATCTTTTAACTTCTATTAATTTAAAAATAGTATTTATAAACTTTTTAAAATCATCATGTGCATCATAATTATTTTCACTCATCTTTAATATACAAAGCCCCTTTTCAAAAATAAATAACCCATCAGACAACTCTAAAGCCTCTGGAATAAGTTCACCTTTTCTTACCCCTTCACTCATAACTAAATAAAGTTGTTCTTTAAAAAAATCACTTGATTTACAATTAAACTCTTTCATTACAGGATTCTCATCTGATAATACAATAGATAAATACTCTTTATACCCATTAAAATGTTTTAGATTCTCTTCGCTGTTATCAAGAACTAATTTAAAAATATGTTCAATTTTTTGTTTTGTTGAATTAATAGTCTCAATGTTCTTTAAAAACTCATTGTGATATGTGTCAATATGAAAATTTATAATTTCAAAAATAATATCCTCTTTATTTTCAAAATACTCATAAATAGTACCCTTACCAATACCAGCAGTTCTTGCAACTTCTGCAACAGTAATCTTTTTCATACCAACATCATGAATAAGATCAGCACATGCAAGTGCAATTTCCCTTCTTTTTTCCTCTTTATTTACCTTCTTAGGACTCATTATATAACCTTTTGCTTTTGATTGCAAATACAAAATTTGACTGACCGTCGGTCAATGTTTTTATTGAAAGTATAAACAAAGCTTTCTTAATCAAAACTTAAAAACTGACCAGTGGTCAATTTAATTTTATATTTATAAAAATTTTCACATTATAAACAGCCATTTTTAAAATTACTAAATTGATATAGTTTTTTATTATAAGTATATATTAAATAATTTCATTGTACATTACATTATCTTAAAAAAGGGCTATTCATGAAAGAAAAACTAATATCTTTACTTATGTGTGTGGGATTTATTACAAGCTTAAATGCTTATGAATTAAACGGAGACTTAGATGTAAAGTGGACTGGATATAAAACAGAGGCAAAAGCTCCAGTTTCTGGTGGTTTTAATACAGTAAAATTTGATATTACATCTTCAGATAATTTATCTGATTTTTTAAAGAGTTCAAAAGTAACAATTGATTCAAGATCACTTGAATCTAAAAATGCGTTTAGAAATAACAACATAATCTCAACACTTTTCTCATTGGCAAGTTCAGAAACTATTGAAGGTTCTATTTCAAAAGTTGATGAAAAAAATAAAACATTAGTTTTAGATGTAACAATGAATAACATAACAAAAAATGTTCCTATGAATTATGAGCTTTTAAATGGAAAAATTATTGCAAAAGGGAGTATCGATATTTTAGATTACAATTTAAAAGATTCATACTTAGCATATGCAAAGAAATGTGCATCTTTTCACCAAAATAAATCTTTTTCTGATGTAGGAATAGAGTTTTCTATCCCTTTTAAATAAGAAAGCACAAATGCTTTCTTATGAAGAACAACTTAGTTGTAAATTTGCATACTCTTTTGGTGTCGACTTAGAGTATCTTTCAAAGTTTTTATGCTCACTAAAAGGATTTTGTGCAATATTTAGTAAATCATTCACTAAATTAAAATCCTGCTCTTGGGCTTTTTCAATAGCTTCTTGAAGCATATAGTTTTTTATAATATATTTTGGATTTGTTTTTTTCATTAACTCTTTCATTTTTTTAAAGTCTTGATTTTGTATTTTGATTACTTCTTTGTACTCTTTAAACCAAGTTTCAATAAATTCTTTATATGTACAAATATCAAGTACAGAACTTATATCCTCTAATAAGTCTAAACTACTAAGTTCATAGAAAAAACAATTATAATCAACTATCGAATTTTCTAGAGCATCTAATAAATTTATTATTAAATCAATATTATCATCACTACTTAAAGAGATATCTAAGCCTAATCTTCTATTCATAATCTCTAAATATCTTTTTTGATGTTGAGGCATAAAAGTTTTTAAGTACTCTTTTAGACTCTTAAAATCTGTAATTTTCTTTAAAGCATAAGCCAAAATATCTAAATTCCATCTTGCTATATAAGGTTGATTATTATACGAATATCTTCCTTGGTTATCTGTATGATTACAAATTTGATGCTTCTTAAAATAATCCATAAATGCAAAAGGTCCATAATCAATTGTTAATCCAGCTATACTCATATTATCTGTATTCATAACTCCATGCATAAATCCATATGCTTGCCATTTTGCTAATAATTCTGCTGTATTATCAACTAGTTCATAATACATCTTTTCATATCTATTTTGTTCATTTCTAAGATGTGGATATGATTGTTTTATTACATATTCTAGTAGTTGGCTTAAATGCTCTTCGCTATCCTTGCTACGTGAAAAAAACTCAAATGTTCCAATTCTTATCCAAGATGGAGACATTCTCATAACTATTGCACCGCTTTCTACTTCCTCATAACTTCTATAAACAGGATGATTGGAACCAATTAAAGCTAAAGCTCTTGTTGTAGGAATTCCAAGAGAGTGCAATGCCTCACCCATAATATACTCTCTAATACTTGAACGTAAAACTGCTCTTCCATCTCCTTGCCTTGAATATCTAGTTAAACCTGAACCTTTAGTTTGTAAATGCCAAGAATTTATACTTCCAAGATTTATTGCTCTACCATCACCTAATTGAGGAACGAAATAACCAAATTGATGTCCAGCATAAGCCATTGAATAAGGTATTGAACCATTTAAAACTTTTTGACCATTAACAAACTTTATAAACTCAGTTGTTGTACACTGCTCATAATCAAGATTAATTAAATCACAGGCACTTTTATTATAACTTATAAGATGTGGCATAGAAAGGGGTGTAGCCTTTAATTTTTGATAAAATTTTTCATCAAATTCAAAATAATCAATATCTAATTTTAATTCATCCAATTTCATAATATATTCTTTTTTTTATTTCAAAAGTTATGCCAAATATTTTATTCAAGCAAAGGTAGCTTTTGCAGTTAGTTTTAGATTTTAAGCTTTAACAAACAGTACACAAAAACCTGATACTATTTTTCTAAATAAAGGATCAAAAATGAAAAAACTAATCTTAATACTTCTCTTTAGTTTAAGCTCTTTATTTGCATTCGAAAATTTGCATATAAATAACTTTAATCAAAAAGTAAGTAGTGGTAACGTTATTGTTGATTTTTATGCTCCATGGTGAGGCTCTTGTAAGATTCTAGGTGAGAATTTACAAACATATTACAAAAGAACTAAAAACATAAAAATCTTTAAAGTAGATATTACTAAAGAGGAATCTTTAGCACAAAAGTACAAAATAAATGCTATCCCAATTATGATTTATTTCAAAGATGGGAAACAAGTAAAAAAAACAGTAGGTTTAAAATCTGTAAAAGATTTAGAAAAACTTGAAAATAAATATTTTCAATAAATTAGAAACTATTAGGAGTAATAACTAATAGTTTCTTTACTCATATAAGTTTTTCTAATATCTAAAATTAATAATATTTTTACTCTTATTAAAACTTAGCTATAATCTGTTTAAAAACGAGAGATACATGAACGACAAGCATATAGAAACACTATTAAGTCATATTACTAAATTTGCTCCCTTTGAAGAACCAAGTGGAGCTTCACACTTTCCTATTTATAATACTGGAACTTTTGATTTAAAAAAACAAAATGGTGACAAAATTTATGATTATACTAGAAGTGATAACCCTACAAGAGAGATGTTAGAAAACCTATTTACTAAAGTTGAGAACGGTGCTGGGTGTGTTTGTACACATACAGGTATCGCTTCTATTGCCCTACTTTTTGAAACTACTTTAAAGGCAAATTCACATGTACTTGTTGAAGCTGATTGTTATGGTGGAACATTTAGACTATTAAAAATATTTAAAGAAAAGTACAATATTAGAGTTCACTTTGCAAACTTTTTAAAATATGATGAAATAGAAGAGATTTTAAAGAATAATCCTATTGAATTAGTTCTATGTGAATCTCCAACCAACCCAGGTTTAAAGATTATTGATTTAGAAGAAATAGCTAATCTTTCTCATAAATATAATGCACTTTTTGCAGTTGACAACTCACTTGCAACCTTTATAAGTCAAAGACCTTTAGAACTTGGAGCTGATTTCTCTTTATTCTCTACAACAAAATATATTTCAGGTCATGGAACAGTTATTGCAGGTGCAATTGTTGCAAAAACAAAAGAGCTTAGCGAACAAATTCACTATTATGCAAATGCAGGTGGAAGAAGTCAAAATCCAATGGACATATATCTAATTTCACTTGGTATTCCAAGCCTTAAGGTTAGAATGAAAGAGCATGAACAAAATTCAATAAAAATTGCAAAATTTTTAGAAGAACAAAACTATATTAAAAAAGTAACTCATCCCGCATTAGAATCACATCCCCAATATGAATTAGCAAAAAAACAAATGGATTATATTCCTGGAGTTTTCTGTGCTGACTTTACATCGGTTGAATTAGCACAAAAGTTTATTGAAGATACAAAAATCTTTGGAGAAAAATGTTCATTTGGAAGTCCTGATTCAAGAATAGAGATACCAGCAAAAATCTCTCATGCTTCATTTTCAAAAGAAGAACTCGCTGCTATTGGTATTGCTGATAACACAGTAAGATTTTCTATTGGTTTAGAAAATGTTGAAGATCTAATTAAAGATATTAAACAAGCTGTAAAATAGATGAATAAAACCATTTTTAATCATATTCCATGTGGACAAACACTTCCTATTAATAATATTCATGCAGTATCTGTTTCTATGCCTAATTTGCAAGATGTAATTGATTACGAAGAACAAACACCCAAAATTAATGAAAAAATAAAAAGTGGATATCCAAGATTTATTCTTCATCCTTATCTTAAAAGACTAGCTTCACATATAAAACAGAAATATAAAGTATCTGAAAATTATGAAGTGATTTTATTGAGTTCACAAAGAGCTGTTAAGCTTATTAGCCATAAATACTATATTCACAATAAAATAGAAATAGATGAACCCTTTGGTGTAATTTTAGTTCAAAATGGAACCTGTCAATTAAAAAAAGTGTTAATGTATATTCAACATGTAGGATGCAACTTATCTTCAAGATTAGCTGAAAAATATCTTTATAAAATAGGATTAATTGACTCTATACATAAAGAGGAACTAGAAGATGAAAAAAATGCAAAAAATATAGTTATCTCTACCTTAGCAAAAGCTTATAAACAACCTGAATATAATATACATTTAGCACCATCAGGAATGAATGCTATTTATTCAGCTATTAGAGGAATAAACTCTATTCAATCAAGAAATGGAAGAACTATTTTAGTCCAACTTGGATGGCTATATCTTGATACTATGAATATTGTAAATCATCACTATCAAGAATCAAAAAGTTTTCCTCATCTTAATAGACTTGACCTACTTGAAGAGTACCTTAAAGAAAAAGGACTTAAAGTAAGTGCAATAATAACAGAGATACCAACAAATCCTCTATTAAAATGTGTTAATATTAAAAAAGTAAGAGAACTTTGTGATAAATATAATATTCCACTAATTATTGATACTACATTTGCAACACCTTATAATCTTGATTTAACGAACTATGCAGATATTTTTGTAGAATCATTAACTAAGTTTGCCTGCGGAAAAGCAGATGTTTTAATGGGTGCAATTATTTTAAATAAAAAACATAATCTATCTCACATGACAACTGAATTTTTCAAACATTGTGATCCTGTATATATTCAAGATATTCAAAGATTAGCCTTTGAGATTAAAAATTATAAAAATAGAGTAAAAGCAGTTGCTTCAAATACTAAAAAATTAGTTGAATACTTAAATACCTCTCCTTTAATAAAAAGAGTTTATCACTGTATGGATGAACAAAATAAAGAGTTTTATATGCAAACTGCTTTTGATGAAAACTCTTTATGTGGAGTAATTTCAGTAGAGTTTAAAAAACCTTTAATTAATACATATGATAAACTAAATTTTGCAAAAGGTCCTAGTTTAGGTACAGAATTTACTCTTCTTATGCCTTACACCTATTTAGCTCATTATGATTTGATCTTAAGTGAAGAGGGAAGAAAGTATCTAAAAGAAGTAGAACTTCCTATTGATTTAATTCGAATCTCTGTTGGCATTGAGCCAATTGAAGAGATAATAAATGAGTTTAAAAGGCTTGAAACTTTAAATTAAAGTTTTAAAACCCCATTTACTCTATTTACAGAATCATTTTTTGATAGAGTAAGTCTTACTATTGAGTCCTCATTTGCTTTTAGATTATGCATAATTGAAGCCTCCAAAGAGACAATATCTCCCTTTATTAAATTAAAACTACTTTCAGTAATTCCAAAATCAATCTCACCTTCAATTATCTCAACTGTAATAGGATAGTTTGTTTTATGGTCTTTCATAAATTGATCTTTTGTGAAAACTATTCTAATCTCTTTAGAAGTATCACTTTCAAACATTGGAGTTATTTGCACTTTCTCTTTACTAAAAACTATCTCATCATAAATGTTAAACTTTTTCATAAAAATCCTTTTTTATGAAAGTATAACCATATTTTTAAGACTCAAAATTGATAGTAATCAATTTTGAACTTAAAAAATATTTGCAATTTTTTTTGCTACTTTTATTAAATTTTCATCCCATTTTATATCAAGGGGGTCAATTGTAGCAACATTAACTTTTACGCTATTAGAAATAGTTTTAGCTCCCTTTTGTGAAAACTGAGGTGCTACAAATATAGTTTTAATATTATGTGCTTTTATCTCTTTAACAAGTTCAACTAGTTGAGCAGGCTTAGGCTCTTTTCCTTGAACCTCAATAGAAATTTGCTCCAAATGATATCTTTTTGAAAAATATCCCCATGATGGATGAAATACCATAAAGGCACTATTCTTATATGGTTCCAAAATAGTTTTAATCTTTTTATTTAAAACTTCTAATTCCCCTAAAAACTTCTCATAATTTGCTTTATAAAACGAACTATTCTGTTTATCAATCTTAACTACTGCATCTAAAATATTTTTTATTTGTACTTTTACTAAGATAGGATCTAACCAAATATGAGGGTCCAAACCAGTATGTTTATGTTCATTATGATGTTCAGCTTCTTCATTATGTGTTTGCTCTTCCATTTTAAGCTTTTCAATACCCCTTGAAGTATCAACAATAAGCATATTTTTATTTGCATTCTCAAATTTTTCTAGCCAAACCTTTTCAAAGGGTACTCCAATTGAAAAATAAATTTCAGATTTTGCAAGTTTTCTCATTTGAGAAATTTTTGGCTCATATGTTGCAGGAGAAGCACCTGCTTTAACCATAACATTTACACTAAACTTATCTCCTACAATTTTTTTTACAAAAAACTCTTGAGGTGGGATAGAAACAGTTAGCTCTTTAGACAGTAGAAGCGTTGAAAAACAAAAAAAAGCTAATAAAAAATTTTTCATTTATTTCCCTTTTTGCAAGCTAGTTGCATTTTTTGAATTCTAATAAATAGTTAATAAAATACAACTTAATTACATTTAAATTTTTTATCTAAATTTTTTTTTTAAAAATAAATAGATATAATCATTTTTATGGATTTAAAAAATATATCAAAAAATATAAAACTAACAACTGCACGACGTGCTATTTTAGAAGCTTTAATAAAATCAAATAGACCTTTATCCTATGAGGATATTAAAGATACTCTTTTGATGAATAAAGCTACTTTTTATAGAAATATTACTAGATTTGAAGATAAAAATATAGTTAACTCTTTTGAATCAAATGATAAAAAAAGATATTTTGAAATCCAGAAAATAAAACACTCACATTTCATCTGTAATATATGTTCAAAAATTGAGTGTATACATGAAAACCTTGATATTAGTATCACAGGTTATCAAATAGATAATATTATTGTAAAGGGCATCTGCCCTAATTGTTTAAAGAAAAGGAAAGCTAATGTTTAATCCATTGATAACACTTGAAAAGTTTATCAATAAAGAGGCCCTAAGTGGTATTCTACTTTTTATTGCAACTGTTGCAGCAGTAGTTGTTGCAAATTCATCACTTGGTCAAGCTTATTATGACCTTTGGCATATGCCTTTAGGTGTAAACTTAGGAGAATATAACATATCCATGTCCCTTACTTATTGGATTGATGATGGACTTATGGCTCTATTCTTTTTAATGGTAGGTCTTGAGATTAAAAGAGAAATGGTAATAGGAGAACTTTCTACTATAAATAAAGCTGCTTTCCCTATTGTAGCTGCTATTGGAGGGATGCTAATCCCTGCCTTAATTTATGTTGCTCTTAATCCAGATAATCCTTTTGGATTTGGAATCCCAATGGCAACAGATATTGCTTTTGCACTTGGTATTTTAATGTTATTAGGAACAAGAGTTAACCCTGCACTAAAACTATTTTTAGTTGCATTAGCAGTTGTTGATGACTTAGGTGCAGTTATGGTTGTAGCTACTGTTTATACAAATGATATCCAGCCTCAATATTTTTTACATGTTGCCATTATATATGCACTTATTTGGACTTTAAATATTAGAGGTATTACAAACCTTTTACCATATCTTCTTTTAGGTATTGCACTTTGGGTTTATATTCATGCAATAGGTATTCATGCAACAATCGCAGGTGTATTATTAGCCTTTGCTATTCCAATTAAATCTAAAATAGATGAATCTAGCTTCATCCAAGATTCAAAAGATGCAATTGATGATTTTGAAAAACATAGAGATGATGTTCCTGTGTTAAATCATCATCAAATTGAAGCCTTAGAGAATATGGCTTATAAATATGATAAAGTTCAAAATCCCCTTATTAGATTAGAACATAATTTACATGGATTATCAGCATTTTTTATTATGCCTTTGTTTGCATTCTCAAATGCAGGAGTTTTAATCGATTTTTCAACAGTAAGTGCAAATTTAATGATTGTTCTTGGGGTAGTGCTAGGACTAGTAATTGGTAAACCAATTGGTATTTTAGGATTCACATATTTAGCTGTTAAATTTAAACTTGTGAAGAAACCAGATGAAATATCTTGGAGAGAGATTTTAGCAGTTGGATTTATTGCTGGTATTGGATTTACAATGTCAATTTTTATTACACATCTTGCCTTCTCAGAAGAAGGAGTTATTGCCGCAGTTAAACTTGGAGTATTTGCAGCTTCATTTCTTGCAGCAGTAATAGGAGTAATATTACTACTTACAGTTAAGAAAGCATAGAAAACTATGCTTTCTTATACCAAATAGCAATTTTATTCTATTTTCTCATCTGTTTTTTTAGATATAATATCTAATGAACAAATTATTAGATAGTATCTCTTTTGAAAATATTAAAACTTTAAATAGAGAGTTTTCAAAACATTTCCATGACACTTATACTATTGGTATTACTTATGATGGTCTTTTTAAATCAAAATGTCATAATAAAGACTTTAATTTTTATAAAAAATCAACAAGAATAAACAACCCAGGAGATGTCCATGAAGGAAACTCTTTATCTTGGTCCCATGCAAATTTTTATCCAACAATTACTCTTTTAAGTTCAATTTATGAAGATATTTATAAAGAAAAAGCTATTCCATACTTTAATACTCATATTATAGAAGATGAACTCCTTTTTTATAAACTACATAACTTTTTTGTGCCATATTTTAATAACTACCATGAATTGGTAATTGAAACAAACCTAATTGATGCCTTATCATATCTAATAATAAACTATACAACATCAAAAAGAAAAATTGATGATATTTATGCTGATAAAAAAATTATTAAATCAACATTTGAACTTATAAAAGACTCCCTTGAGACAAATTTTACTTTAGAAGAGTTAGCACAAAATGCAAATCTTAGTAAATTTCATTTCTTAAGGGTATTTAAAAATGAGTTTGGGTTAACACCTCATAATTTTATAATTAATCAAAGAGTAAATAGAGCCTATGAGCTTATTAAACAAGGCAAAGCAATCTCGGAGGCAAGTTTGGAAGTTGGTTTTAATGACCAATCACACTTTACAAGAAATTTTAAAAAATTATATGGTTATACACCAAAACAACTCTTATTATAGCAATTTTATTCTATACAAAAAACTTTTCTTAAGATAGAATTCTTTAAAAATTTTAAAGAGTTTAAATGACAAATAAAAATATTTTCTATTTTCTACTATTTCTAGCAATGATTGGTTGGGGTGCTTCTTGGGTTAATGTAAAAGTGCTAAGTTCATATATAAATGAGTTTGAAACTATGTTTTTTAGATTTTGTATTACAGCACTTACTATGATTCCAATTATACTTGTTTTAAAAAAATCTTTTAAAATTAGTTTAAAAAATTTTGCTTTAGTTTTTATTACATCAATTGCATTTATTACTTATATGAAATATTTTTTCTTAGGAACAAAATTTGGTTCAGCATCATTAGGGGGTGCTTTTGTTACAAGTCTAATCCCTATAAATACTTTTTTGATTTTGGCTATATTTGGAAATAAAAAAATCTCTGCGAAAAACTCTTTTGCCTTAATTCTTGGAGCAATAGGTGTTATGACAATGCTTAATATTTGGTCTTTTAAACTAGAAGAGATTTTTCTTATTCATAATTTTTACTTTATTTTAGCATCAATTCTTTGGCCAGTTGTAACAATTCTTAGTTCTAAAGCTAATAATATCTCGCCAATCGTATTTACTTTTTATTTATATGTTATAACTTCAGTTTTAAATTTAGTTTTTTTTGTTGATTTAACTACAATCAATTACAAAAACTTTGATTCAATTTTTTGGATAAATATGATCTCTTTAAGTCTTGCTGCTTCAACTTTTGCAAATACTATCTACTTCTTGGGAATTGAAAAACTTGGAGCTAGTAAGGTAAGTAGTTTTATCTTCTTTGTTCCCTTTGCAGCCATAAGCTTAAGTGCAATATTTTTAAAAGAAGAAATAACATTTTTAATTGTTATTGGAACAATTTTAACCATAATTGCAGTTAAAATATTAAACAATATAACCCTTGTAAAAAAGATAACTCGCTTTGACTAAAATCAACCAATTTAAAAATTAAAAGTGATACTATTATGAGTATAAATTCATAAAAGGTATAAGATGTTAAAAAGGTTAACTATTAGTTGTTTGGGTTTATTAATTCTTGCAAAAAGTGCTTTAGCATTAAATGAACCACATAAAGTAAAAATAGTTGAGATTAATCAAACACCAGCATACTCATTTATAAAAGTTGAAGAGAATGGGAAAGAGTATTGGGCAGCAATTCAAGCAAGTAAGCTAAAAGTAGGAGATACTATTACCATTCATGAACAAGTATGGATGAAAAACTTTAGAAGTAAATCTCTAAATAAAACATTTGATAAAATTATGTTTGCAGAAGTTCCAAGAAAGGCTATATCAGGAGTTGACAATATTCATAATATTCATGGAAATTTAGTAAAGAAAAAACAAGAAGAGATAAAACCAAATGTTAAATTTAATGAAGGCTTAGTCATCTCTAATGAAAAAGCCATTAAAAGTGATATATCTGATTTATATAACAATAAAGCAAAATATAAAAATAAAAATGTAGAAGTTGAAGGACATGTTCTTCAAGTATCTAATAAAGTAATGGGTAATACTTGGATTAAAATTTACAATGGAAAAGATGCAATTATATTCAGATCACCTAATGAAGATGAAAAAATAGCAGTTGGAGATAAAGTAAAGGTAACTGGTACTATTAATACTGATATTGACTTTGGATATGGATATAAATATGAACTATTAGGGGTTAACTCTAAATTTGAAATTTTAAATAACTAAGATAGGCTTTTGCCTATCTTACATATGAAGCATTATTAAAATCTACTGTTGTTCCATTTACATACTCTGGACAACTAGTTCCCAACCAAAAAATCACTTCAGCCGCCTCTTTAGGCTCTGCAAATCTTCCACAAGGAACCATTTTTTTAAACTCTGCTTTTCTCTCTTCTGAGTTATCCTTTTGCATATTAGTTTCAACTGGACTTGGAGCAATACAGTTTACAACAATACCATCAGAGCCTAAAATCTTAGCAAAAATTTTTGTAGCATTTATAAGTCCTGCTTTTGCTATACCATACCAAATATCAGGATGTCCAATTTGCCCTGCAATTGAAGCAGTATTTACAATTTTTCCATAAGCCCTTTCTTTCATCCCCTTTGAAAATAGAGTCATAAGCTCAACAGGAGTATGTAAATTAACATTCAAAATGTTCTCCTTAGCCTCTTTTGGATAATTATCATAAGCATATTTTGGTTGCATATATCCCGCATTATTTATTAAAACATCAATCTCACCAACTTGTTCAACTAATTTTGGAAGATCATGAACATTTGATAAATCATACTCTATTATTGTAACTTTTTTGTTCTCTTTTAAAGGAAAATCACTGAAATCTCTTGCTACAACAACTACATCAAAATCAGCTTCTAAAAACTTTTTAACAACTTCTATACCTATACCCTTATTTCCACCTGTAACTAGTACTCTATTTAACATCAATTACCTTTTAAAATTTTTTGTTATACTACTTAAAACTATATAAAGGATTATCAATGAAAATTGCTTTAGTTCTGCTTATCTCTTTTATTTACTCTTTCGCAAATCCTATGATATTACCTATAAAAGGTATAAAAGTTGAACATACCTACTCTAATGGAAAAAAACAGAGCATTCTTATTCAAAGAGAAGTGGCACCTATATGCATGGATATTGCAATAAATGTAGAAAACTTTCAATCTGAAAATTTAGCTTCAACTAAAATTGATGAAGCTTGTAAAAAAACATTTATTACAACTAAAGGTCTTATTCAACCTTTAGTTTTAGAAAAAGGGATTAAAACCCTTGCCGAACTTGAAGTACTAGAGTTTATAGAAAAAAAATTAAAAAATCATCCAGAAAATTATATATTAGTTGATAGTAGAACAACTACTTGGTTTAATAAAGGAACTATTCCTAGCTCAGTTAATATTCCTTATGATGAATTAGAATATGATGAAGACTTCGAACTAGAGTATGAAAGAGCATATAAACATCTTGGAGTTAAACTATTAAAAAATAGAAAATATGATTTTACAAATGCTAAAACAGCACTTTTCTTTTGTAATGGTTCTTGGTGTGCCCAATCACCACGAGCAATAAAACAACTTATAAAAATTGGTTATCCAAAAGATAAAATCCTTTGGTATAGGGGAGGTATCGCTTCTTGGGCAGGATTATCTTTAACATTAACAAAAAATATTGAGGATAAATAACCTCAATATTTTAGTTTTCAAACATCTTTTTAAAAGCTGCTGCTATCTCTTCGTTAGAGGCTGCTTTAATATCTTGTTTTAAATTTGTATTATTTTGCTTATTTTTAGGAGCTTTATTTAAAAGATTATCTAGTTTAAACTTAGTTCCAAGTTTCTTTTGAATTTTTTCTTCAATCTTATTCTTATATTTTTCTGTTTTTTTATCTATTTTATCTTTTAAGAAAGCTTTTGTATTTACACTAACCTTTGGATTAGATAAATCTCCTTTAATTTTTGTATCAAAAGAGTATTTAGTGATAGTTGCTTGTACAAGTGCATTAATTGTATTTTTCTTAGTATCAATTGTACTACTTGGTACTTTGATTGTTGTATATTTACTCTTCATATCAACAAAACTATTTATAATATTATCATTAATTTCACTCTTTAATTGAACTTCTTCATAAATCTCTTTTGTTAAATCAAACTGTGCAAATGTATTAATAATATCTGAAAATTGATTTCTTATAAACTGTCCCTCTATTAACTTCCCATCAACTTTTCCATTTTTTGTTGCTAAGTTATAATTCACATCAATATTTGATTTTGAAGTAAAAATCTCTGGATAATATAACATATGAGTTAAATCTTTTACTTCAATTCCATCAATTTTTGCTTTAAAATCATCATTTAAAAGATTAAAAGTAAGCTCTCCACCAAATAGTTTTGAACTTCCATCAACACTTAACAAATCTTTTGCTTGTTTAATATTTCCAGTTAGTTTTGCACTACCTCTCATTTTCTGTTGAGTAATATCATATAGTTTTGATAGGTCAACGAAATTAACAGTATAATCACTTGTAAATTCAGATTTTTCAATATCATAAACAACTTTTGCCATATCAAGATTTGTAAGTGTTGTATCTAAATCTACTTTTGAAATAGCCTTTGTACCAGCTAAATTAGTTATAACATTACCTTTAAAGAAAATCTTTTGATTAAGTTTTTGATTAAATTGTTCGTTCACAACGGGATTGTTTACACTACTTTCTAAAATAGTTGTAATAATCTTTCCATCAAGATTTTTAATATCTGCACTTTTAATTTTTGCATCAATATTCATAACTCCATTAGCAAAATTTGGTTGATTTACAAAATTTAAAATAGATTCTATTTTTGCATTATTTACAGTTACATTTATATCTTGAGGTTTCCAATAAACTGCATTAATATCATATTTTGTATTACTTGCAAAGATATCAGAGTCTCCACTTACTATTGCAACACCATTATCAATTTTTACAGTTCCATTTGTAGAAAATGAACCATTAAATTTTTGATTAGTAAGAGCTTCAAGCTTTGATAAATCTTTTACAAAAAGTTTATAATCACTGTTTATAGTAACTGCCTCTAAATTGATAATTGCTTTTTTTATATCCAAATCTGCAATAGAACTATTAAAGTCAACTTTAACATCTGCTTTATTTCCTACTAAAGTTGTAGTTGTATTTGCAATAAAACTAATAGGTGTTTTAGAATTTTGTTTTAACTCTTTATTTATTACTTTTTCATTTATAGTACCATTAGTAATTTTTGTTCTTACAAGACCATCTAAAAAACCAAGATTTGCATTTTTAATATTTGCAGCAATAGAATAATTACCATTAGCATAAATCGGTTGGTTTACCATATGTAAAAGCTCTTCTATTTTTGCATTTTCCATATTAAAAAGAATATTACTTGGTTTAAAATCTACTAATTTTATATCATATATTGTATTACTAGAAGCAACTGAACTCTCTCCTTTTACAAAAGCCTGTTTTTGATTACCTTTAATAATACCCTTTGTTGAAAATGAACCATTTAATTTCTGTTTTGTAATATTTTGAAGTTTTGACAAATCCTTAATATTTATATCATAATTTAGATCAACACTTCTACTTAATAGTGCTAATTTACCCTCTATATTAACAATAGAATTATCATCAAGAGTTGCATTAAAAGCAATATCACTCAAAGTTAATTCAAAACTATTAACTTTTAGATTTACATCTTTTTGACCTTCATTAACTTTATCTTCGATGATTGTAGCAACATAAGAGTTACCAGATTTTGTAAATAAGAGTCCGTAAGCTCCACCTAAAATAACAACTATTAATATAGCTAGAAAAAAAAAGAGTTTTTTCATATTTATACCTTTATAATTAAAAAAATATTATACATTAATAAAATTAAAATTTTTACATTCACTAATGTATAATTAGCACCAATGTAAAGTGATAAGTAGGGATACACAAACTTTATCTAACAACTATATCCCTCTAAAATACCTTCCCAAAAGTCTGTTCTGCGTGAAATATTACCTTTAAAAAACTTAAAAAACTTACTCTAATTTTAAAACTTTATACTAATAACTAGTAAAATTATGACTTACTTATACATGCTTTAGAATATGCCCTCTAAAAATAGTATTCATCTTTTTTTCTAATTAAACTCAATAATCTCACCACTTAGATTTACTTAAAGAATGTTTAATAAACTTTTATATAAAATTCAACCAACAAAGTGTTAAGTAGGGACATAGGTCGCATTTATGTGTCTATGGGTTCAAATTTTAATTTGGATTTACGTAAGCCGAACAGACTTTGTAAAGAAAATTTTTATAAGGAATATAGAATGAAAAAAATCGTTCTTTTAATGCTAGCTTTCGCTGGTTTTGCATTCGCTGCTGACGCTGCTGCGGGTGAAATGTTACAAGCTTACTCTGTAGTTGCTGCTGGTATTGGTCTTGGTCTTGCTGCACTTGGTGGTGCAATTGGTATGGGTAACACTGCTGCTGCAACAATCGCTGGGACTGCTAGAAACCCAGGATTAGGTGGAAAATTAATGACTACAATGTTCATTGCATTAGCGATGATCGAAGCACAAGTTATTTATGCATTAGTAATCGCTATGATTGCTTTATATGCAAATCCATTTATGTAAGATTTTACTAGTAAATATTACAGATTTATAAATTAAAAGGTCAGAAGGCTTACCTTCTGACCTTTTTTTATGCCTACTCTATATTTTTTCTTTAATTTTAATTTAAACTTGTTCCATTTATACATAAGAAATTTTTAAAATAATTTTTTTCTTAATTTAAACTATTAGAATATACCCTAATTAAAGAAAAGGAAAACATTATGAAAAAAATACTACATAGTTTTATCTTTATAGTTTTACTAACTACTCTTTTTACTGCTTGTCAAAATAAAAAAAAAGAGATTAAGAAAGATCAATTAATTTTTGCAAGTACTAAAGATATAAGAGATGTAAACCCTCATCTTTATCGAGGTGAAATGGCAGCTCAAAATATGTTATTTGAGTCATTAATTATAAATACTAAAGAGGGTATTAAACCATGGTTAGCTAAAAGTTGGGAAATAAGCAATAATGCAAAGACATACACTTTTAAACTAAGAGAAGATGTAAAATTTTCTGATGGCACTATTTTTGATGCAAATGCTGTTAAGCAAAACTTTGACGCAATATTAAGGAACAAAGTAAATCACGGTTGGTTAGAGCTTGTTAATGAAATTAAATCAACTAAAGTTGTAGATAAATTTACCTTTGAATTAAATTTGCACAATGCATACTACCCGACACTTACTGAACTTGCAATGACAAGACCACTTAGATTTATCTCACCAAACTGTTTTAATAATAATGAAACAAAAGATAGTCTTACTTGTTATAATGGAACAGGACCTTGGATATTAAAAGAACATAAAAAAAATGATTATGCTCTATTTGAAAGAAATCCAAACTATTGGAATAAAATGCCTAAATTTAACACTATTAAATGGAGAGTTATTCCTAACCACCAATCAATTTTACTATCATTACAAAAAAAAGAGATTGATTTAATCTTTGGTGCTGATGGAGATATGATTAATCTTAATGCATTTGAAGCAATTAAAAAAGACTCAAACCTTCAAACATTAGTTAGTGAACCTATCTCATCAAGAACAATTTTATTAAATTCAAAAAAAGATATTCTAAATGACACAAATGTAAGAAAAGCCTTAGAGTTGGCAATAAATAAACAAGCACTAATAAAAGGGATTTTAAATGATTCTGAAACTATTGCTTATACCCTATTTTCAAAAACAACTCCATATTGTAATATTGATTTAGAAATACGTAAGTTTGACGAAGAAAAAGCAAATAGAATTTTAGAAAATGCAGGATGGATATTAGATGAAAAAGATAAACTAAGATATAAAGATGGTAAAGCCTTTAATTTATCATTATACTATAATGCAAACAATGCTCAAGAAAAAATTATTAGTGAATATATTCAAAGTAACTTTAAAAACATTGGAGTAAAACTTAAAATTATTGGTGAAGAGACCCAATCATTTTATGATAGACAAAAAATTGGTGACTTTGATTTAATGTACTCTTTATCTTGGGGAATTCCTTATGACCCACAATCTTTTGTTTCATCTTGGAGAACTGCCTCACATGGAGATTATCAAGCACAAGCTGGATTAGAAAAAAAAGAGTGGATGGATAAAACAATCAAAAAAATATTAATTGAACCAAATATAGAAAAAAGAAAAAATCTATATAAAAAAGTACTTACATACTTACACAATGAAAATGTATATATCCCTTTAAGCTATTCAAGAACAAAAGCTGTTTTTATACCTGAATTAAAAGGTGTTTCATTTAATCTTTCTCAATATGAGATACCATTTGAGAAAATGTATTTTGAAAAGTAGCAATGCGTGATTTTATAATTAAAAGAATTCTACTTTTAATTCCATTACTTATTGGAGTCTCTTTAGTCTGTTTCACATTGATAAACTTAAATCCAAGTGATCCAGCTGAAGTTGCTCTAAGAGTAAATAGCTCAATAGCAATTACTCCAGAAGCAATTGAAGCAACAAGAAAAGAGTTAGGTTTAGATAAACCCATATATATGCAATATTTCTTATGGGTAGGAAATATTTTACGTGGAGAGTTAGGGTTTAGTTATGAAACAAGAAAACCTGTTTTAAATGAGCTTTTATTAGCCATTCCTATAAGCTTTTATTTAAGTCTCGTTGCACTTTTATTAACAATTATCCTTGCTCTTCTTATTGGTATATTATGTGCTATTTATGAAAATAGTAAATTTGATAAATTTATGAGAACAATAGTTTTTATCTCTAGTTCAATGCCAAGTTTCTGGTTATCACTACTTCTAATATGGGTCTTTTCAATACATTTTAATATCCTCCCTTCAAATGGCTTAGAAAATGCAAGTGGAATTATCTTACCAGCTTTTACTTTAGCAGTAACACATATGTCAACTTTTGTAAGAATTCTTAGAAACTCATTGATTCAAATAAAAAACTCTCTTTTTGTAACATATGCAAAAGCAAGAGGTCTAAGTAAATATAAAATTCTAATACATCAAATTAAAAATATAATCAACCCCTTTATAGTAGCACTTAATATGTCAATACCCAAACTCATTGCAGGAACTGTTGTAATAGAGAATATTTTTGCTCTACCAGGACTTGGAAGACTTAGTGTTCATGCAATTTTTGCAAGAGACTTTCCTATTATTCAAGCATATGTACTATTTATTGCAGTTTTATTTATAGTTTTTAACTTAATTGCTGATATCTGGTTGCAACTAAGAGATCCAAGTTTAAGACAATAGTATGAAAAAAAAGTTTTTTAAAAAATTATTCTCTGATAAAGTGGCACTCTTATGTATCTCTTTTTTAAGCACAATTATTTTTATGGGAATCTTTGCACCTTTTGTTTCACCAAATGACCCATATTTAGTAAACCTAGAAAAAAAACTTGAATTTTTTAGTTGGCAATACCCTTTAGGAACTGACCAACTTGGAAGATGTATAGCTTCAAGACTAATCTATGCAATAAGAATTACACTATTTTATGCTCTACTTGCTATGTTTATAACAGTTGTTTTAGGTATGATTTTAGGACTTATTGCTAGCTTTTTTGACTTAGCTAGAAAAATCATTTTAAGAGTCTGTGATGTGATGTTATCTTTTCCTAGTGAACTTATGATGCTTGCTATTGTAGGATTTTTAGGTACAGGTATTGAAAATCTTATAATAGCTACTGTAATTTCAAAATTAGCTTGGTACACAAGAATGACCTACTCTTTTACTATAAATCATATTAATAAAAACTACATACACTACTCAAAAGTTTTAGGTATAACTTCAAGTATGATACTTAGAAAACATCTATTTCCTTTAATTTCAAGTGATATTATAATGCTTGCAACACTAAATGTAGGAAGTGTAATACTAAGTATCTCTGCTTTATCTTTTTTAGGTCTTGGAGTACAAGCCCCCACTTGCGAATGGGGAGTTATGTTAAATGAAGCAAAAGAGTTAATGAGCTTAAATCCATATATGATGATACCTCCTGGATTGATGATTCTTTTAGTTGTCGCCTCTTTTAACTTTTTAGGAGATAGCATAAGAGATGCTTTAGACCCAAATTATAATTTAAAAATCAAGGAAGAAAGATGAGTTTTTTTAAAGTTAAAAAGCTAAATATAGAAAATAGCTTAACAAAAGAGATATTACTTCAAGATATAAATTTCGAACTTGAAAAAAACCAAATCTTAGGCATAATAGGAGAGAGTGGCAGTGGCAAATCTCTATTATGTAGAACAATTCTAGGACTACTCCCTTCAAATCTAAAAATCAAAGGCAACATAAATTTACAAAACTGCGAACTACTTAATAATGAAAAAGATATAAGAAAAAATTTTTCAGTAGTACTTCAAGAAGCTATCCAAGCTTTCAATCCTCTATACTCAATACAAGAGCACATGATAGAAAGCTTTAAATACAAACTATCAAAAAAAGAAGCAATAAAAAAATCCACATATTATCTTGAACAAGTAGGACTAAAAGATACAACTAAAATCTTGAAAAGTTACGCCAATGAATTAAGTGGAGGACAACTCCAAAGAGTAATGATAGCAATAGCTTTACTTCAAGATACAAATATTATAGTAGCAGATGAACCAACCTCATCATTAGACACAATAAACCAAAAACAGATAATAGAAATATTTAAAAACTTTGAAAACAAAACTATAATTTTTGTATCCCATGATTTAGGTGTAATTTCAGATATCGCACATAAAATACTGGTCTTAAAAGATGGAAAAATTGTAGAACAAGGAGAGAAAAACTCTATATTTAATAAATCTAGTCATCCCTATACAAAATTTTTACTTAACTGTGCACAAAACCTATCAAAAGATTTTACCCTATGCTTACAATAAAAAACCTAATTAAAAAGTATAAAAAAGAGTATATACTAAAAGATATAAATCTAGAAATAAAAAATAACCACTCTTTAGCCCTAGTTGGTGAGAGTGGAGCTGGAAAAACAACTCTTTCAAAACTAATTCTAGGTTTAGAAAAAGCAACAAAAGGAATAATAAACTTAAATAAAAAAAATATAAACATAGTATTTCAGGATTATAGAAGCTCTGTAAATCCATTATTTAAAATAAAAGAGATACTTCAAGAACCCTTTTGGAAAAATAAAAAAGAGTTTGATGAAAATGAATTAAAATCACTTTTTAATAAATTTGAACTACCAATCTTAATACTTGAAAAGTACCCTTACGAACTAAGTGGAGGACAACTTCAAAGAGTATGTATAATAAGAGCATTATTATCAAAACCTAATTTTATAATACTTGATGAAGCCTTTAGTGCCATAGATGCCACTACTAAAATAAAAATTCTAAAAGTATTAAAAGAATTAAAAGAAAAAAACAACTTAAGCTATCTTTTAATAAGCCATGATTTACAACTAGCAACAGCACTTTGTGATGAAATAAAAATTTTATATAAAGGAGAAATAATCGAATCCTTGAAAACAAACTCTTTAAAAGAAGCCAAACATAAATATACAAAATTACTCATTAATTCAGTAATAACATTAAATACATAAAGAGATTTTATGAAAAAAATATCAAAAATAGATTTTAAATATCTAGATAAAAACTTAGAGAAAAAAACAAAAAACTTTATTATACAAGAGTATATAAAACACTATAAAAACCAACTTTCACCTACTAGATATAAAACCCTATATAAAAATATGGAAACCCTAATTAAAGATAAAAAAAACAATGCCTTCTTTGTAGCAATAAATGAAAAAGAAGAAATAATAGGTACAATAAGTATCTCCTTGTATGACAATAGAATAAAAATATTAAAAAATAGATACAAAAATAGAAAAATAGCAGAATTAGGAAGATGTTACGTATTAAAAAAGTATAGAAGACAACTAATTGCAACCACACTACTAAATCTAGCAAACACCTTTGCAAAAAAAAACAACTATGAAAAACTATATCTACATACACACTATTTTTTAGCTGGAGGCTTTGATTTTTGGTCAAGCACTGGCTTTAAAATTATATATGATGAAAAAGATAGCTTACAAACAGTACATATGGAAAAAACACTAAACTAAACCCCTTTTAATGATTATTATAACTTTATATAGGTATAATTCCACTTCTAAAAATTACAACTTTTTTGCAAACTATTAAAAATACATAAATCTTCTTCCATTTTAGAATCATTTAATACTTCTGCTAAAGGTTTTTTAATATATTCAGATACTTCATAATTAATTGCTGTATTTATTGATTTTGCTATTGCCTCAGAAAGTTTAACTGGAACAGCGTTACCTATCATTTTATATCCATTATTTATATTTTTGTAATAAAAAACAAAATCATCGGGAAAAGTTTGGATACGAGCACATTCCCTAACAGATAATCTACGAACTTTTGTTTCAGGACCATCAAAAATAAATTTATCTTTTTCTACTTTAATCATTTTAGGAGAAGATGGATGTAGAGGTGCATGTCTTCCACTTGCTTGTATCGTAAAACTTGGTTGATTATATTCTCTAATTCTATTCCTAGACATAAAAATTGTAGAAAAACTTCCAGTCATATATTCATTATTATGTATAGTATTTGTACTCTTTGTACCACTTGGAACAGCATCTTCAAGTCCCTTTAAAACATCTTCTAATGTTCTTTTTTCCCTCATAGACTTTGGAAATTTAAAATTTACATTTAAATCTTTTCTAAAACCTATAATAAATACTCTTTCTCGAGTTTGTGGGACATTAAAATCAACAGCATTTAACACCTTGTAATGGCAATTATAACCTGACTCTTCAAATAGTTCAATAATATGAGAAAAAGAACTCAAATGTGCTTTACTTACTATGCCTTTTACATTTTCAACAAGGAAGAATTTTGGCTTTATGTAATTTAATACTCTTATATACTCATAAAACAATTTTCCTCTATCATCATTTATTCCTCGCATAGAACCTGCAAGACTCCAACTTTGGCATGGTGGACCACCAATAAGTCCATCAATATTTTTTGGTAAATCATCATTTGGAATGTCAATTATACTTCTTCTGTCAAGAAAAGTATCTGGATGATTTTTTTCAAATGTTTCCCATATAATTTTATCATATTCATTTGCCCAAATAACATCAAACCCTGAATTTTTAAATCCTAAATCTAAACCACCTGCACCTGAAAATAATGCTGCAACTTTCATTTATATTTCCATTATGATGACTTTTGCATCAATAAGTTGAGCAGGATTATTTGGATTTTTTATTTTTTCATCTTTTACAATGAAACTTGAATTACTTTCAAGGTCTTTTCTATCTAATTGTGAAAAACTATCATACTTAAATTTTTTCATTATACAGCATAGTGAAAAATTTTTATTTTTATCAACATTATAAATGTAATCAAATATTTTTCCAGGATTATCAATACCCCACATTCCTCGTATTCTTAAGTATGTTATACCAAGTGGATCGACTTTATTTACTCTACCAAGTTCTTTAGTTTGTGAAAATTCAACATCTGGGATATTTGTAAGACCTTCTGATATAGTATTTGCAATTCTTTCATATATATTTTTATCTGCTGAAAAACAATCTCCATAAATTAACCATAAATGCTTTAAAGTATTATCTTGAACTACACCAGTAGTATATATTATATCTTTTTCAGTCCAATTTTCACATTCTACACATGCTTGAGTTATTTTAGGGTCATTAGAATATAACTTATCTTTTGGAAATGAACTATTTAATGCTATTCCAGAAGTATAGTTTTCAATCTTTTTTACTTCTATTGCATCACTATCTTTAAGTATTATATCAGGTGGATTTGATGTATTTCCTAGATATGAAAAAACTTGACTGATTTTTTTATTTCTTACACTTTCATCTTTTTCATTTAAAGTTTTTGCGAAAATATCTTGAACATATCTTTCAAGAGCATCACCAATACTTGTAATTCTATTACCTCTTGCTACATAAAAATCTATTAATTTTTTGTTATCAATTGAATTAATTTGTAAAATTGCTTGTAAAATATTACTCACTTTTTTATTCCTAATTATATGTTTTATTAACACTACTTAAAATATCACTCGACTTGTTTAGCCTAAAATTTAAATAATTGTATAAACTTGATTTTATCTAAATTTATATTTTTTTATGATTTAAAAGGTCAAAGTTTTGAAAGATACAAGCGAGACATTGACTTACGAGGGTGGTTCATTGCCCTCGACAAACTTTTAAGTATATCTCTGTGTTTTTCAAAATTTGAAATTTTCTCTTCATAAAAGTTTTTAGCAAAGGTATATCTAAAATCATGCGAACTTATCTCATATTTATCTAAAACATTGGCATATGTTCTTAATGTTGGAAGTTCATCGGTGTTTTGTTGGATGGCTCTTACAAGATTATCAGATAAAGGCTTTGTGTTCTTTGCTCTAAAAACTCTTTGATATTTTCAGTTGTATTTGTTCATTTTCTTTTCCACCAAAAGGAGGGTTTGCTAAGATACAGTCATATCTATCTTTTTCTTCAAAATTAAAGTTTATACCATCAACAGCCTCACTATTAAAAACTTTATATGATTTAAGTACAGTATATTTTTTATCTACCTCTTCAATCTCACCTGTATCTTTATCTGCTACTTCCTCTTTTTTTATAACATCTTTTAAAAAGAAAATATCCCTTGCTTTATCTAAATGCTCTTCTTTGATAGTTCCACCTAAACTTTCAACTTGTTTTTTTGTAATCCAAAAGTTAGAATCATATTCATCATCCATCAAACTTAAAACATTGATTCCTGAGTATTCACTTTGGCTAATTGCACTTTTAGGAATAGGTTTAGACCAAGATTTTTTCCAAGTTCCAATATCACCATCTTCTAACTTTTTAACAAAATTATCTACTAATTTATCATACTGTTCTCTAGCATAAGATTTTTTATGCTGAGTCTGTGAGTTATTTTTGTTTGTTTCCATAATTTAATCCTTTTTAATAATCTCATAAATGATTATAAAAAGGGATTGGAAAATTATATTTTATTTATATAAAAAATTATTATTATATAATTGAAATGAGGGTATCATAATTATTTAAATGATAGGAGATTTATTAATAATGAGTAATATACATTTTTTTCAAGGAACAGAAGATTTATTTCTAAAAAATAAAATTGATACGGATACAGAAAGAGTTGAGTTTTTAAAACAAAGAATTACTGATTTATTAAATATTAAAAACATTCATTTCTTATTTGGTGCAGGAGTGAGCTCAAGTTCAATTCCTACTATGGAGAAATTTATAAAAGTAATTAAAACTAAATTGTCACAAGAAGCTAATTTGTTAAAAGGGTTTAAAACACTTGTTTCTAATAATGACAATAATCTTGAAAATGTATTAGGAGTTTTATATTCAAAAAGAGAATATCAAAGAGGTATAAAAGAAGATGATCCGGACACAGAAAAACTCATTGAAATAATAGAAAAAACTATATTTGAAGAAATTAATATAGATATATTTGATGGCTCTCATGAAGATACTATAAAACTACATGAAACTTTTTATCAAAAAATCTCATATAGAAGTAAAGATTTTAGTAGAGTAAATGTATTCACAACAAATAATGACCTTTTTAATGAAAGAGTTTTAGACAAATTAAATATCAATTACAATAATGGTTTTGGAGGAGGATTAGATAAATTCTTTAACCCTGCAAGGTTTCGTTACACATTCTCAAAAAAAATTGATTCTAGTATTGAAAAATATGAACCTCTTGATAATATGATATATCTATATAAAGTACATGGTTCTATCAATTGGATTGAAGAAGAGGGGAATTCATTATTTAATATCAAAGAAGTTAATATTAACAAAAATTTTAAATACGATGATAAAAATGTATTAATTTATCCAAATCCTTTAAAACAAGGGAAAAGCTTAACAGCTCCTTATTCAGATATAATTAGAGAATTTCAACGAAAACTATTACTTCAAAATAGTGTACTTTTTGTAATTGGATATAGTTTTAGTGACGACCATTTAAATAATATCATTTATCAAGCATTATCAACTAATTCTTCTTTATCAATTGTTATATTTGGTAATTATCCAAGTAAATCAATTTTCAAAATTAATGATAAAAGAATATACAAAATATATGAGCAAAAGGACAAAGACGAAAAGATTCACTATTTTAAATACATTGTGAATGAATTAATACCTAACCTAAATGAAGACAAAAATGAAGAAATTCTTAAAAGCTTTATTGATGCAATAGCAAAAGAAAAAGAAGCAAAATAATGAATATAGGGAAAATAATATCAATTAATTTTAATCAATTTAAAGTAAAAATATTTTCTGAAATAACAGGTGGTTCTGTAAATTTAAATGGAGACATTTATTATTTTGGGAATATTGGAAGTTATTTAAAAACTGTTAATGCTATCGGAGAGTCAATTATTTGTGAAGTTGTTTCTATTTTTGATTCTGACTTATATAATGAAAAAAAAGCTTTTAATGTGGATGGACATAGAGAATTGATGTTAAAACCTATTGGAATAATTAATAAAGAAAATAAATTTTCATTAGGTGTTGGTATTTACCCAAGTTTATATACAAATGTCGAAATTGTAACTAATGATGATATCCAGATAATATTATCAAATGAAAATAATGAAGACAAACCTGAAATACATAAAAGCTTTGATTTAGGAATAAGTAAAAATTTAATTAATTATCCCATTTCTATATCAATTAATGATTTTTTTAATATACATTCTGCTGTTTTAGGTAATTCAGGAAGTGGAAAATCTAATACCATCGCACATATTCTTCAAACAATCTTAAGGAAAGTAAATAATTCTGCATTAGGTTCAAGAATTATAATTTTTGATGTAAATGGGGAATATAAGAAAGCATTTTCTAAGTCAAATGGGTTTAATAGTAATGTTTCAATTAGATACTTAAAACCAAATATTTCAAAAATACAAACAGATGATAAAGATTATGAAGAATTCTTTATGCCTCATTTTTTAATGTCCTTAGATGAGTGGAGTGCATTTTTACTTGCAACAGATGCAACACAACGCCCATTTTGGGATAAAGTCCTACAAGAGTCTTATCGATTTTATAAAATTTCAACTTCTGATAATCAAGATAGTTTTAAATTTATAAACTATTTGAGATATAAACTTTGTATGTTAATAGATAATGTTTTAAGTCAAGCAGATACTGATACATCAAGAATTACAACAGCAGGAGCACTAATCCTGAAAATACAAGATATTATTAATAGTAATCAAGCATTAAAAGAAAAGTGTGAAGAAGAAGGTCTATATAATGATATTCAAACACTACATTCAAATTGTACAATAGTTTACGGAAATAATAATGATAATTTACGAAATGCAGTAATATCTGTTAATGAAAGAATAAACTATGAGGAAGTTCAAAGCATATTAGATGAAAAATTACAAGATGGGGAGTTCTTCGATTTTAAATTTTTAAAAATTTCTGCGGAGATGATTCTTTTAGAAGAGGATGCTAGAGGCAATAGATTAATGAGAGGATATACCTCTACAATGCTTAATAGATTAGATTTCTTTATTTATAATAGAGATTGTAAATTTATGAGAGATTTTGATAGTACAGATATTTTAAATATAGAATCTTATTTTCAATTCTTATGGGGGAAGGAAGATAATAAAACACAATTATTAATTATAGATACAAGTGAGTTAAGTATAGATATTCTTGAAACTTTAACAAGTGTTATCTCTCGCCTAATTTTCTCACAAAGAAAAGAATTAATTGGAGATGAAAGAAGAAAAAATCCAATTCATTTAATTTTAGATGAAGCTCACAGATATATAAAAAAAGACCATAAATATCTACTTCGAGAGAATATATTTGAAAGAATAGCAAGAGAAGGAAGAAAGTATTCACTTTATTTATTAATATCTTCACAACGACCATCTGAATTATCTGAGACAGTTTTATCTCAATGTTCAAATTTTATAATACATAGAATACAGAATGAAATTGATATGCGATATATTAATGCTGTATTACCTTATTTTTCAGAAGATTTTGTAAATAAAATTAAACAATCAATTCCCGGGGAAGCACTTGTATTTGGTAATTGTGTTTCTATGCCACTTCATTTAACAATTTATAAATCTGAACCTGAACCAAATAGTAAAAACTGTGAAATTTCAAATGAATGGTTTATTAAAGAAAAAAAAAACTATGATGTAATTTTTTTATGTTCTGAATGTAAAGAAGAATATGGATTAAATTGTAAAGATATTGAATGGGAAAGTGTAAGTTCTAGTGAACGACAAATGGGTTCAGAAAATCAATATGAAGGCATCTATGAAGAAGACTGTAGTTGTGGTAACAAAATGACCATTACATTTACTTCTTGGGAATACCCTCTTGGAGTACTTGAATGTACTGATGTAACACATCATGGAATAGAAAAATTAATGAATGAATGTGTTCCTGACTTATTGGTAAATGAAGTTCAAGAAGAAGATGAATTTTAAATAATATATTGTAACCTAATAGAGTGAGTTTTTAACCTAACAGAAGGTAAAACCTAACCTAGGTGAGGGTAAAAAACTTCTCTAGTTCCTATAAACTTTTTATACTTATACTCTTTACTTTCTTTATTAATTTGAAGCTAGGGCTTCAATTAATTATCTTGTTACATGAAGTATTAATGTTTTTGATGTTCCTACAAGTTTTAATGAATATGAACTATTTTTATTTAATGATTCTATTGCTTTTTTTAGTTTTGATGTTTAATTATAGTTTGTCTTTTTTATAGAACTTGGTAAAAATATTTGAGACTTTAATAAATTAAAATTAAAACTAATCTCTTTATGTTTTAATGGCATTGATGCAAATTTATACTGTATCTTTGAGTATAAAAGTTGTTCTAGAGCTGTTTTAAGTGAAAAATACTCACTATTATCAATTATATAGAAAGGTTATTCTAGTTTTATTAATGAATTATTATTAAGTGATTCATACTTATAAGCATGAATTAAAGGGTGAACTTGTAAGTTAATTTTATTGTCACTTTTGCTAAAAGCTAAAAGTGGAGCAGTAACTATTCTAGTTTTCTTTTTACACTTAAAAGAGAGAATAACCTTTGCTAATCTATCCAAAGAGTTACATATCTTTTCAAAAATATTATTATTTGAACGAGTTTTAGAACTAGGATTAAAAATCTTGTAAAAGTAATTAATATTAATAATTGCAAGATTTGAATAGAGTTCTCTTTTTTTATCTATATACTCTTCATTTTTACTTACTGCATTAATGTTTAAATTATCTATGAAAAGCTGTTCTTCTTGTGAAGTATTGCTCTTAGAATTTTTTGGTCAAATGCAGATAAATACATACTAGTTATTTCAACATAATCATATCCTGTAACTTTTTTATTTAATGCCTGTCTAAAAGTGTGTATCTCATTTTTGATAACTTGAATAGAGCTACTATCAAGATTATCTATTTTTTCATTGTAATAATTTGACGGTAAAGATTTAAACATATGAAATAGAACCTCTATACTTGAGGCTCTATTCTCTTTAAACTTATCAAGCAACATCATCTATTATTAGTGTACCTTTATAAGCTCTATTATAGATACACTTTGTCGGTGGTGCAAAATTTGTCTTAATTGATTGACATATAATACCTGTATCATCTTCATTTTTTGATAGAGATAATACAATCTACTACACTTGAAGTACCTCTTGAAATTGATTGATTTATTTCTACATTTTGGTTAATTGCACTTTTATTAGTATGATGAAGTAAGAGTACACTACATTGGTTTTCAATAGCCATTGTATTAAAGTGAGATAAAACCAAACTCATATCTACATTGTTGTTCTCTTCATACCCTGAATAAGTTTTAATAAGGGTATCTACAATAACTAATTCATATTTCTCTTTTTTGATAATATTGTTTAACTCTTGCCAAAAAGAATTATCTTCTTGAGCTACACCTTTTATAACTAATCTTTGAGCAGATTTATTTTCAATAACTTTAAAATCAAGTTCTGTTTCTTCAAGTTCTGCTTTATTTATACCAAGTGCAATTTTATATGCATATAATCTTCTTTTTATGTCATCAAGTCTATCTTCTAAACTAACATATAGCACTTTCATATTTTTATTTACTAAGTGATTTTCAGTTAATCCACATGAAGCTAAAAGTAAATTCAATACAAATTGACTCTTACCCATTGCACCCGGAGCAACAAGTATCCCATATTCTCCAACGGGTAATCCTAAAAGAGTTTGATTTAATTCTTTTGGAAAAAACACTAAACTAAACCCCTTTTAATGATTATTATAACTTTATATAGGTATAATTCCACTTCTAAAAATTACAACCATAATGGAATTAGTAAACACGCCATCTTGAAAGAGAACTTTCAAGACAAAAGCAGTTTAAAATAATGCGGATATGGTGGAATGGTAGACACGCAGGCTTGAGGGGCTTGTGGGGCAACCCGTGCTGGTTCAAGTCCAGTTATCCGCACCATTAT
>CAYZST010000005.1:84859-134031 GCA_964480765.1 uncultured Arcobacter sp. | reverse complement strand
GTATATGCTGTTAAAGAAGTTTAAAATTGGTTTGAAAATCAGTATAAATAATACTGGTTTAATCAATTATTTCAGATTCTCCTCTAAACCAACCGTCAATATCTACTAAATGCTTCTTTTTTTTCTTCATAAGTTATATTTAAATACCATTCTACAACTTCTGTTTGCTTGTGTTCTAAACAAACATCAGCAACAACTCTTGAAACTCCACATTTTGTTATCATTAAAAACAACATAAGACTTCTATTTATTTTCATAAATATTAATTAGTAAGTATCTTAAAATATTTCTAAAAATATATCCTTTTCAATATAACAATAATTCTAGATTCTAGCTTTTCTTTATGGTTCGTTTCTTCATGTTCTATTTTTTAAGAGTTTCCCCTTATTTTATCCATATAAGAGTTTTTCATAAAATCTTCCATTTGATTATTTGAGATATATTCATAACCAAAAACCTCTTTCCACAAACTATGGTCTTCCATGCACATATAAAAATATACATCTTTATGCCATGGTTTAAAAGTTTCGTATGCATGGCTAAACATCTCTTTTTTTATTTCAAGGGGATATGACTGTTTTCCATTTGCATCGCTTAAAGGCATTTGAAGAATTTTAGATTTAAAATTCCTACTTCTAATCTTATTTATTACTGGTTTTATAAAGGTAAGTGTTCCAAAAGATACTAAAGCTATTTTTTTAGGGTCAAACATATCTATTACTTTTTTATAAACATTTTCATACTCTTTTAAATAGTTCTCATAATGAACTATTGGATGAAAGTGGAAACCTACTAAAACACCTCTCTCATTAATTTTTTTAGCTGCATTTAATCTTTCTTCTAAAGAGGCAGCTAAATGTTCTTCATTATCAATTATAGTTTGAGTATTCAAAGACCAAGTACAAATTATATTCTTAGGAACCTCATTTTCTAAAAAATATTTAATATTATTCGATTTTGTTTTAAATTCAAGTATTACATTGGGCCATTTTCTAGCAAACTCAAAAAGAGAATCCAAGATACCATCTTTATTTCCCCACATAAGTGAGTCAGAACTCTGTCCAGTTCCTATATGATAAGTTTGAAAAGGATCTAGTTCCAAATTTGCAAGATTCTCTTTAAAATTAATATCAAAACCTATTTTATCTTGATTATAAAAAGATTGAATTGAACAATATGAACAATCAAAACCACATGATTGAACAGCATCTAAAGTTAAAAGATTGCAACATCTTGTATTAGGACTTGCAACAGGACAAGAGCCTAATGCAATTTTATCTCCCTCATATTTTGTAAAAGAGAATTTTCTTATATCATCTTTATAGAGTTCTTTTGTAAATTTAGAGTATGAGTTTGGTCTATTTTTTAATCTAAGCCAAACATCTCTTATATGATTAAAAGCTTGCTTTTTATTTATATATTCATCTTTAAAAACAACACTTATATCATCTTCATGCCACATCTTAAAATCAATTGCAAAATCAATAATTTGTTTTAATTCTTGATATGAAAACTCATATAAAAAAGCTTTTTGTTTTATAAATTCTTGAGTATTAGAAGAAAGATTTTTAAAGTTAGTTTTTGGTAGATTTAGTTCAAACTTCTCTTTATATGTCATAGATATCTTTTCCAAATAGGAAGTGATTTTTGAATAATTTCAATTACAAAAGATTTTTTAGGAATCTCAATATCTAAATAATCCGAAACTACTTTAAAAATAAAAAGTTCTTTACAATAGTTTTTAGCAATTTTATTAAAATAGTTTGATTCCATATCAACTAAAAGTGTTTGCAAATTTTCATCTGATTGTAATGGTTTATCAACTGTTGTAATAGGAGCAAAATTAATATTTGGTAGTAATCTATTTGTACAAAATAGTGTTCCTACTTTAATACTACTATCACTACATCCTACAATACCAAGATTTATAGCCTTCTGTATCTCAAAATTTTCAAAAATAAATTTTAAAGACTCTTCTGTATTTTCCTTACCAATACCAGATACTATTAACAAATACTTATTATCTTTATCAACAAATAGCTTGGCTCTACTTGGTAAATTTTGAACAGAATTATCCTGTGCTAGTTTTAAAAAGTTAATAACTGATTGTGCTTCGGAAAGTAGTGCGCAGTGAATTAATGTTTTTGACATGAAAGTAAAACTAAGGCTTCGCCTTAGTTAAATTACTTTTTAAGCTCTTTAATTCTTGCAGCTTTACCAGTAAGACCTCTTAGATAGTGTAACTTAGCTCTTCTTACCTTACCTCTTCTTACTACGTCAAAAGACTTTAATGAGTCAGAGTACAATGGGAAGATTCTCTCTACACCAACAGAGTTAGCTCCAATTTTTCTTATAGTAAATGTTGCAGAAGTTCCTTCCCCACTTCTAGCAATAACTACACCTTCGAAAGTTTGAACTCTTTTTTTCTCACCCTCTTTAATTTCTACACCAAGTCTTACAGTATCACCTGCTCTAAATTGAGGGATCTCTTTAGACTCAATTTGTGCTGCTTCAAAGCTTGCAATATATCTATTTTTCATCTCTTATCCTTACTTAGGTCTATAATATTTCGTTTTACAAATCGACATCTGGAATTTTAAGTCGGATATTCTACTATGATTTCCCTTTAAAAATTCTTTAACAATACTTAAATTTTGGAAAATTTCAGGTTTCGTAAAAGATGGGGCTTCTAAAAGCTTATTTTCATAACTCTCCATTACTAAAGAATCAGCATTTCCAAGAACTCCATCAACATTTCTAGAAATTGCATCAGTCATTGTCAATGATGCCAATTCTCCACCTGTTAAAATAAATTCGCCAACTGAAAACACCTCATTTGCATATTTTTCTATAACTCGTTCATCAATTCCTTCATATCTTCCACTTACAAAAACTATATTTTTTTTCTTTGCAAGTCTTTTAGCATCATTTTGTTTAAATGGTTTAGCAGCTGCCAAAGGAAAAATGATATAAGCATCAGGATTTTTCTTTTTAATCTTATTTAAACAATCAAAAAGAGGTTGTGGAGTCATGAGCATTCCTGCTCCTCCACCTACCATCTGCTTATCAACTTTTTTATGTTTATTTATTGTGTAATCTCTTGGATTATAAAACTCATAAGATATAAGATTAGAATCAATAGCTCTTTTTAGAATTGAGTCTTGAAAATATGGTTCAATCAGAGTTGGAAACAGAGTTACAAAAGTAAATTTCAAATTAGACCTTATTTATTTTTTGGAATATTATCTAATTTTAAATTAAGTTTAGTTTTTCTTTATCATAGTAGAACCTCTTTTTTGATACTATATCAAACCAATAAAAAAGAAGAGTAGAAAATGATAACTATTAATGATGTAAATGAAGCAAAAAAAAATCTTGAAGGTATATCACTAAATACACCCTTTTCTAAAGCCCCTATTTTAAGTGAAACTTTTAGAAGTGAAATCTATTTAAAAAAAGAGAATCTACAATTAACAGGTAGCTTTAAATTAAGAGGTGCTTTTAACAGAATTGCAAATTTACCTCAGAAGAGAAAAGATATGGGTGTAGTTGCAGCAAGTGCAGGTAACCATGCTCAGGGTTTAGCTTATGCAGCAAATCACTTTAATATTGAAGCAACAATTTTTATGCCTGAAGCCACTCCACTTACAAAAGTAACAGGAGTAAAATTATATGGAGCAAATGTAATTTTAGTTGGAGAAAATTTTGATGAAGCCTATGAAGCTGCAACAAAATTTGCTTATGAGAACAATAAAGAGTTTATTCATCCTTTTGCAGATGATGATGTGATTGCAGGACAAGGAACAATTGCACTTGAAATACTTGATAAAGTACCAGACTTAAAGCAGTTAATTGTACCAATTGGTGGTGGTGGACTTATTGGAGGAATTGCAATTGCTGCAAAAGCTATTAATCCAGATATAAAAATTATTGGAGTTGTTGCAAGTGGAGCAAAGGCTATGAAAGAGTCTTACAAGTCTCAAACTCCCTTTGATTCAGTTGCAGTAAGAACTATTGCAGATGGTATTGCTGTAAGAGATGTCAACCCAAAACTTTTAGATATTATTATTGATTATGTAGATGACATTGTTGAAGTAAATGATAATGAAATTGCAAATGCAATTCTATTTTTATTAGAGAAACATAAGCTTGTAGTTGAAGGTGCAGGTGCTGTTTCTACTGCTGCAATAATGCATGAGAAAATTGATAATCTTGAAGGTTCAAAAGTTTGTGCTGTAATTTCAGGAGGAAATATTGATGTAACTATGCTTTCTCAAATTATTGAAAAAGGTTTAGTTAAATCAAGTAGAAAAATGAATCTTATAATCAAACTTATAGATAAACCAGGTTCTTTAGCTCAATTAAGTGATATATTTAAAGATTGTGGAGCTAATATTGTTCAAATTGATTATGATAGAGATTCTATAAAATTAGACTTTGGGGAAGCACAAATTACAATCTCATTAGAGACAAAAGGTGAAAATCACCAAAGATTAATTAGAGAAAAACTGAAGCAAAAAGGTTACAGATTTAAACAAATCTAAACTTCATTTTTCATATTTATAAAAAATTTAGCAAACAAAATATATAATATCCGGTATATTTTAGTCAAAAAACAAAGAAAAAAGGAAAACAATGGAAGGAAGATTGTTTACATTCTTAGGCTCAATCGGTGGTCATGGTCAAGAGTGGATTATTTTATCTCACTATGCTTTAGTAGTGACAATTATATTTTTACTTGCAAGAGCTGCAACTAAAAAAATGCAATTAGTACCAACAGGTGCACAAAATGTTTTAGAGGCCTACATACATGGTGTTGTTTCTATGGGTGCAGATACAATGGGTGAAGAGAATGCAAGAAGATATTTACCATTAATTGGTTCATTAGGTTTAGTAATTGTTGTTTCTAACTTAATGGGAGTAATTCCAGGTTTTGAGTCTCCAACAGCTAATATTAACTTCACATTAACATTAGCATTAATTGTTTTTGTTTACTATAACTACTTAGGTATTAAGAAAAATGGTTTTGTAAATTACTTTAAACACTTTATGGGTCCTATGCCAATCTTAGCTCCTCTAATGTTCCCTATTGAAATCATTTCTCATCTTTCGAGAATAATTTCATTATCATTCAGACTTTTTGGTTCAATTAGAGGTGATGATATGTTCTTAATGGTATTATTAATGATTGTTCCTTGGCTAGTACCTTTAACTGGTTTCTTTATGTTAGCAGCATTTGGTTTATTACAAGCATTTATTTTCATGATTTTAACTTATGTATATATTGCAGGTTCTATTATGATGGAGCATGAAGAGCATTAATTATTTTAAAATAAAAATCATTAATTAAATAATAATACTAAAAAAGGAGAGAAAGTAACACTTTTTCTCCTTTTTTTATTTATAAATAATTAAACTACACAAGCTTTAATTTAATATAAACTATTATAAAATCTAAATATACAACTACAAAGGAATTTATATTTATGAAAGAAGATTTGATTAGTTATTTAATAACTGATCCAAAATATTACACAAACAATCCACTTGAATTTGAAAAAAAATTAAAATCTATTTTAAAAGTAAAAAAAATAGACTTTGCTTGTTTTAGAGATAAGGAATCAAAGAATTTTGAAGAAATAGCTTCTATTTTTATAAAGGTATGTAAAGAGTTTAATATTAAAAAAATATTAATTAATAGTGATTATGCACTTGCCAAGAAATTAGGAGCGGATGGTGTTCACTTAACTTCTCAACAATTTAACAATATCAAAGAAGCAAAAGATTTAGATCTATATGTAATAATATCTTGTCATAATATCAAAGAGATAGAAAATGCACAAAAAGCCCATGTAAATGCTGTAACTTATTCGCCTGTTTTTGAGGTAGAAAATAAAGCAGAGGCAAAAGGGATAGCTAAACTAAGAGATGTTATTAGGATTTATGAAGATTTAGATGTAATTGCTTTAGGAGGGATAGTGAGCAGCAAAGAGATAGAACAAATTTTAAAGGCAAAAGCATTTGGTTTTGCCTCTATTAGATATTTTATTTAAAATTTATGGTAAAATTATTTCATGGAGAATTTAAAAAAGCTTAAAACTATATCTTCCCAATATAGCATTCTTTATGTTGAAGATGACAAAGATATCGCAAACAACATAATTACTTACCTTTCAAAACTATTTAATGAAATAGTTTATGCACAAAATGGTGAAGAGGGTCTAGAACTATATGAAAGCAACTCTTTTGATATAGTTATTACTGATATTTTAATGCCTAAAATCGATGGTATTGAAATGACTAGAAAAATAAAAGAGATCAATCCTAGTCAAAATATTATAATAATCTCTGCATATGCAGAGATTGATAATTTTTTAGACTCTATAAAAATTGGTATTGATGGATATATAATTAAACCAATAAACTATATTGATATGAATAATACTTTATATAAAACAGTTTCAAAAATAGAGGCTTTTAAAGATAACCAAATTTATAAAAAAAGACTTGAAGAACTACTTGCACAATTAAATATTGATAATACTCAATTAAAACAATTTACAGAGGTAATAGATAAAGTAGCTATTGTTTCAAGAACAAATGAAAAGGGAATTATTACTTATGTAAATGATTTTTTTACTACACTTACAGGTTTTAGAGGAAATGAGCTAATTGGAAATAAGCACAGTATTATAAGACATGAAGATACACCAAAAAGTCTTTATCGTAATTTATGGGAAACTATAAAAAATGGAGAAACTTGGGAAGGCACAATTAAAAATAAAACGAAGGAGAATAAAGCTTATTTTACACATGCTATAATTATTCCTCTTTTTGATATAAATGAAAAGATATATGAATATATCTCAATTAGTTTTTTAACTACTAATGAAGAAGTAGAAAAAAGAGAGTTCAAGAGAAAAGTTATGACAAATTATATGGAGTTTAAAAAAACAAATCTAAATGCTATACAAAGAATTTCATCTCTTGAAAATGAACTATCTTTAGTAAAAAGTAAATATGAATCATTTAAAAATAAAATGGAAAAAACTGACTTAAAACATAAAAAAGCTTTAAAACAAATTGAATTTTATGAAAAAGGTATGAAAGAAAAAGATTTGCAATATACAAAAATATTAACTATGCAAAAAAATAACCTTCAAAAAATAAGTGAGTCACATAAATTCTCTCTTATTAGAATTGAAAAACAGAAAAAAGAACTTGAACAACTGTATGAAGACCACAAATTAAAAGCAAACGAGATTATAAAACTAAATAGTGAACTAAATGAGCAACATAGGATTATTTTGGATTTAAGAGATACAATTAAAAATATTAAAAAGATGAACTAAAAATTATTTCAAAAACTGCTCCTTCATTATTATTATAGGCTGATAAACTTCCTTTTAAATGTTTTTCAACTATCATTTTGGACATATATAGACCTAAGCCTGTTCCATTAAACTGCTCTTTTGTTGTGAAATAGGCATCAAATATATTATTTAAATGCTCATTTTTTATTCCTCCTGCATTATCTGCAATTACAATCTTAAAATTATCATTATCCTTTAAAATATTCATCTTAATTTTTTTATCTTTACTACTATTAGAAAAAGCCTCTTTAGAATTTTTTATAATATTTAATAAAACTTGCAATAACTCTCTTTTGTAAGTAAAAAGTTTCATATTTTGATCTACACCACTTAAATCAAACTCTATGCCATTACCCTCAATTGAAGCTAGCATAATTGAAGATATTTCATCAATTAATTCTTTTATTTCAAAGCTCTTTGCCTCTCTATCCTTTTTAAAGAAGTTTCTAAAATCATCAATTGTTTTTGAAAGATATTCTGTCTGTTTTGAAATATTTGATACAATCTTCTTAATCTCTTCCTTATTAAATATATCAAGCTCAAAATCTACAATAATATTATTTACAGACATAGAGATATCAGTAATTGGTTGACGCCACTGATGTGCAATCATTGAAATCATATCTCCTAAAGCTGCACTTCTTGATTGACTTAACATTAACTCCTCTTTCTCTTTTAACTCCTTCTCTAAATATACCTCTTTAGTAATCTCTCTCATTATTCCTAAATAGTTCATGATTTCGCCATTTGTATCTAATACAGGAAGAATAACTACTGTTTCCCAATATTCACTTCCATCTTTTTTTCTATTTCTAAAAATTCCACTCCAAGTTTTTTTATTAGTAATATTAGACCAAAGAGATTCAAATTTTGTATTATCTATTTCATTTTCAGGCTTTAAAAATCTAGGATTTTTCCCTAAAACTTCATTTTCTTCATAACCAGAAATTTTGCAGAAATATGGATTAACATATGTAATATTTCCAGTGAAATCTGTAATTACAATTGATAAAGAAGCACTTTCTATTAAAATTCTAAAATCCAACAACTCTTTTTTTGTAGCTTCAAGTTCTAACTCTAGATTTTTCATTTTTGTAATATCTGTATGAAATCCCATCATTCTTTTTGCTTTTCCATTCTTGTCAAAAAAGGTTTTTCCTTTATCTAAAATCCAAACCCAAGAACCATTTTTGTGTCTTAATCGATGAATATTCTCATAGTAATCAGTTTTCTTATTTTGATTTGCTAAAATATCTTTTATAACTTCCTCTTTATCATCTGGATGAATTTTTTCTTCCCATTCTTCAAAGCTATTTTCCATTTCATGTTCTTCATATCCAATCATCTCCTTTAGTCTTTTAGAGAAATAGACTTCATCATTTATTAAGTTCCAATCCCAAATTCCTCCCTGACTTCCTTCTATTGCTTTTTCATATCTTAATAGTAACTCATCATTTACCTCTTTAAGAGATTTTATTCTTTCGAGATTATTCTGTATTTCTTTATTATTTTTTGAAAGTTTCCTTAAGAGAATAATTAAAACAACTATGATTACAGTACTTAAAATAAATACAAGGGCAATTAAAAATTTTCCTTTCTTCCTTACATCAAGAAACTCTTTATAATAATCTTCTGTTGGAATAGATACTCTTATTCCTCCCCTTATATCTCCAATTTGATATTTCTGTTCAATATGACATTTTAAACAACTTTTTGTAATCTTTAATGAACCCATAAAATCGAATTTAGATAAATCTTTTGATATTTTAGCGTAATACTTTTTATCTCTATATTTATCAAAATACTCCAAGGCTTCTCTTTCAAAATCATCCGCTTTATTTACAGGATTAATTGGATCTAAACTTGTAATTTTGAAATAATACTGATTCTTTTTATTTGAAAGCTCTGAGATTTGTCTTGTCATCCATGTGGGATTAACTTTTACTAAAACCTTATTATCTTTAGTTATTAGTTGATTATCAGTTATGTATTTATTAGGTTTTACTCTATCATTTTGTTTTACATAAACTCCTCCAAAAGAGGCATTCCACTTTCTCATTGTTACAATACTATTATAATAAGAGATAGACTCTTTCATCATAATCTCTTTTATAAAATTTTCACTATCTTTCATATATTCAGTAAAAATATAGACAATAAAAAATGTGAAAGAAATCAATAATAAAAAAATTGAAAAGAGTAAGGTTTTATATCTCTTTATATTCATAATTTAAACGCTTTAATTAATAAAGTAAAAACTTTTTAAATTATTATACTATAATTTTTAATTAAACTGCTTTTAAAATAGTTTTATCTGTGTTTAAATAGACAATATAAGAGTAAACCTCATCACTTTTTATAATATCTTTAATTGCCTTTTTATAATAACTTACTTGATACACATGTTCTTGAAGTTCATCTTTAGTGGTTTTATAATCAAAAATATAATACTTATTATTTTTTTCAACTAATAAATCAATTACTTTTAACTCATTTTTATAAATAAGTGCTTGTTCCTTATTAAAATTTCCATCTTTAACTATAAATTGGAATTCACTGTTTTCTATAAGTTTTAAAACTCTACTGTGTACTGCTTTAAAATCTGCTTCATTTAAATAGGCTGAGTATCTATTTCTTACTAGCTCTAATGAATAATCTAAAGAGTTTTTATCAAAACTATTCATCATCTCCAAACAGTAGTGAGTTGCAATACCAAAATATTTTGCATGTAAACTATAATCTTTTTCTAAATCCTCCTTTATCATAGGCTTCTCTTGAGTTCCTAAATCTAAAGGTGAATAGACTACTCTTTTAATCTTTTCATAGTTTTTAGTTCTATTTTCACTTTTAACAATCTCACCTATTTGTCCTATTTTTAAATCTAATAAATCAAAAACTGATTTATTAGACTTTTTAAATATAATCATATTGTTTTTTGCTCTTGTCATTGCAACATATAAGATATTTAATTCATCCTCAAATAGAAGAGTTTTCTCTTTTTCTAATGCATTTTTATACTCTTCATTATAATCTTCTAAACCAGAGATTTTATAATATATATTTTTTAAATGAATATCATCATATTCAAAAAGAAGTGAACTTCTATCAACATTTTTTTGTTTAATTCTATCTAGAAGTAAAACCGTATGAAACTCTAAACCCTTTGATTTAAAAATAGTTAAAATTTGAAGTCCAAGCTGTTCTGAATTTTGAATTGATGCATCTAAAAAATCAATTTCATAGACAAAGTCTACTATATTTTTATACGAGGCACTTAACTCAACTAATTTTATAATATTATCGTCCATAACTTTTAAAATTGAAGCAACTTTATAAACTACTTCTTGAACACTTAATTTCTCTATGTCAACCTTTAATATTAGTTGACTATTTGGTTCTTTTCCAATAATTGAGTTACTATTCTCTTTATAAATATCCTCTTTAAAATATAGATACTTAATTGCATTTATAACAGCCTTTACATTCTCTTGATTTATTAGTTTAGAGGTCATTTCTGTCGTAATTTTAAGACTTGGAAACATTTTTTTTAGATAAGAATAGATATTTAAAACATCCTCATTTGTATAGGTTAAAATTGCAATATCATTACTATTAACTCCATTTTGCATCAAAGTAGATATTTTTTTTGCAATATTCTCAAACTTCTCCTCTTCTAAAAGAGCTTCATCTTCAAAAACCTCTACATAGCCGCCCTCTTTTATTGCAAATTGATCATGATATTCATATGAATTTAGCTTATTAAAAGAGTCATTTACATAATCTACTATTGATTTACAAGAACGATAATTTGTATTTAAAACTTCTACATCAACACCTCTATTACTTTTTAATACATAATCAAAAAGTTCTCTTTTCCCACCCCTAAATCTATATATTGATTGTTTTGTATCTCCAACATAAAAGAAAGTTTTAAACTCATTAGAAGAACCAGCTAAAATCTCTTTAATAAGTGGTTCAAGTATTTTATACTGAATCAATGAAGTATCTTGAAACTCATCAATAAGTATATGAGAGAACTTAGAATCTAATCTAAAATATAAAAACTCCTTATCAACCTTTGTACTTAATAATTCATAAGTTAAATTAGAAATATCATCAAAATGTAAATAATTTTTACTCATATTAAATTTAAATTTATAATCTTTATACAATTTATATAATTCAAATAGTCCACTTAAACTAAAACCTGATCTAATTTTATAATATATTGTTAGTTGCTCTTTTAAATCTAAAAAATAGCTTTCTAAAATTTCATTTGAACATTTTTTAAAATATGAATATTCACTTAAAGAGTTTTTTGAAAGCCAAGTTTTTGATAAAAGTTCATCAAAATTTTCAAAATCAACTGCTTTCTTGGCACTATTTGAAGCAACATCACAATTTAAAATCATCTCTTTTATTTTAAATGCCTCTTTTAAAGAGTTCTCTTTTTGAAGATTAATTAAACTTGCATCAATTTTCAAAGGAGTGAACTCTTCATTTTTTTCAAGTAAATTTTTAAATATATCAAATAAAGAAGAGAATTTTTTCTTTTCATATAAAGAAAAATCAATAAGTTTATCAAAACTCTGTAAATCTAAAGACTCTAAAAACTTAACACTTAAAAGCTCTATATTGTCTTCTTTAATTTCAAAATCATCACTTATGCCAATATAACCACAAAACTCTCTTAAAATTTTGTTTACAAATTTATCAATAGTAAAAATTGATAAACTTGAGTTTGTATATTCATAAACTAAAGACTCTTTTTTACTTAATATTTTCTCTTGAGATAATCCTGATTCTTTTACTATCCCCTTTAAATAAGCTTCATCATTACCTAAATTTAGAAGAGTATGATATATTCTTTCACTCATCTCATTTGCAGCTTTGTTTGTAAAAGTAAGAGTTAATATCTCTTTAGGAGCTGCTCCTTTAAGTAACAAAGATATGTACCGTACAGTAAGTGCAAAAGTTTTACCACTCCCTGCACTAGCTTTTAGTGCTAAATAGTGTTTCATTATGAAATAATACAAAATTAAGTTTAAGTTTTTGTTATATTTAACTTTAAAATAAGCTTATATTTACTGATTAGCAGTTATAATATTGTTATTTTTTAGTAGAGAGTATCCATGCAAACAAAAAATAAAATTATTATTTTAGTGATTTCAATTATTTCTTTTATGTTTATATTAATTACAGCAGATATGATTTATAACTTTAGAGAATATGGTATTAAAACAATTGATGACAAAGCTCATGCTGTTGCTAAAACTGTCAAACACTCTTTAACTTCACAAATGGTAAGTGGAGTAATCGAAGATAGAGAATTGTTTTTAGACCAACTTAAAAATATTCCAAATATAGATAAAATCTGGTTAAGTAGAGGAAAAAAAGTTATTGAAATGTACGGAACAGGTCTTAATAATGAAAATGCCCGTGACAATATTGATAAAGAGGTTCTGCAAACAGGAAAAATAAAAAAAGTAATTAATGATAATTTATTTTCTCAAAGTTCATATAGAATTACTATTCCATATAATGCAACTTCATATGGAAGAATCAACTGTATTTCATGTCATACAAATGCTAAAGAAGGAGATACTCTAGGAGCTATTTCACTTGAAATGTCAATTGATGACTCAAAAGAGGTAGGAATAAAAACAATTAGTAAAACTATATTAATCTCCTTAGTACTTATGATTGTAATTATCTTTATAATAAATTTGATTATTTCACCATTCCTCTCACTATTTGATTCAATTAAAAAAGTAATGAACAAAGCACAAATGGGAAACTACTCTTATAGGATTGAAAATGCTAAAGGAAGAGAAGCAAAAGATGTATCTCTTTGGATTAATGGTCTACTTGAAAAATTAGAAATTACACTTGAATCAATTGATTCAAAAATTTCGATTTTTTTATCAGATAATCAAAAAGTTACGGATAAAGATCACTTAATAAATGTTAAAAATACAATAGAAAGACTTTCTGATGTTTATAAATTTAGAAAAACCATTGAATACGATGAATCAATTAATGATATATATGGAAGATTAGCCCAAGTATTAAAAATCAAACTACAACTAACTAGTTTTAACTTTTTTGAAACTAATACAAAGAATGGAGAGATTACAGTAGTTTACTCATCTGATGAGATATTATGTGATATTTTTGAAACAGGATGTAGAGCAGATAAAACTAATACAATTATAGATTCAACTCAATTTAAAAATATCTGTTCAGCATGTAAAGCATGTGAAAATATGAACTATTTTTGTATTCCATACTCTATTTCAAATGAATATGATTTAATAATCTCTATTTATGCTGAAACAAATGCACAAACAATTAAAATTAAAGAAATGATTCCTTATATCCAAGATTATGTTGATGCAGCAAAAACTGTAATTATTAGTAAAAAATTAATGGCTATCCTAGAGAGAAATGCACAAACTGACTCTTTAACAGGATTATATAATAGAAAATATCTAGAATCCACGATACCTAAAATAACATCTCAAGCTGAACGTTCTGGTATCTCTTTTGGAATATTATTACTTGACATTGATTATTTTAAAATGATAAATGACACATATGGACATGATATAGGAGACAATGCAATTAGGGTGGTTTCTCAAACTCTACTTGAAAACATTAGAGAATCAGATATTGCAATTAGATTTGGAGGAGAAGAGTTCTTAATCCTACTATATAATTGTGATGAAAAATTTATAAAAAATATTGCAGAAAAGATAAGAGTTAATTTCTCTAAAAAAGATATTCAAACTGGTGGAACTACTGTGCTAAATAAAACAATGAGTATTGGTGCTTCTATGTATCCTAATGACTCAAAAGATTTGGAAGAATGCATTAAATTTGCAGACCTTGCCCTTTATAAAGCTAAAAGAACTGGAAGAAATAAAGTAATAAGATATGCCCTTGATATTATTGAAGATTAACAAAGTTCCTTAAGAGTATTTTAGATATAATAACTCCTTTAAAAAGTAGTCTTAGGAAACTCTATGCAAAAGAAACATAACAAAGTACAAACTCTTCTTGATGCAATTCCGCATATTAAAAAATTTTATGGAAAAACTATTGTTATTAAATATGGTGGTTCTGCTCAGACAAGTCCTGAATTAAAAGAGAAGTTTGCAGAAGACATTGTTTTACTTTCATTGGTTGGTATAAAACCAATTATTGTACATGGTGGTGGAGCTAGGATATCTGAACTCTTAGAAAAATTAGATATCCATTCTGAATTTGTTGATGGGTATAGGGTAACAAGTGAAGAGACAATGAGAGTAGTTGAGATGGTACTCTCTGGTGAAATCAATAAAAACATTACATCACTATTAAATCATCATGGTTCGAAAGCTATTGGTATTTCAGGAAAAGATTCATCTATTATTAAAGCTATATCTAAAGAAAATGGTAAATTTGGTTATACAGGTGTTATTACTGAAGTAAATGGAGAGATGATTAATAAGTTAATTGATGAAGGATTTATTCCTGTTATTGCTCCAATTGCAGATAGTTCTACACCAAATCACCCTGGATATAATATCAATGCTGACCTTGTAGCATCAAAAGTAGCACAAGCAGTTGGTGCTCAAAAAGTACTTTTTTTAACTGATATTGTTGGTGTTTTAGATAAAGAAGGAAACTTATTAACTTCACTTGATAAACAAGATGTAGATAAATATAAACAGGATGGAACAATTGCTGGAGGAATGATTCCAAAAGTTGATTCTTGTATAGATGCAATTTATAATGGAGTAAATAAAGCTCATATTATTGATGGTAGAGTTGAACACTCAATTTTATTAGAACTTTTTACAAGTGATGGAATTGGAACACAATTTTTAAGAAAAGACAACCCAAATAATGGGATAGATATGGAAAAGTTATTAAATAATGAAATGTAAAAAGAGATAAGAGTTCCCTATATAAGAACTATTTTGAAGGATATTTATGAATTTTATTGAAACAAGAGGAAATGATGGAGTAAGACCTTTAGAGATTTCATTTAGTGAGGCTATCTTAAATCCTAGTGCATCTTTTGGTGGACTTTATGTACCAAAATATTTACCTACTTTAGAAGAAAATTTCTTACAAAATCATATTAATAGAAGCTATAAGGAACTTGCATATAATATTTTAAAAGCATTTGAAATTGATATTAATGAAGATGAAATAAATAAAGCCTTAGCACTTTATGACAAATTTGATGATCCATTAGACCCCTGTCCAGTAGTTAAGGTAAAAAATAACCTTTTTGTACATGAACAATATCATGGTCCAACAAGAGCTTTTAAAGATATGGCTTTACAACCATTTGGTTCAATTTTAAGTTCAATTGCAAAAAAAAGAGATGAACACTATCTAATCTTGGCTGCAACATCAGGAGATACTGGACCTGCTGCACTTAATACATTTAAAAATAAAGATAATATTCAAGTAGCTTGTCTATATCCAGATGGAGGAACATCAGATGTACAAAGACTCCAAATGGTTTGTGAAGATGGAAAGAATCTTAAAGTACTAGGGATTCATGGAAACTTTGATGATGCACAAACTGCACTCAAAAATCTCCTTGCTTCAAAAACATTTAAAGAGGAGTTAGAAAAAGATGGCATAAAATTGTCAGCAGCTAATTCTGTAAACTTTGGTAGAATTATCTTCCAAATTATTTATCACTTCTGGTCATATATCCAACTTCTTAAGCAAAATGAAATTAAGTATGGAGAGAAAATCTATCTAATAGTTCCAAGTGGAAACTTTGGAAATGTACTAGGAGGCTTTTATGCACAAGCAATGGGTGTGCCAATTGAGAAGCTTCTTGTTGCTTCAAATGAAAATAATATTTTAACAGAGTGGATTAACACAGGTATCTATGATATTAGAAATAAAGAGCTAAAACTTACGAAATCTCCAGCAATGGATATTTTAAAATCATCTAATATTGAAAGGGTTATCTACTCTTTATATGGGGCTAAAAGAACCAAAGAGTTGTTTGATAATTTAAATGAGAAAAAAATCTTTAAGATGACTGAAGAAGAGACTAAAAAACTTCAAGAGTATTTTTCAGCTATAAACTCAGATGATGAATATGGTGCAAAAACTATAAAAAATTTCTTAGATGATGGATACCTAATGGATCCCCATACTGCTACTTGTTTAAAAGCCTATGAAAATTTAAGAGAAAAGGATTTAAAAACTATTATTTACTCTACTGCTGAGTGGACTAAATTTTCTCCAACAGTTTTACAAGCATTACATGAAAGCAACAGTCCATTTAGTGACAAAGAAGCATTAGATATAATTTCTAAAGAGTATAATGTTAAACAACCAGAGTCAATTAAAAAATTATTTTCTACAAAAGTAAACCATGACTCTGTAATTTCAAAAGAGGAAATTGAAACAGAAATTATCAATTTTATTAGAGAATATAAACTCTCTAATTAAGCTTACTTTGCTTAAAAAATGTGTAGTTTGACTACACCTTTACTCTTCTACTCTCATTTGTTGACTTAGGTCATAATAATTTAAGTAAATTAATAATATAATGTATAGATTTAATTTTAAAATAAGGAAGCTAAATGTCTAACAACACAAATAGACGGGATTTTCTGGGTTATACATTTGCAGCTGTTGCGGCAGTAGGTGGTGCAGCTTCGCTTGTTGGTATGAAACAAGCATGGGATCCATTACCAAGTGTATTAGCTGGTGGATTTATGACAGTGCAGCTTGCAGGATTAAAAGCTGGTGAACCTATTACAGTAATGTGGAGAGGTAAACCAATTTTTGTTCTTAAAAAAACTGCTGAAATGGAAAAAAGTGATAGGGACTTAGTAGTTGGTTCAGATAGATTTACTGTTGCAATTGGTCTATGTACCCACTTAGGATGTATCCCTGCATGGAAAAAAACTATGTGGAAATGTGCATGTCATGGTGGTGAGTTTAATTCAAGTGGTAAAGAGACTTTTGGACCTCCTCCAAGACCACTTGATTTACCTCCATTTAGTGTTAAAGGAACGGACATTATTCTTGGGGAAGAAGGTCCTGAATACAAAAAAATCGCCGCTGCGATGGCAACAGCATAAGGAGTAGTCAATGGCAAAATTTGAAAAAGCAAACTCTGTTGGAGAGTGGTTAGACCAGAGATTAAACATGACTACTTTTAACAAAGTAATGATGACAGAATACTGGATTCCAAAAGATATTAACTTCTTATGGGCGATGGGTGTTCTTTTAGCAACTACATTTGGTATCTTAGTTATTTCTGGTATCTTCTTAATGATGTACTACAAACCAGATGTGAATTTAGCATTCGACTCAGTTAACTATACAATTATGCAAGAAGTTGCATTTGGATGGTTATTTAGACATATGCATGGTGTTGCAGCTTCTGTTGTATTCTTAATTATTTATATCCATATGTTTACAGGTATCTATTATGGTTCTTATAAGCAAGGTAGAGAGATGATTTGGATTTCTGGTATGTTATTATTTATGACATTCTCAGCTGCTGGATTTTCTGGATATATGTTACCATGGGGACAGATGTCTTATTGGGCTGCAATGGTTATTACTAACCTTTTTGGTGGTATTCCATTTATAGGAGATGCTTTAGTTGTATGGATTAGAGGTGATTTTAATGTTGCTGATGCTACATTAACAAGATTCTTTATGTTACACGTATTCTTATTGCCTATTGTAATTATGGGTATTATTGGTTTACACTTCTATACATTAAGAATTCCTCACGTTAATAACCAAGAGTCAGAAGATATTGATTTTGATATTGAGGCTGAAAAATATTTATCAGGAAATAAAAAAGAGTCTAAAGTTATTCCTTTCTGGCCTATATTTATTTCTAAAGATTTAGCAGTATTAGGTATTTTCTTAATTTTCTACTTCTATTTAGTATTCTTCCACTATAACTTTGCTATGGACCCAGTTAACTTTGACCCAGCAGATGCAATGGTTACCCCTGCACATATTTACCCTGAATGGTATTTCCTATGGTCATATGAAGTGTTAAGAGGTTTCTTTTTTGATGTTGGTCCTATTAAGGCATTTGATATTGGTCTAATTGCATTTGGATTTGCCAACGTGATTTTCTTATTATTACCATGGTTAGATAGAGATACTAAAATCTTACCAGCTCATAAAAGACCAGCTTTCTTTATTTGGTTTTGGATATTAATGGTAGACTTAATTGTATTAACCGTTTATGGTAAATTACCTCCAACAGGTATTAATGCATGGGTTGGATTTGCTTCAGCTTCTGTATTTATTTTATTATTTTTACTATTACCAATTGTTACTAAAATTGATGCTATGAAGAGAGGTGAGTAATGAGAGAGTTAAAAATTTTAGCAGTAGTAGTAGCTTTTACTTTAGTTACTTACTGGGGTGTTGAGCCTTTTGCTCACTCTCAAATGCATCCACATATAGATCCTGCTGATTATGAATATAAAGATGTTAAAAATGATGTAGCAGATGTTAAAGCTGTTACTGGGAATGCACAAAATGGTGCAACATTAGTACAAGCTAACTGTTCAGCTTGTCACTCGATTGAAACACAAGGTTTTCCACAATTAATGGATAATGCTACAGCTGCAGCTGCTTATAGTGTTGTTCCACCAGATTTATCAAGTGCTGGTAAAATCTATAACGCAGACTACCTAGCAGCATTTATTAAAAACCCTACAAAAGCTTCTAAAGTTGAGCATAAATTTGTAGATGGGAGAGTTCACCCAATGCCAGGTTATGATTGGATGCAACCACAAGAGATTGCTGATATGGTAGCATATTTACAATCTATTGCTCCAAAAGAGATGACAAATAAAGAAGTATTTAGGGATGCTTGTCAAAGATGTCATGGTATTAAATATGGTGATATGCAAAAAGGTACAATGGCTTCATTCACTCCAAATGAAAATATAAAAACTTATATGGGTAAATTACCACCTGATCTATCTCAATACATTAGATCAAGAGGTGAATCTTACTTACATACATTTATTAATAATCCTCAAAAACATTTAGAGGGTACTGCCATGCCTAGAGTAGGATTAACAGCTGAAGCAGAGCAACAAGTTATTACTTATATGCAAGAAGTTGGTGACTCTAAGAAAGCACAAAGAGAAGAGTTAGGACCTAAATTCTTAATTTACTTAGTAATCTTAGCTATCTTTGCATTCTTATGGAAAGCAAAGCAATGGAGAGAAGTTCATTAAGAACTTTCCTCTTAAATTTAAATAGGGAGAAAGCAAACATGAAGTTAGTAAATATTTTAACTGTAGCAGCATTGACTCTATCAATAGCTTCTGCTCAAGATATTATGCAAAAATCTATGTCAATCATGGAAAAAGGTATGACAGAAATTCAACAAGGTTTTTTAAATAATAATCTTGACTTAATCAGAGATGGTAGTAGACTAGTTAGGGAAGGAAACAAACTATTTTCTGATAAAAAAGTTATTGTACAATATTTACCTGAAAATAAAAAACATATGGTAAATGTTGCAGAAAATGCAGCAAAAAGAATTGACCTTGATGCAAATGTATTAGAATTAAATCTAGAGGAGAAAGCATATATTAATGCAGCAAATGCATACTCAGATATGCTAAATGCTTGTGCTAGATGCCATTCTATTGTTAGAAGTTGGTAGGTCAAAAATAAAAGTAGAGATTTAAACTCTACTTTTATACTAAAATTTTAGAAGCAGCACTTATAATTGCAGTTTCACTTCTTAAAACTAAATCAGAATCAAATCCAATTATTTTTTCTTTATTAAACTTTTTCCTTTCATTTTTAGAAAAACCACCTTCACATCCTAAAATAAAAGTATTAATTTCACTTCTCTTTAGTTCAATTGTAGTTTGTGAGAAATCTAAAATATAACTATTAGGATTGTTTTGTAAAAACTTATCTAAACTATCGCATATTTCAAGTTTTATAATTGAACTTCTACCACATTGAGTTGATGAATTTATTAAGATTTTCTCTAATTTTTCAAAATTTAATTTAAAGTTTTTTTGTGAATACTCACAATAAATAAAAGTGATTTTATCAACTCCCAACTCGTTTAATGAGGCAACTGTTTTTTCCACAATTTTAGGATCAATCATGCACCATGCAATATGAAGTTTTTTACTATTTTCAACAACTTTTTTTTCTGAGTTAACAAGTTCAAAAAGTGCTTTTTTTCTATCTACAAATGTTAGTTTATAAAAATAGATAAATTCATCTTTTAAATTTCTAAAAGCTATAAAATCATTGACTTTATGACGTCTTGCTTTAATCAAATATTTATATAAATCTCCATCAATTTCAAGTAATGGATTTGATGATAATTTATGATAAGAAAACTGCATTATCTAAAATACTTTACTAATAATATAAACTGCTATTAAAACCATAATCTCAATAGTATAAATCTTTCTTGCATATATAACAAACTCTTCTTGAAGTTGTTTATCCATACTTTTAATTACTCTCATTTTCTTATATCTCTTAATTTCAATTACAAGTAAGAAAATTGATGTTGGTATCATTAGAGCAATAGTCCATGAAAAAACATTTGCATAAGCAGATACAATTGCACCTGTATACATTACAATTGCGTTTGTTAAATGGTATAAAGGTGTCATAAATTTTAATCTTTTAACAAGTTTTATAAAATCTTTTACTGTTACAACAAAGTATAGATTAAAAATCATAATCGCTAAAAAAATATAAATCGTATATACATGCGTTACTACAGCATCATGCATTAATTCCATGTTAAACTCTCTTTTAAAAAATTTTGCTATTATATCTAACTTGTCATTAGGGTAGCCCTAAGATATAAGAAAGGATTAATATGGCTGTAAAACTAAATGAAGCTCTTAGTATTATTAGTAATCTTAATTTAAATTTGAACTTTGAAATTATTCCAATTGAAGAGTCCCAAAATAGAATTTGTGCAGAAGATATTATTGCTACTTATAGTTTACCAAAATTTGACAACTCAGCGATGGATGGGTATGGAATCTCATTTAAAGACAGAGATAAAGAGCTTGAGGTTATTGAAACAATTTTTGCTGGTGATAATAAAGATATAGTCTTAAATAGTTCACAATGTGTAAAGATAATGACAGGGGCAAGAATACCTTCAAACTGTACTGCAATTATCCCAAAAGAGGATTGTGAACATCTAGAAAATAATAGGATAAAAGTTCCTTGTAATATAAAAAAATTTCAACATATTAGATTTATTGGTGAAGATATAAAAACAGGTGAAATTTTAATTAAAAAAAATGAAGAGATTAATTTTGCGAAAATTACGCTTTTTGCTAGTCAAGGAATTTCTCATATTAAAGTATTTAGAAAACCAAAAGTGGTAGTATTTGCTAGTGGGGAAGAACTAAAACTTCATTATGAACATATTGAAGATCATCAAATTTATAACTCAAATACTCCTACATTTATGAGCAGATGTAAAGAGCTTGGTGCAGAAGTAGATTTTATTGGACAAGCAAAAGACTCAATTGAAGCAATTATAGAATTAATTGAAAACTCTCTTGATGCTGATTTAATCATTACATCAGGTGGAGTATCTGTAGGAGATGCAGATTTTACTAGAGAAGCCTTTGCCAAATTAAACTTTAAAACAATATTTGATGGAATTATAATTAAACCAGGAAAACCTACTGTTTTAGGAAAAATAGGAGAAACCTATATTCTAAATCTTCCTGGTAATCCATTAGCAAGTGCTTTAATTTTTGAACTATTTGGAAAAGTTTTAATTCAAAAACTTATTGGCTCAAAACAGATTTATCATAATTTTATTAATACAAAAATTGCTGAAGAATTAAATAATAAAAAAGGAAGAGCTACAATTATTCCTGGTTTTTTTGATGGAGAAAAATTTACTCCTGAAGCAAAAAGAGCTCCTGGCATGGTTTCAACATTAAGTAAATGCAACTCTTTTATTGTTTTAGATGAAAATATATCTAAACTAAAAGATAATTCACCAATTAAAATTTTACCAATAAACTGGAAGTTCTTTATAGATAAACAGAAGGATTTTTTAACATATGAATAATAAAAAAGCTGTTTGTATTTTAAGTGGAGGAATGGACTCTACACTTGCAAGTTATATTGCAAAAGAAGAAGGTTATGAAATTATTCCTATACATTTCAACTATGGACAAAGAACAGAAAAAAAAGAGTTGGAAGCATTTAGAACTATTTGTAATGATTTAAAAATTAAAAAGAAGTATGAAATAGATATCCCATTTTTCACTCAAATTGGAGCAAGTGCTTTAACTGATAAGAGTATTGAAGTGCCAATAAATGGAATAGAAACTGGCGTTCCAATAACTTATGTACCTTTTAGAAATGGAATTTTTTTATCTATTGCTACTGCAATTGCAGAGAAAGAAGAAGCAGAAGCTTTATATATTGGAGTTGTTGAAGAAGATTCATCAGGCTATCCTGATTGTACAGACAGCTTTATAGAAAAAATGACTAATGCAATTAATCAAGGAACAAAAGAGTCAACTAAGTTAGAAATTAAAACTCCCTTAGTACATCTTATGAAAAACGAAATTGTAAAAAAATCATTAGAGTTAAGTGTACCTCTTGAACACACTTGGTCTTGTTATAAAGAAGAGGAAGAGGCTTGTGGAATTTGTGACTCTTGTAGATTAAGATTAAATGGTTTTAAGCTTGCAAAAGCAAAAGACCCTATCAAATATAAAGGATAAATTTTGACTTGGAAAATTTCTAAATCATTTGATTTTTGTTATGGTCATAGAGTTTGGTCGCAAGAGTTAAATCCAGATTTTTCCCTTGACCCATGCTTAAAATGTAGACATTTACATGGACATCAGGGTAATATTATTATCTATCTTGAAGCAACAAAACTTCAAAATGGTATGGTCACTGATTTTAAACATCTAAATTGGTTTAAAGCATTTTTAGATAATGTACTTGATCATAAGTTTATACTAGATATAAATGATCCCCTTTTTGAAACTCTACTTCCCCATTATAAAAAAAGTGAGTTAATAGAGTTTCCTCAAGGGTATTTTACTGTTGATTTAACTAAAATAGAGGAAGAACCCTCTCATATAAAAGAGCTGTATGAAGGGTATATCTTAGTTGATTTTGTACCAACAAGTGAAAATCTATCTGCTTGGTTTTTGCAAATAGCTCAAAAAAAAATGAGTGACTTAGGCATAAAAGTTGTAAGTGTAGAATTTGCTGAAACACCTAAGAGTAAAAGTCACGTTTATGCTTGAAATAAATGAGATTTTTGGTCCAACTATACAAGGTGAAGGTAAGTTAGTTGGTACACCTTCTATTTTTATTAGAGTTGGTAAATGTAACTTTAGATGCGAAGGTTTTAATGTAGAGTATGAAACACCAAGTGGTATAAAGAAGTGTTCTTGTGACTCTTTTTATGCTGTTGACCCAGCTTTTAAAGAGCAATGGCATACCATGTCTAGTAGTGATATTATTAAAAAAGTAGATAAGTTAAAACCAAACTATAATGTTGATATAGTAATTACAGGAGGAGAACCTCTTCTTTATTGGAAGAGCCATGAGTTTCAAAAGCTTTTAAAATACTATATAGAAGATAATTATAGAGTAACTATTGAAACTAATGCCTCTTTAAATATAGATTTAGAAGAAGAGTATCAAAAAAAGATTTTATTCTCAATGAGTGTTAAATTATCAAACTCTTTAGAACCCCTAAAAAAAAGAGTAAATATCGAAACTTTAACTAAAATCATAAATAATACAAAAGATTCATATCTTAAGTTTGTTATAGATAAAAAGTTTAAACAGAAAGTAGAAAAAGAGATAAAAGAGATTTTATCTTCTATCCCTAAAACTGAAGTTTATCTAATGCCAATGGGTGATACTGCAAAAGAGATAAATGAAAATAGTCAAGCAGTAATTGATATGGCAATAGACAATGGATATAAATATTGTGATAGACTTCATATTCGTGTATGGGATAACAAAAGAGGTGTTTAGATATAATAAATTTTTAATATTAATAAAGCTTTATTCTTAAAGCTATTTAGAATTTACTCCTCCTACAACAAGAAGTTATTATGATGAAATTTCTCTTGAAGAGGGAGACTATTAAAAGGAGAAAAATGAAATTTAGTGGTTCAAACGTATTAGTTACAGGTGCAAGTAGGGGTATTGGGGCAGAGATTGCTAAAACACTTGCAAGTTTTGGATTAAAAGTATGGATTAACTATAGAAGTGGTCTTGAAGCGGCAGAAGCAATAAAAGCTGAAATTGAAGCAGAAGGTGGTAAAGCTGCTATTATTAAAGCTGATGTTACAGATGAAAATCAATTTAATGCTATAATTAAAACAATTGTGGATTCTGATGGAGAGCTTTCATACTTAGTAAATAATGCTGGTATCACAAAAGATAAATTAGCATTGAGAATGTCTGTTGAAGATTTTAATGCAGTTATTACTGCAAACTTAACATCCGCTTTTATAGGCTGCAAAGGTGCATTAAAAGTAATGGGTAAAAAGAAGTTTGGTTCAATTGTAAATATTTCATCAATTGTTGGAGAAATGGGTAATCCAGGTCAAACAAACTATTCAGCTAGCAAAGGTGGATTAAATGCAATGACTAAATCTTTTGCAAAAGAAGCAGCAGCAAGAGGTATTAGATATAATGCTGTAACTCCAGGATTTATTCAGACTGATATGACTGATGAATTAAAAGATGATGTAAAAGCTCAATATGAAAGAAATATTCCTTTATCTAGATTTGGTCAACCAAAAGAAATTGCAGAGGCAGTGGCTTTTTTACTAAGCGATCATTCATCATATATCACGGGTGAAATATTAAAAGTAAATGGTGGATTATACGTTTAAAAAAGATAGATTAAATCTTTTTGTGGTATAATTTGACGATAATTTTAAAAAAGGAAATGGATATGGCATTATTAGATGATGTGAAAGAAGTAGTAGTTGAGCAATTAGATTGTGATCCAGCTGAAGTTAAAGAGGATTCAAAATTTATTGAGGATTTAGGCGCTGATTCTTTAGACGTTGTTGAGTTAGTTATGGCGTTAGAGGAGAAATTCGATATTGAGATCCCTGATGAAGATGCTGAAGGAATTTTAACTGTAGCTGATGCTATTAAATACATCGAAGATAACGCGTAATTTCTACGCTTTTTGAAAAGAACTAAGCCAGTATTCTTTAGATGCTGGCTTTTTTTCTACCAAATCCATTATTCATATTGTTGAGTTTTTTTAATTAAAAATTGAATTATATAAATATTATTTAAATGTGGAGCATATTTAATGAGAAGAGTTGTTATAACAGGTTTAGGAACAATCAATTCTGTAGGACATAATGTTGAAGAATCATTTAACGCCGTTGTAAATGGTGTTTGTGGTATTGATAAAATTACCCTTTTTGACACAAGTGAATACTCTGTTCAAATTGCAGGAGAAGTAAAAGATTTTGACCCTACTACTGTAATGGATAAAAAAGAGGTTAAAAAAGCAGATAGGTTTATTCAATTAGGTATTAAAGCTGCTTTAGAAGCGATGATTGATTCTGGATATGTTAATACAGAGAATAAAAAAGTTGATGAATCAATTGCAGATAGATTTGGTCTTATCTCTGCATCAGGTATTGGAGGTCTAGGAACAATTGAAAAAAACTCTATTGTTTGTGCTACAAAAGGACCAAAAAGAATTTCACCATTTTTTATTCCTTCGTCATTAGTTAACATGTTAGGTGGATTTATCTCAATTGAGCATGGATTAAAAGGACCTTCTTTATCTCATGTTACTGCATGTGCAGCTTCTACACATGCTTTAAGTGATGCTGTTAAAACAATTAAAATAAATGCAGCAGATAGAATTCTAGTTGTTGGTGCAGAGTCATCGGTTTGTGGTGCAGGTGTTGGAGGATTTGCTTCAATGAAAGCATTATCAACAAGAAACGATGAGCCTAAAAAAGCTTCAAGACCATTTGATAGAGATAGAGATGGCTTTGTAATGGGAGAAGGTGCTGGTGCTCTTGTATTAGAAGATTATGAATTAGCAAAAGCAAGAGGTGCAAAAATCTATTGTGAAATTATTGGTTTTGGTGAGTCAGCAGATGCAAATCATATAACATCGCCAGTAATGGATGGACCTTTAAGATCTATGAAAGCTGCTATTTCAATGGCCGAATCAAATATTGGTGAAAAAATCAAAATTGATTATATTAACTCTCATGGAACATCAACTCCAGTTGGAGATATAAATGAATCAAAAGCGATTACTGAACTATTTGGTGGAGTTGAAAATTGCCCTCCTGTAACTTCTACAAAAGGACAAATTGGTCATTGTTTAGGTGCAGCTGGTGCTATTGAAGCAATTTTTACAATTAAAGCTTTAACAGAAGGAATTATTCCACCAACAATTAATATTGAAAATCAAGATGAAGAGTGCAAACTTGATTATGTTCCAAATGTTGCAAGAAAAGTTGAATTAAAAACTGTAATGAGTAATAACTTTGGATTTGGTGGAACTAACGGTTCTATTATTTTCAAAAAAATTGACTAATACTAAAATAAAAAGAGTATAGCTCTTTTTTATAAAAAGGATGTCCATGGCAACTTACTTGGATTTTGAAGATAAAATTAAAAAATTAGAAGAAGATATAACAGTTGCAAAAACAAAAAATGATGAACATGCAGTTGAAATTTTAGAAAAAAAACTAGAAAAAGAAGTAGAAAAAACATTTAAAAACTTAAGTGATTATCAAAAACTTCAACTTGCGAGACACCCTGATAGACCATATGCAATGGATTATATTAGAGGATTAATGACTGATGCTTATGAAATTCATGGAGATAGACACTATATAGATGACCATGCAATTGTTTGCTACCTTGGATATATTGGAAATGAAAAGGTAATGGTAATAGGAGAACAAAAAGGACGAGGAACTAAAGGTAAATTAAAAAGAAACTTTGGAATGCCAAGTCCTGAAGGATATAGAAAAGCTTTAAGAGCAGCTAAATTAGCAGAAAAGTTTCAGATTCCGATTTTAATGCTTGTAGACACTCCAGGTGCATATCCTGGAATTGGAGCAGAGGAGAGAAACCAATCAGAAGCTATCGCAAGAAATCTATATGAATTTGCTGAATTAACAACACCAACTGTTTCAGTTGTGATTGGAGAGGGTGGTTCAGGTGGTGCTTTAGCAATCTCTGTTGCTGATAAATTAGCTATGATGAGATACTCTGTTTATGCAGTTATCTCTCCTGAAGGTTGTTCTGCAATTTTATGGAATGATTCATCAAAAGTTGAAACAGCAGCTAATGCACTAAAGATTACTGCTGAAAACTTAAAAGAGTTAGAGTTAATTGATGATGTGGTGAAAGAACCATTAATCGGTGCTCATAGAAAGACAGATGATGCTATCAAAGCTTTAGGAGACTATTTTTTAGCCTCACTTGAAGAACTAAAACAGATGACACCAGCTCAAAGACTTCAAAAAAAATATGAAAAACTACTAAGTTTAGGAAGATTCCAAGAAGATAAATAAAACAAGAATTAACTCTTGTTTTATTTTTTTATTTGCTCTCCTACTAATCTTCCAACATACTCTCCTGCTAAAATATGAAAATGTAAGTGTGCTACCTCTTGTCCTCCATAATTACCAATATTAGTAATTAACCTATAACCATCTTCTCTAATACCTAGTTTAGAAACAACTTTATGAATAAACTCTGTCATACTAGCCATAATTTTTGGAGGAATAACATCAAAAGAGTCATAATGCCCTTTTGGAATCACTAAAGCATGAATTTTTCTAGCTGGATTAATATCATAAAATGCTAAAAAATTCTCATCCTCTAAAATAGTTTGATTTGGAATTTCTCCATTTACAATTTTACAAAAAATACACATGTTTAAGCCTTTATTATGTTAAAAAAATATTATAACCAAACTCTAATAAATCTTTAAGTATAATCCGCAGACTTATGAAAACATAACAAACATAGGAGGACAGACGTGACTCAATGGCTTGAGAAAATTAATGATGCTGATTCACTTGAAACCTTAGAGAACCTTAGAATTGAAACTCTAGGTAAAAAAGGTGTAATTACAGTACAATTTGCAAAAATGAAAGATATACCTAGTCCCCAAAAAAAAGATTTTGCAGCAAATTTAAATAAACAAAAAGCTGAAATTACTGAAGCTTTAGAAACAAAAAAAGTAATTTTAGAGAAAGAGGCTTTGGAGACAAAACTCAAAGCAGAAAAGATTGATGTAACTAGATTTATTAATGAACCTACATCAGGTGCTGTACATCCAGTTTCATTAACAATGCATAGAATAATTGAATACTTCCAGAATTTAAATTTTGCAGTTGAAGAAGGACCATTAGTAGAGGATGACTTTCATAACTTTGAGGCACTAAATTTACCAAAATATCATCCAGCAAGAGATATGCAAGATACTTTCTATAATAAAGATTATACTCTCTTAAGAACACACACCTCACCTGTACAAATAAGAACTATGCTTTCTCAGTCAACTCCAATTAGAATGATTGCACCAGGAACAGTATTTAGGAGAGATTACGATTTAACACACACTCCAATGTTTCATCAAATTGAAGCTTTGGTAGTTGATGATGCAAATAAAATCTCTTTTGCTAATTTAAAACACGTGTTAGTTGAGTTCTTGCACCATATGTTTGGCGATGTTGATATTAGATTTAGACCATCATTCTTCCCTTTTACAGAACCTTCTGCAGAAGTTGATATTTCATGTGTATTTTGTAAAGGTGACGGATGTAGAGTTTGTTCACAAACGGGATGGTTAGAAGTATTAGGATGCGGTGTTGTAGATGAAAATGTTTTTAAAGCAGTAGGTTATAAAAACAAATCTGGATACGCTTTTGGTTTAGGGGTTGAAAGATTTGCAATGCTGATTCATAATATTGGAGATTTGAGGTCTCTATTTGAGAGTGATTTAAGATTATTAGGACAATTCAAATGATAGTTACAAGATCGTGGTTACAAGACTATATTGATATTTCAAACATTTCTACAGATGATATTTGTAAAACATTAAACTCTATTGGTTTAGAAGTTGATAGTGTTGAAAAACAAAGAATTCCCAAGAAGGTTGTTGTTGGAAAAGTATTGGAAAAAGAGAAACATCCAGATGCTGATAAACTAAATATTTGTCAAGTCGATATTGGAAATGAAACTGTTCAAATTGTATGTGGTGCAAAAAATGTTGATTCTGGACAATTTGTACCTGTTGCAATTGCAGGTTGCAAGTTAGGTGAAGATTTTAAAATCAAAAAAGCAAAACTTAGAGGAGTAGAGTCAAATGGTATGATATGCTCTTCGACAGAGATTGGTCTTGCAAAACTAAATGATGGAATATTAGAACTTGATGACTCAATAGGCAAATTAATTATTGGTAAAGAGTTATCTAAGTACCCACTATTTAATGATGATATTATCGAAATTGAACTTACTGCAAACAGAGGAGATTGTTTAAGTGTTAATGGTATAGCAAGAGAATTATCTGCATTTTATAATATTCCATTAACAGAACAAGAAGTTAATATTATAAGTAATGATTTAGCAATTGGACAGGTTTTAGAGGTTAAAAGTTCTAATGATATTGATTCAAAATATATTTATACAGTTGTAGATGATTCAGAGTTTAAGCTTCCTTTATTATATAAACTAAGAATAGGAACAATTGAAAAATTTGAAGAGAATGATTTAGCAGATGCCTTAACATATGTAACGCACTCAACAGGTGTAATATTAAATGCTTATGCAAAATCTGATGCAAATATTGAAAATAATATTGCCTCTATTGAGATTAAAAAAGATACTCAAGGTTTTGATATAGTATTAGGTAAAAAACAATTAAGTACAATAGGTATTGTTCATACTGATTTAAATAAGGATAAAACATCTGAATATATTATTGAAGCTTCATATGTAAATCCTGAATTACTATCTAAAAAAGTTTTTGAAACAAAAAGAAAAACAGGAGAGGTATATTATAAATCTTCAAGAGGTAGTGAACCTTGTATTAAAAAAGGAATCGAGACTTTTTGTACACTAATTTGTAACTCTGGAGCAAAAGTCTATAATGGAATTGAAGCATTTACAGATTATAATGAGAAAGAGACCTTAGATGTAAGTGTTAATAAAATCAATGCCATTATTGGTCAAAATATCGAAAAAGCTACAATAGAAAAAATATTAAGCTCTCTTGGATTTGAAGTAAAAGATTCATCTGATGGCGTTTTGTCAATTCAGATTCCTCTATTTAGACATGATATTAAAAATATTGCTGATGTTACAGAAGAGATAGTTAGAATAATTGGAATTGACAATATCCAAGCAAAACCTCTTGCAATTGATGAAGTAAATAGAGTGAATAAAACTTCAATTGATTTAATTAAGAAAAATAGATTAAGAACAAAAGCAATTGAAAATGGTTTTTTTGAAACTGTAACATATATATTCTCTGATAAAGAGAATCTAAAAAAATACTCTCTACCCATCGTTCAAGAGTCACTTGATATTTTAAATCCAATTGTAAAAGAGTTAGATACCTTTAGAACCACTATTACTTTAAATCTAATTGAATCATGTTCAAATAATATTAAACTTGGATTCAAATCAGCTGCATTTTTTGAAATAGGGAAAGTTTTTGATATAAATAGAAATGAAAGTACAAAAATTTCATTTGTTTTCTCTGGTCAAAAAGAGAGTGAAAGTTTTACAAACTCTGGTAAACCTGAAAATATAGATTTCTTTGAGTTTGCAAAAAAAGTATTAAATACCATTGGTAAATTTGAATTAGAACCTATGGATAAAATTCCAAATGATTTAATTCACCCTTATCAAAATGGTACAATTATTATTGAAGGGAAAGAAGTAGGATTTATTTCAAAAGTTCATCCAAGTGTATGTGATGATTATGATTTAAATGATACCTATATTGCAGAAATTGATTTTGATACTATTGAAAATCAATTAACAAAAGCTAATACATACTCAAAATTCCAATCTTCAAGAAAAGATTTAAGTATTGTTGCACCTAAATCGATGGAGTATAAAGAGATTAAAAAAGTTATCAACTCAATTGAAGATGATAATATTAAACAATTTAATTTAATTGATATTTATACAGATGAAAAGCTTGGAGATAATGAAAGTTTAACTATTAGATTTATCTTACAAAATGATACTAAAACTTTAGAGGAAGAAGATATAACATCTTCAATGAATAAAATTCTTGAAAACTTAAATGAAAAATTAGGAGTTGGATTAAGAGATTAATCCAACTTCAAGAAAGAGAGAAAAGTGGGAAAGCTTGAGATAAAAAGATTAGATAAACCATTTGATATAGAGATTGATTCAATTGCAAGTGATAAATCAATTTCACATAGATGTGCGATGTTTTCACTTTTTTCTAAAGAAACTTCATATATTAAAAATTTTTTAACAGCTGAAGATACTTTAAATACACTAAGTATTGTTGAACAATTAGGTGCAAAAGTAAAAAGAGATGGAAGTAGTATTCAAATTACACCAACTGAAAACTTAAATGAACCAGAGAATGTACTTGATTGTGGAAACTCAGGAACAGCTATGAGACTCTTTTGTGGACTTTTAGCTTCACTTGATGGAGCATTTACATTAGTTGGAGATAAATATCTTCATGCAAGACCTATGAAAAGAGTAACTGCACCTTTAAGAAGTATTGGTGCAAAAATTGATGGAAGAGATAATGGAAATAAAGCTCCTCTATTTATTAGGGGTGTTCAAGAGCTTGAACCTTTTACTTATCATTCACCAGTTGATTCCGCACAAGTTAAATCAGCAATGATACTAGCTGCACTTAGAGCAAAAGGTATTTCAAAATATAAAGAGAATGAGTTAACAAGAGACCATACAGAAAGAATGCTAAAAGGCATGGGGGCAAAACTAGAGAATGATGAAAAAGGTTTTATTAATATCCATCCCCTAACTGAACACTTAAAACCTTTAAACATTACTGTTCCAACTGATCCATCATCAGGATTTTTCTTTGCAGTAGCAGCTGCTATTATACCTAGTTCCAGAGTATTAATTAAAAATGTGACTTTAAATCCAACAAGAGTTGAAGCCTATAAAGTTTTAAAAAGAATGGGAGCTGAAGTTAATTTTATTGAAAAAGAGAATGTATATGAACCAATTGGAGATATTGAAGTAAAACATAAAGAGTTAAAAGGTGTCACTGTAGAAAAAAATATCTCGTGGTTAATTGATGAACTTCCAGCCCTTTCAATTGCAATGTCCCTTGCAGAAGGTAAGTCATTAGTAAAAAATGCTGAAGAGCTAAGAGTAAAAGAGAGTGATAGAATTAAATCCGTTGTTTCAAATCTTCAAAAATGTGATGTTAAATTTATTGAGTATGAAGATGGATATGAAATAACAGGAGGAAGACTAAAAAAAGCCTCAATTAATTCACATGGAGATCATAGAATAGCAATGTCTTTTGCTATTGCAGGACTTTATTGTGATATGAATATTGAAGATACAGAATGTATCTTAACATCTTTTCCAAACTTTAAAGAAATCCTTGATTCATTAAGGCAATAAGGAACTATTGTGAAAGTAAAATTAGCTTCAAGTTATGGCTTCTGTTTTGGTGTTAAAAGAGCAATTGAAATTGCCCAAAAGTATGAGAATTCAGCCACTATGGGTCCATTAATTCATAATCAAAATGAGATTGATAGACTTAAAAATGATTATAATGTTGGACTTTATAACAATCTTACTGATGTTAAACCCCATGATACTATAATTATAAGAACCCATGGTATCCCTAAAAATGACCTTAAAGAATTAAAACAAAAAGATGCAAAAGTTATTAATGCCACTTGTCCATTTGTTACAACTCCACAACAAATAGTTAAAAAAATGTCTAAAGAGAATTACTCTATTTTAATCTTTGGAGATGATGCTCATCCTGAGGTAAAAGGTGTAAAATCATATAGTCAAGACCAAGATGATGTTCATGTTGTATTAAAGGTTAAAGATTTAGAAAGCATCAATTTCAAGCATGAAAAAATAGCTACTGTCGCACAAACAACTAAAAAAAAGGAGACCTATCTAGAAATAGTAAATGCACTTATTTTAAAAAATAAAGAAGTAAGAGTGTTTAATACTATTTGTGATGCAACTTTTGAAAATCAAGATGCTGCAAGAGAGTTATCAAAGGAAGTTGATGTAATGGTTGTTATTGGAGGAAAAGATTCGTCAAATACAAAGCAACTACACTCAATTTGTCTTGAGAATTGTAGGAACTCTTATCTAATTGAAAATGCTACTGAACTTGATGAAAACTGGTTTAAAAATAAATCATTATGTGGTATTACAGCAGGAGCTTCAACCCCTGATTGGATAATCCAACAAGTACTAAATAAAGTAAAAAAATATTAAAAAATTAAATTAAGTAAAAATTCGATATAATCATAGCCATTTAAAAATAAAAACGGTAAATATGAAGGAATAAAATGGCTATCGAAGATATTGAAATTGGTGAAGACTTTGATTTTGAGCAACTGCTTAATGAGTCTTTTGAGAATGCTGAAAATAACTCTGTAATAAATGGTGTAATTGTTGAAATTACTGATGATAATGTACTTGTAGATGTTGGTCAAAAGATTGAAGGGAAATTAAATATCTCTGAAATTACAATTGGTGGAGAAGTACAGTTTAAAGCTGGAGATACAATTCCAGTTATGTTAATGGGAAATAAAGGTGAAAGACCAAATATTTCTTATAAAAAAGTTCTACAAAAAGAAAAATTTGATGCTTTTATAAAAGAGCATGGTGAGAATGTTGAAGATATAACAATTGAAGGTAAAATTGTTTCTGTTAAGCATAGAGGTGGTTTTATTATTGAAGATGACTCTGGATTAGAATACTTCATGCCAATGGCACAATCTTACTTAAAATCTCAAGGTGCAATTGGAAAAAAAGTTAAAGCAAAAGTTTTAAAAGTAAACTCTGCACAAAACTCTATCATTGTTTCAAGAAAAAAATTGATTGAAGAGTCTAAACTTTTAAAAGATTCTAAAGTAAATGATATTTTAGAGAAAAAAGAACCAATCAATGGAGTAGTAAAGAAAATCACTTCTTATGGTATGTTTATTGATTTAGGTGGAATTGATGGTTTAGTAAACTACAATGAAATCTCATATAAAGGTCCAGTTAATCCTGCAAATTACTACTCTGAAGGAGATGAAGTTTCTGTTACTGTATTATCTTATGATAAAACAAAACAACACCTATCTTTATCAATTAAAGCTGCACTTGCAAACCCTTGGGAAGAGATAAAGAATGAATTAGAAGTAGGAGATACAATTACTGTAACTGTTTCTAACTTTGAATCTTACGGTGCATTTGTAGATTTAGGAAATGATATCGAAGGTCTATTACATATCTCTGAAATCTCTTGGAATAAAAATTTAAAAAATCCAAAAGATTTATTAACTCTAGGTGAAGAGATTAATGTTGAAGTAATTGAATTAGATGTTGATCAAAAAAGACTAAGAGTATCTCTTAAAAACTTACAAGAAAAACCATTTACTAAATTTACTAAAGAGCACAAAGTTGGTGATATAGTACAAGGTAAAATTGCAACTTTAACTGATTTTGGTGCATTTGTTACAATCGGTGAGGTTGATGGTTTATTACATAATGAAGAAGCAGCATGGGAATCAAATGCTAAATGCAAAGCATTATTCAAAAAAGGTGATGAAGTAGAAGTAAAAATCATCAAAATCGATAGAGAAAAAGAGAATATTTCATTATCTATCAAAGAAATTGCAGATTCACCAGCTAAAAATTTCCAAAACTCACAAAAAATTGGAGACATTGTAAAGGGTACTGTAAAAGATAAAAAAGAGTTTGGAATTTTTATTAAACTAGACGATAACCTAGATGGCTTAATTAGAAATGAAGATTTTGGACCATTAAATGTTGATGAAGTTAACATTGGTGATGAATTAGAAGCTGTTGTCGTAAATATTGATACAAAAAGAAATAGAATTAGATTATCTATTAAAAGATTAGAACAACAACAAGAAAGAGAAGTATTAAAAGCTGTAAACGATGATACATCAATGACTTTAGGTGATTTATTAAAAGATCAAATTAAATAAGCAAGGGATTTTATAAAATGAATAAACATACAATTGTAGTTTGTGATCATATTCATGAAGATGGGTTAAACATTTTACAAAATACAAAAGATATTAACTACGTTTATGCTGCAAATATAGATAAAACTGCACTTCTTGATATTATCAAAGATGCTGACGTAGCTATTACAAGATCTTCAACTGATGTAGATGAAAAGTTTTTAAATGCTGCAACTAATATAAAAGCAATTATTAGAGCAGGTGTTGGTTATGACAATGTAGATATAGAAGGTTGTAGCAAAAGAGGAATTATTGCTATGAACGTTCCAACAGCAAACACTATTGCAGCTGTTGAATTAACTTTGGCTCACATGCTATCTTGTATGAGAAAATTTCCTTATGCACATAATCAACTAAAACAAGACAGAATTTGGAAAAGAGAAGATTGGTATGGTAATGAACTTTATGGAAAGAAACTTGGTGTTATTGGATTTGGTAATATTGGACATAGAGTTGCATTAAGAGCTAAATCATTTGAAATGGATGTTGTAACTTACGATCCATATATTCCTTCAACAAAAGCAACTGATTTAGGAATCGAATATACAACTGACTTTAATGATATTTTATCTTGTGATATTATCACAATCCACACTCCGAAAAATCAAGAAACAATTGATATGATTGGAGAAGATGAGATTGCAAAAATGAAAGATGGTGTAGTTTTAATTAACTGTGCAAGGGGTGGTTTATATAACGAAGAAGCCTTAGTAAACAACTTAAAATCAGGTAAAATTGCAATGGCTGGTATTGATGTATTTAAAAAAGAGCCTGCAACTGACCATCCTTTATTAGACTTACCAAATGTTACTGTAACTGCTCACTTAGGTGCAAATACTAAAGAATCACAAAAGAAAATTGCAATTCAAGCAGCTGAAAATGCAATTGAATCTGCAAGAGGAATTGCTTATCCAAATGCATTAAATCTACCAATTGATGAAAGTAAAATTCCATCTTTTGTAAAACCATATATTGAACTAACACAAAAGATGGCATATTTAGTAGCACAAGTAGATAAATCAGCAATTAGGTCTATTACTATTTCTGCATTTGGTGAGATTAAAGATTATTTAGAATCACTATCAACATTTGCAGCCGTTGGAGCATTAGCTGTATCAGCAGGTGATGAAATCAATTATGTAAATGCAAAATTCTGGGCAGAAGAAAAAGGTATTACTTTTGAAACAAATGAAGAGAACTATTGTTCTGGATATAGCAATAAAGTTACTGTAAAAATTACAACTGAAAAAGGTGTAAATACAATCTGTGGTACTGTTTTTGATGAAGATGTACAAAGAATTGTTGGATTAAATGGCTTTGATTTTGATGTAGAGCCTAAAGGTAAAATGATTATTATGAAAAATAATGATATTCCAGGTGTTATTGGCGAGGTTGGAAAATTATTGGGTGACAATAACATTAATATTTCAGACTTTAGATTAGCAAGAGGAAAAGATTCTCATGCACTAGCAATGATTTTAGTAGACGAATCAATTAGTCACAAAATCTTAGTAGATATTAACAATTTAAATGCTGCAATTTCTGTAGCTTATGCAGAAATTTAATAGGAGAGTTTATGGGAAGCATTTCTATGAGTGACCTTAAAAAAGGTCTTAAAATTGAGATGGATGGTATTCCATATAAAATTACTGAATATCAACACGTAAAACCTGGTAAAGGTGCAGCTTTTGTAAGATGTAAAATTAAGTCGTTTCTAAATGGTAAAGTAATTGAAAAAACTTTCCATGCAGGTGATAAATGTACTACTCCTGATTTACAACAAAAAACAATGCAATACCTTTATGATGATGGTGAAATGTTACAATTTATGGATAATGCAACATATGAACAAATTGGTTTAACATATGATCAAGTTGGTGATGCTGAAAAGTGGATTATTGATGGGATGAGTGTAGACATGATGTTCTTTAATGGTAATGCAATTACTGTTGAACCACCAATGGTTGTAGAATTAAAAATTATAGAGACTCCACCAAACTTTAAAGGTGATTCTCAAGGTGGGAAAAAACCAGCAACTCTAGAATCTGGTGCCGTTGTACAGATTCCTTTCCATATAGTAGAAGGTGATGTAATTAAAGTCGATACTAGAACTGGTGAATACCTAGAAAAAGTAAAATAAAAAAAGTTTTATGGTAGTAAATACTACGATATAACTTTTCTTTAGTCACTTATTAACAATTTTTTATTACTAGAAAATTATTAATAAGATGACTTTTTTATTTTCGTTTTAGATAAATAATTTTCTCTTCACCTATATAATTTTCATGAATTATTTCAAAATCCATATCAATATTATTAAGTGCATTAAGTCCCTTTCTAATTTTAGGACTAACAAGTATCATTATATAATCTATTCTTTCCTTTAATATTTCAAGTAAATTATAAGCACCTTCAACCATTACAAACTTATAATCTAATATTTTAAATAAATCATCACTTATTGTTACATCCCTATTTGGTATTTTAAATAGAGGTATATTTTGATCAAAAATTTTATTTTTTGAATAAATCATTATATTTGGTGCACGTCCAGCTATATATCTTGCATCAAGTATTGGTTTATCAACTCTTACTGTATTTCCACCAATTAGCATTAAATCAATCTTATCTCTTAATGTATGTACAAAAGCTTTTGTTTGATTTGATGAGATACTGCCATCTATACTTCCATTTAAAGTTTGTGCCATTTTATAAAATACAAATGTTCCTTGTGTCCATTTAATAAATGGATATAATAACTTATATGCTTCCTTTTTCATACAACCAAGAAGTATATCTATCCCAGCATTTTTAAGAGTTTCTAAGCCACCTGAAGCAACTTTATTTACATCCTCATGAGCAATAATTACTCTTTTTAGTTTAAGCTCTTTAAGTAAATTTGCACACGAAGGAGTTTTACCTATGTGATTACATGGCTCAAGAGTAACATATATTTCACAATCGTTAAAAAAACCATTATGATTTTTAATTAAATAGTTATGTATATCACAGCTTCTATTTTTTGTTTTAATTACACTATTTGAGTGTTTTTTTAAGTATGCTGCTTTTAATGCTTCTACTTCTGCATGGGGCATTCCTGCTTCTTTATGAGCTTCAATTGCAAGTATCTCTCCATTTTTAACAATAACACATCCAACTGCAGGATTTGGATAGGTTAAAAGTTGATATTTCCAAGCTTCATTAAGAGCTAGTTTCATATAAAAGTCATCATCAATTTTCATAACTACCTTCTTTTAAAGTAAAAAAAAAGGAAGTTGATAAAAATCAACTTCCTTTCTAATTTTTTGTTTAAATATTACCATTCAAAATATGTAGAAGCTAAAGAGATTTCATCATATGAAACTATCTCTTCTCCATGTTCAGTTTTAATTTTAATCTCATTTTCATCAGCAAAAAGCAATTCACCTTTAACAATATTTTTTTCAAAATCTTTTAATCTGATTTTTTCACCTATTGAAGCTTTAAAATGTTGAGGCTTTTTTAATTTTCTTTCAATTCCAGGAGAACTAACTTCTAAATTATAATTTCCATTCATGGGTTCATCTATATCAAGAATAGGAGAAATCATTCTAGATATTTCTGCACATTTATCAAGAGATATACCATTAGGAGAAGTCACATAAACTCTGAAAATATTTATATTATTCTCTTTTATAGTAACAATATCATAAACTTGTGCATCACACCCTTCAACTGCAATTTTAATTGATTCTTCTAAATTCATAATTCACTCTTTTTATCTTTTTCAATTTGTCTAAATATCTCTTCAATAGATTTTGAAAACTCAAAAGAAGTATCATTTACAAACTTAAAATTAGGACACTTATACCACCCAGTTGCACTTAATACATAAGATTTAATTCGACCCGTTGCCTTTGTAAGTGCAGAAATTACTCCTGGAATCTCTTTATCTGTAAAATCACTTCCATCGAAATAAACTGTTGCATCATATTTACCATTTTTACAATTTACACCTGTTATTGGAATGGAACAGATTCTATCATCATTAAGTGTTGATAGAGCTTCAGGAATAAGCTCCATTAGTAGAGATTCAGTCCTTTGGAGATTGATACTTTTCACTAAACTACCTTATACTTGAATTTCCCTTTTTTCTTCAATTTGGATGAATGTTTCAATGAAATCTCCAACTTTAATATCATTGAATTTTTCAAACATGATACCACACTCATATCCATTAGCAACCTCTTTAACATCATCTTTAAATCTTTTTAATGATGAAATTTTTCCTGTATAAGTTACAACACCATCTCTAATAATTCTTGCGTGTCCACCTCTAATAACTTTACCATCAGTTACTAAACAACCAGCAACAGTTCCAACTTTAGGTACAACAAATGTATCTCTAACCTCAGCTTGTCCAGTATTCTCTTCTCTAATAACAGCACTCATCATACCAGATAATGCATCTTTAATATCATCAATTAAATCATAAATAATAGAATAAGTGTTAATTGTAATTCCATCTGCTTTAGCTTTATTTTTTACTATACCAGTAGGTCTTACATTAAATCCTAAAATAATACATCCTTCTGATGCACCAGCAAGAACTAAATCAGATTCTGTAATTCCACCAACACCAGCATGAACAACTTTTACTTTTACTTCTTCATTTTGTATTTTCTCTAAAGAACCTTTAATAGCTTCAAGTGAACCACCAACATCAGTTTTAATAATCACTGGAAGTTGTTTAATTTTACCTTCTGCAATAAGACCACTCATCTCTTCTAATGAAACTTTAGTTGATTTAGATAACTCTTTTGCTCTTGCATGTTCTGCTCTTGTTGTTGCAATTTCTCTTGCCTCTTTATCACTATTTTGTGCAACCATAATTGCACCTGCTACTGGAACCTCATTTAAACCTAATACTGAACCTGTTTCTGATAATCCAAGCTCTTTAACAGGTTTACCTAAATCATTAGTAATTGCTTTAACCCTACCATATGTAGTATCACAAACAATATTATCACCTATTTTTAATGTACCATTTTGAACAATAACCGTTGCAACTGGACCTCGACCCTTTTCAAGCGATGATTCTACAACTGTTGCCTTCGCTTTTGCAGTTGGATCAGCCTGAAGTTCTAAAACCTCTGCTTGTAACAAAATATTTTCTAATAAATCATCAATTCCCATTCCAGTATGTGCAGAAACACCAATAAATTCAATATCACCACCCCAATCAATAGGAGTCATTTCTTTCTCTGCCATTTGTGCTTTAACCATATCCATATTTGCACTCTCTTTATCCATTTTATTTACTGCAACAATAATTGGACAACCAGAAGCTTTTGCATGGGAAATTACCTCTTCAGTTTGTGGCATTACACCATCATCTGCTGCAACAACAATAATAACAATATCAGTAACACTTGCACCTCTTGCTCTCATTGCAGAGAAAGCAGCGTGACCTGGTGTATCAACAAAAGTAATTTTTTGACCTGATTGTTGAATTGTATAAGCAGAAATATGTTGAGTAATTCCTCCAGCTTCTACTGAAGCAACTTTTGAACTTCTGATTTTATCAAGAAGTGATGTTTTACCATGATCAACATGACCCATAATAGTAACCACTGGTGGTCTTGTTTTAAAATTTGTTTCATCTACTTCTTCATAATAGTCATCAATATAGTTTACATCTTCTAAAGCATCTTTTACAGTAACTTCAATACCAAATTCTTCACCAAGAATTTCAAGTTCATCTTGTTTTAAGAAGTCATTTTTAGTAACCATCATACCAAGTCCAAAAAGAACTGTGATTACTTCTGCTGGTGACTTACCACAAGCCTCTGCAAACTCATAAACCCTAACATCTTCAGGAATAGTAATATTTGTAATTTCTACTTCTTCAACCTCTTTTTTAACTCTTTTCTTCCTCTTTCCTCTTTTTAATCCCTGAGGTTTGTTTCCAAATGCAGCTGGTCTTGATGATCTTGATTGTTTTTTGCTATCTTGTTGTTTTGGTTCATCAAAAATTTTAGAAGTATCGGTCAAATCCATATCAAGTAAAACGATCTCTTCTCCTAATAAAGATTCATCACTACTTGAAACAAAAGTTTCTGTACTATTTCTTTCAAATTCAATTACAGTTCCATGGTCTTGAGATTTTGCACCTATCTTTTTTTTATCTTTTTTCTTTATTGAAGCTTTTTTAGCTACTTCAATTTCTTCTTTTGCATCAATTTTTGTTTCATTTCCACCTAAAATTTCACTTAATGATTTCATTACTTTTTTAGGTTGAGCTTCTCTATTTTCAATTGATTGAGAAATTGGTGTTTCAGTCTCTTTTAGCTTCTTCTTTTTAATAATTTTAAGCCCTCTTCTCTTTGGAACAATTTTACTTGGTGTTGTACTCTTAACGCTCTTTGTCTCACTCTTTTCATTTGTTACAACTGCTGGTTTTGTTTCTTCTTTTTTCTCTTCAATTTTCTTTGGAGCTTCTTTTTTTACTTTTTCTTTAACTGGAACTTCTTCTAAAACCTCTTTTTTAGGTGTTGTTTTTTTAATTTTAGGTGCAGCTTTTTTTTGTAATCTTGCACTTTTCCCAGTCATTATATAGTTTGCAATTTCTTCTGCATCTTCAAATGAAACTGCACTTTGTGGAGATTTTAGTTCAATCCCTAAATCTTTGGCTTTTGTAATAACTTCGTTACTACTTGCTCCAGCCTCTTCTGCAATTTCATAAACTCTTACATTATCTGACATTCGTTAATATCTCCTTAAGTTGTCCAATATAGTCATCTTTATTTTGACACTGTGAATAAAGTGCCTTCTCAAGCTTTTTGTAATCTTTTTGATTGATTTGCGAATTTTCTAAAATAGAAATACAATCATTACAGATATAAAAACTTCTACCATTATTATCAAATGATACAAGTCTTTTATCTTTGCACATTAAACGGAGTAGTTCATTTTGAGAAAACTTTCCTCTACAAACTACACAAGTTCGAATTGTTTTTTTCAAAATAGCCAATATTATACCTAAAGTTTACTTAATTGTATAGCTCTAGTCTTCTACACGTATACCACGGTTATCAAAATCTCTTGTAAGTACTTTAAAGTGAGGAAATCTTTTATTTAACTCTTTCTCAACTTTCTGTACATCTTGATCATGACAAATAGAAAATAGTGTTGAACCTGAACCTGAAAGCGTACTCATTAATGCACCACTCCTAAGTGCAGTTTTTTGAACATCGAATAATTCAGGCATCTGCTTCATTCTATACTTTTGATGAATTTTATCAAGTGATGCCGTTCTTAATATATCCCAATCTTCACTCATAAATGCAGCTGTTAATAAAGAGGAGTGAGAAATATTGAAAACTGTATCCTCTTTTGAATATTTAAAAGGTAGAGCCTTTCTTGCAAGCTGTGTCGATATAGGTCTATTTGGAATTACTAAAATTGCTTTCAATGAATTTGGCATATCTTTTTTGATATATTTCACCTCATTGTCTTGAACTGTTGTAACATTAAATCCACCCATAACAGCTGGAGAAATATTATCAGGATGACTTTCATAGGCTAAAGCAAGATTTAATAACTTATCTTTATCAATCTTAAGTCCTTCAATTGCGTATGCACTTGCAATCGCAGAAACAATAACAGCAGAAGAACTACCAAGTCCTCTTGATAAAGGAATCTCATTAGTAAACTCAAACCTAAAATGTCTTTTTTTATGTGATAAATTATGATAAAAATCATTAAAAATAGCAATAAACATATTATTATCTTTTAACACAGGGTTATTTGCACCCTCACCTTTTAAAGAGACACTATGAAACTTTGATGGTTTGATTACAACTTGATTGTGTAATGAAATTGCTACACCTAGAGTATCAAACCCTGGTCCTAAGTTAGCACTAGTAGCAGGAACGCTTATTTTCAATTTCTTTCCTTTTAAACTGCAGGTAAATTATATATAGGCAATGTTTCAGAACTAAAATTTATGCTCTCTAAAACATTAGGTAATTCAAAGTCGCCTATTTTACTCTTTTTATCTAAAAAATCTACTTTAATGTTACCCTCTTGATTAATAAAATATTTTTTCCCTAAAGCTTTAATTGGACTATTTTGATTAAACTCAAAGCCACTACATGCTCTAAGTTCTATATTTTTTGTGATTGAAATTGTTTTTAAAAATACATATGCAACTTTTATAGACATATATGAGCCAGGTGTATTTACATAAGAGACTCTTTTTATCTGGAACTCTTTAAGTATATTTTCAAAAACCATAGGTAAAACATCAGATGTCATACCTTCATGTTCATATTTTTTAATTAATTTTGAATCTTTATAAATACCTATTAATAATGGCTTTGCAATACTTATTACTAGAACTTCAATCATATCTCTCTTCTATGCTTCAACTCGTGAATAAGCTAATTCAAAAACTTGTGCCTCTTCATTTGCCTCTTCTAAATCTATAATTTCATAATTTGCTTTATTCTCATAAAGTTTTTTTGTAAGAAGATGATTTAAATGATGACTTCCTGCATGTGCATCATATTCACCAACTATCGTATATCCAAGTAGTGCCATATCCCCTATTGCATCTAATATTTTATGTCTTACGAACTCATCATCATATCTTAATCCCTCTGAGTTCAAAACCTTCGATTGATCAAGAACAATTGCATTTTCCATAGAACCACCTTGTGCAAGTCCTATGCTTCTTAAATATTGAACCTCATGTAAAAAACCAAAAGTTCTAGCTCTACTTATATTCTCTTTATACTCTTCAATCGAATAATCAAATCTAAACTCTTGCTCTCCAATTACAGGATGCTCAAAATTAATTGAAAAATCATATACAATATGATTTGATGGCTTTAAACAGACTCTTTTACCATCTTCTGTTGTTACTTCAACCTCTTTTTTTATCTTAATTGCTTTTTTTGATTTATCTAACTCTTTAATACCTGCTTCATCGATTAACATACAATATCCTGATGAACTTCCATCAAGTACAGGAACTTCATCATTATCAATAACAACTCTTAAGTTATCAATTCCATATGCATATACAGCTGATAAAAGATGTTCAATTGTTGAAACAACAAAACCATCTTTTCCAATTACTGTTGCCATCTTTGTATCAACGACATTCTCTATTTTTAATGGAATTGTAACACCTTGATCTACTCTATAAAAAATAATACCCATATCTGAATCAAGTGGTTCAAGTCTCATTTTTACAGGAACACCTTTATGGAGTCCTATGCCCACTATTTCTACACTTTTAGCTATTGTTCTTTGTCTCATTATTTACTACTTTTTATCTCTTGCTTTGCTTCATCTAAAATATTTGTTATTCTACTTTTTATCCAAGCTTTGTCCATCCACTCAAGAGGATTTACTTCAATTCCTTGAACTAAAACTCCAAAATGCAAATGATCTCCAAAAACTGCTCCTGTACTTCCTGTTAATGCAATTTTTTGGTTTGGTCTAATATCATCACCTTTTTGAACTTTAGACTTACTTGTATGTGCATAAAGTGTTTGTAAACCAAGTTGATGGTCAATAATTATTGTATTTCCGTATATTCCTAAATAATCATTAAATATAACTTTTCCTCTATTTGAAGCTCTAATATCTGCATGTTTAATACTTGCCCAATCCATACCAAGATGCCATGCACTGTCAATTAATTCACCTTCATAGTAATATGCTCTTCTTTCAGCGAAACCTGCAAAAGTTTTTGATTTTTCTAATCTTTTAAAAGCATTAAAATCATATTTGCTTACTAAATCCCTTGACATATTTTCTAAAGATGTTGATTTAATAGTATTTACATTTTCATCTCTTAAAATATTGTTTTGTTTAATAAAAGTTTCAATAGGCGTTTCAGGAACTGACATATCACTCATTTTAAGTACAGGAATTGACACTTTATTAATAAAATTATCTGAAATAGCAATTTTATCCCTTTTTAGTTTCAAATCTTTAATATATAAAGGAACCTTTGTAATTGTTTTATTGTTTGCTTTATCTACTGCAACTAAGTCTACTCTTTCAAAATCATCAAACTCAATATCAATTGGCCAGCCTATAATTGCAGCATAAAATTTCTCTTTTATAAATGGGATTAATTCAAAATTATATTTTTCATTAAAAGTAATATATTTTTGATCAAGATTTTCATCATCAACCTCTACAACAACAACTGCACTTCCACCTCTATTTATATTATATGAATTTAAGACTACTCTTGCCTTTGGTTTTTTTCTATCTATATTTAATTCAAACTCTTTATAAGTTTTATTTCCTTGAAAAAAATTCCATAAAGAGTTATCAATAACTTCAATTAAAATTTTTATCTTTTTAATATTTGAATCTACTTCAAATTTTGGAATTTGAAAAACTACATCAGTCTGTTTTGCATTTATTAAATTTTCGATTAAAACTCTCTCTTCATTATCTTTTACATAATATACTTTATAAGATTTAATTCCACTCTCATCAAATAAAGCTATACTTAGATTCTCTTTTAAATTCCAATATTTATTATTTTTAAAAGATATTTTAGGTTCATTTTTTTCAAAAATTGGAGATAAATATACAAATACTATACCAGCAATAAGTAAACCTAAAATTAAAATAATTAAAACATTTTTTAAACCACTATTTTGTCGTCTCAAGAATTTCCTTTAATACTTTTTGTCTTGCTTCTTCTATATCTAAAGTATTTAATGTACAACCAGCTGAATTAAGATGTCCTCCACCTTTAAAAATTGCAGCAACTTTTGCAACATCAATTTTACCTTTTGATCTTATTGAAACCCTACTTACACCATTTACAACTCTTACAAAAAAAGCTACTTTTACTATGGACATACTCATTACCATATTTAAAGCATCTTCACAATCCCTATTATGTGCTCCCGTCTGAATAAACCACTCCTCTTTTGCATATATAGTTGCAAGTTCCCCCTCTTTATATAGTTGCAAAGACTCCAATATTTTAGGAATGATCCTATATTTTGCCAAAGAATCTCTTCTTAACATCTGATTTGCTATATATGATGGACTTGCACCAAACTCTACTAAATGATTAACTTTATCAAACGTTAATTCATCACATCTTCCAAGGGAAAAAGCAAGGGAGTCATCATATATTCCTACATAAATTGCCGTTGCGGTATTTTTAGTAATATATAAACCATTATGTTTAAAAAAATCATATACTATTTCAGCTGTTGAACTTTTCAGAGGGTCAACTAAATTTATTGTTCCAAAGTTATTATTTGACTTGTGATGATCAAAATTAATAAGAGGGATATCATTAGGTAATTCAAAACCTAATCTCTGTTTTGTTCCACAATCAACACAAATTGCCAAATCATAAAAATTTGGTAGCTGGTCAGTAATTTTGTCAAACTTTTCTATAAAATCAAGATTACTAGGTAAATCTGAACTTATATTAAAAACTTTATGTTTAATTCGATTTTCATAAAAAAGATTTGATAAAGCAAGTGCAGAACCAATAGAGTCTGCATCAGGATTTACATGAGTAATAATTAAAATATATCTACTCTTTTCGATAAGATCCAAAGCTCTTGAGAAATCTGCCATATCAATTTTGTTACTTACTATAAAATCTTTCTTCATGTTTTCTAGTATGCCTTAATTTTATTAACCAATAGTAAATTAATCAAACTTCATTGAAAAATCTAACCATGTAGCTTGGTGAATTATACTCCCACTACTTAAAGCATCAACTCCTGTTAATGCATAATCTCTTACCGTATCTAAGTTTATATTTCCACTTGCTTCAAGTAAAATATGAGGATGAACTTCATTTCTAAATTTAACAACCTCTTTTATCTGTTCTGGACTCATATTATCACACATAATAATATCAGCACCTGCTTCCATTGCCTCTTTAACTTGCTCAAATGTTTCACACTCAATCTCTATTTTAGTTACCCAAGAGATTCTTTTTCTTGCAACTTTTATAAAAGCCTTTAAATCAGTAATTGTTCTTAAGTGAGTATCCTTTAACATTAAACAGTCATCAAGACCAAGTCTATGATTTATCGCTCCACCAATTCTACTTGCATATTTTTCAAAATCCCTAAGTTGTGGTCTTGTCTTTCTTGTATCTAGTAAAACTACAGGCAAATCTTCAATTTTACTTGCAAACTTATTTGCCATAGTTGCAATACCAGAAGCATGCTGTAACATATTTAGAAATGTTCTTTCACTTGATAGTAAACTTGAAGCTTTACCTTCAAGTTTTGCAATTACATCACCTTTTTTAAGAAAATCACCATCATGCTTTAAAAACTTACAATCAAACTTTTCAGTTTTTGCTAAAGCTTTAGCATAAAGTTCTCCTGCTAAAATGCCCTCATCTTTTGCCATTGCATATGCAGTAAACCTACCTTTTGGAGCTACATCGAAAAAAAGATCTCCTCTACCATTATCTTCAATAATGGCATTTTTAACAAATTTTTTAATATTTATCATACTTCAAGCATCCTCTCAAGAGCTACTCTAGCCCATTTAATAGTTTCATCATTTACTTTTATTAATCTCTCTTCACTAATATTATTATCTTCTATTGATTTTAATGTTTTATAAACATCTTCTAAAGTGGTTTCATTCATAGTTGGACACTCTGGTTTTGTTGAACTTAAGATATAAGTATTTTTATCTCTTAATCTATTAACCATATTATATTCCGTTCCTACAACTACTTTTTGATCTATTGGCAAGCCTTTTATATATGCGATTAATTGAGATGTTGAACCAACAAAATCTGCTGCATCGCAAACTGCTGGATCACATTCTGGGTGAACAGCAACTAAAATATCAGGATACTTTTCTCTATAAAACTCTATATCTTCTACACAAAATAATTGATGAACAGAACAAAATCCATTATAACAGATAATATCTGCTTCTTTTAAATCACTTCCATCTCCAACAACTGCAGATTTTAAATTTAATGATTTTGCAAAATTTTGACCTAAACATCTATCTGGAACAAAGAAAATTTTCTTTCCTGATTGAAGACCTTTTTCAATAATCTTATAGGCATTTGATGAAGTACAGACCATTCCACCCATTTCACCTACTTTTGCTTTAACAGCTGCACTTGAATTAATATAAGTAATTGGAAGAATATTTTCATTTAAAATCCCTGCTTCATTTATCTGTTTTAGGTTCTCTTCATAATAACCCTCATCAATCATTCTTGCCATTGCACAACAAGCAATCTTTGGCATAAGAACAATTTTTTCTGGACTTAATACCTTTACACTCTCACCCATAAATCCAACACCGCAGAAGACAATATATTTTGTTGTAGCCTCTTTTGCTCTTCTTGCAAGCTCTAAAGAGTCCCCTACAATATCAGCCAATTCAAATACTTCATCTCTTTGATAAAAATGAGCCACTAATGTCACATCTAACTCTTTTTTAAGTCTTAATATTTCGTTTTTTAAATCCATTTTTAAAT
>CAYZST010000005.1:79695-84759 GCA_964480765.1 uncultured Arcobacter sp. | reverse complement strand
CATATTTAAACAACTTCACTTTTTAGAAGCTTGATTTGAAGAGTTTAATCTCCTTTAATTCAAGCAAATAGAAATAAAATAATCCTAAAATTGTGAAGATTTTATATGACTTTACTGAAATCCTCTTTTTTAAAATCTCTTATATTATTTTTAATAAATGGGAATATAACAAAATTTTAGTTATAATCCTCTTTTATAAATTTTTTACAAGGTTTTGTATGGATTTTCTTTTAAATTTTAATATACTTTTTTACATAGCAGCATATCTTGCTGGTTCAATTCCTTTTGGTTTTCTTTTAGCAAAAATATTTGCAGATATAGATATTAAAGAGCATGGAAGCAAATCAATAGGAGCAACAAATGTATTAAGAGTTGTAAAACAGACAAATCCAGCATTAGCAAAAAAACTTGGTATTGCGACTGTTTTATTAGATGCACTAAAAGGAACTACTTTAATTTTAATTGCCATGGCACTTGATGCAAGTACCTCAACACTTTGGGCAATAGCAGTTTTAGCTGTAATTGGTCACTGTTACTCAATCTTTCTTAAACTTGAAGGAGGGAAAGGTGTTGCTACTGGTCTTGGTGTATTTATTCCATTAATTCCTATTCCAACACTTATTGGTGCAATTATTTGGATATTTTGTGCAAAGGTTTTAAAGGTATCATCACTCTCTTCTCTTCTAGGATTAGCAGGGGTTGTACTTGCTGCGATATTTTTAAATAATGGTTTAGAAGTAGGAAGTAATGCTCCTATATATATAATTACCTCTATTATCTGTTATAAACATATTCCAAATATTATTAGATTTATAAAAGGAGAGGAGAAGAAAATTATCTAAATGATGACTTCTTTTTCAAAATAAACAATAACTAATGAAAATAGAAATAGAAAATTTAAGATTTAAATCTATTATTGGAATACTTGATTTTGAAAGAGTAAATCCACAAGAATTAATAATTAATCTCTCATTTGATTATGATTATAAAGATGCTTCATCTTTTATTGACTACTCAAAAATTGTAAATGAAATAGAGCTTATAATGAGTGAAGAGAAATTTGAGCTTCTTGAAGAAGCTATACTATATCTTGAATGCTATTTATACAAAAATTATGAAATAAAAAACTTAGCCCTAAAAATATCAAAACCTAATATTTTAGCGAACTGCATAGTTTCACTTAAAAACAGATGAAAGATACCAGACTTATTTACTTAAGAATTTACTTAAATTTACCATCAAATCGCTTTATTTAATTCAATTTAAGAAAACTTTAAAATTTGCTAATGTAAAATTGTGAAGCGGTGATCTGGGAAAGTATTCAAAGTTAAACTTTGGATTATTCGCGCGCCCAGTTAACTGATTATAAATTTCGAAATTTAGGAGAACAAATGAAAAAATTCGCAAAAATGAGTTTAGTAGCTGCATTAGCTGTAGCTGGAACTGCTGCATCTGCACAACCTTTAGCAGAAGCAATCAAAAACGTTGATGTATCTGGTACAGTTGTATATAGATATGACGATAGAGCTTATGATGATGAAGCAAAAGGTTTAACTAATGTTAAAGATGTAAATGGAAACAACTATAAAATTGGTTTAACTTTAAAATCTAAAGTTAATGATGATGTTACTGCTGTAACTAGATTTTTAGTTGGTTCTGCTAGTGGTTCTTTTGAATCATTAGATTATACTAACAAGGAAGATTCAAACCCAACTGTTTCTTTAAACCAAGTATACTTCTCTTATGCGGGAATTGCTAACACTACTATTAATGTTGGTAAACAAGGTTTAACTACTCCATGGACTGTAGCTGTTGACGCTGATTCTAATGAGCAAAATGGTACTGGTATTTTAGCATTAACTTCTTTTGGACCTGTGACATTAGCAGGTGCATACTTCAACCAAACTAATCTTAATACTTCAGGAGATGTTAACTTTGGTGATGGTTCTCAAAATATCGTAACAGCAGGTGCTATTGCTAATGTTGGACCTGTATCTATTGATGCTTGGTACTTAGATGCACAAGATACTTTCGATTCATTTACTGTTGGAGCTGCTACTAAATTTGATTTAGATGCAGTTAAATTATCTTTAGGTGCTAGACATACTTCAATCGATTTCGATGGTATTAAGACTGACAACGAATTAACAAAAGTTGAAGGTGGATTAACTGCTGGAATTTTTGGATTAAATGTTGGTTATGGATGGACTGATAAAGAAGGTGGAATTGGTGCATTAGATAATGATGCTACTAGTGGTTTCCAAGGATGGACTCTTAACTTAAATGGTGTTACAGATGCTTCTTTATTAAAAACTTCTGTTAGTGTACAAGCATTACCATCTTTAAAACTATCTTTAAACTATAACGTATTAGATACAGATATAGTTAATGCTAAAGATACTACTGATAATGAGCTTTACTTACAAGCTGATTATAAAATGTCTAAAAACTTCGGTGGATACATCAGAATTGGTCAAAACGAATTTGAAGATGATTACACTTATAATGGAAAAGTTAGAGATAACGATGGTTCAATCGGAAGAGTTCAAGTACAATACTCTTTCTAATTTGAAAGTTTTACTAAACTCTTAAAGGTTAGAGACTATGTCTCTAGCCTTTTTTTATTTACTTTAGAATAAATATGTTACAATATCCTTTTTAATTTAAAGGATATTATTTATGAAATTTTTTGCATCCATAACACTTAGCCTTATTACATCAGCTTCTTTATTTGCACAAACAACAATGTGTTTTAAGGAAAATCATGCTTCAATGCTTACAATAGAATCTACTCCACTTGATGGAGGAGCTTGTGCTTCTACTAAATCTATAAATGAGATGAAAAATGAGGGCTGGAGTATAGAAGATATAAAAATTGAATCTGCTAAAAATGGAAAAAACTATATCTATATCTTAAAAAAAGATAGTGGAACCATCTCTACTCTTGATGAAGAAAAACTTGAAGAAAAAATCTTACAAAAGTTAGAGAATAGAAAAAAACAGGAATTAGCTACAAAGAAAAAAGAGATAAAAATTAGAATGTCTAAAGATGGGAAAAGACTCTATATAAACAAATGCCAGAACTGTCATGGAGAAAAAGCTGATAAAATTTATGGACCATCTAGAGCTTTAACAAAACTTAATCTATTTGATTTTAAAACAGCAATAAGAGATTATAATTTAGGGGAATATGATAGAGGACAAGCTTTTATTATGGCACCTTATGCAAACTTAATGGATAGCCAAGATATTAAGAATGTATACTCATATATTCAATCTTTAAAAAATGAAAAAATGAAGAAAGAAGATAAAAGTGAAGAGGAATCTAAATAGTTAATGGATGCTTATGAATACTCTGAACTATTAAAATTATTAAATAAAAAACAAGAAAACATTAAAAATATTCTTAAACCTGAGGAATTAAACTCTAGACTTAAAGAGATTGAAAAGTTGGAGTCAGCACAAGACTTTTGGCAATGTGTAGAAACAGCAACTAAAATAGGAATTGAAAAAAATAGAATCTTAGGAAAACTTTCAAAATATAATAAAGCTAATGATGCCTTAAGTGCCACAAATGAATTATATGAATTAGCCCTTGAAGAGAAAGATGAAGATACAATTGAGATGCTTTATGAAGAAGCAAATGATTTAGAAGAGTTAATTAAATCAACCGAAATAGCTGTAATGTTAAGTTCAACTGATGACTCTTCCAATGCAATTATATCTATTCATCCAGGTGCTGGTGGAACAGAATCACAAGATTGGGCTTCGATACTTTACAGAATGTACTTACGATGGGCAGAAAGACAAAACTTTAAAATTGAATTACTTGATTATCAAGATGGAGAAGAAGCAGGAATTAAAGATGTATCTTTTATAATTAAAGGTGAAAATGCATATGGATACTTAAAGGCTGAAAATGGTATTCATAGACTTGTAAGAATCTCTCCTTTTGATTCAAATGCTAAAAGACATACCTCCTTTGCATCTGTATTAGTAAGTCCAGAAATTGATGATAATATTGATATTGAAATTGAAGATAAAGATATAAGAATTGATACATATAGAGCAAGTGGAGCAGGTGGTCAACATGTTAATAAAACTGAATCTGCTATAAGAATAACACACATTCCAACAAATATTGTTGTTCAATGCCAAAATGATAGATCTCAACACAAAAATAAAGCGAGTGCTATGAAAATGTTAAAATCAAGGCTTTATGAATTAGAACTTGAAAGACAACAAGCAGAAAAAAGTGGCACAGAAAAAAGTGAAATAGGATGGGGACACCAAATTAGATCTTATGTACTTCAACCATACCAACAAGTAAAAGATACTAGAAGTAATATTGGCTACTCAAATGTAGATGCAATACTTGACGGAGACATTACTAAAATTATTGAAGACGTACTAATCTCACAAGCAAAATAATTTTATATATTTTTTTTTAAAAATCATAATGATTTTTTAATAATTTTATAGTATAATAATGCAATTTTACATAAAGGAAAAAAATGACTAAATTTACTAAATTAAGTTTAATTACTGCTCTAGCTATTGCTGGAACAACTGCATCTGCACAACCTTTGGCAGAAGCTATTAAAAACGTTGATGTATCTGGTACTGTTGCATATAGATATAATGATTATGAAGAAAAAAACATTAATGATGATAGTGAATCTATTAATCAATACAAAATTGCTGTTAGTTTATCATCAAAAGTAAATGAAGATATTACTGCAAACACAAGATTTATTGTTGGTGAAAAGGGTGCTGCTCCAATATCATTAAGAAACCATGCAACTAATACAAGCCCTGCTAATGGTGATAGTAACCCAAGTGTTACATTATCAGAAGTTAACTTCGCATACTCTGGAATTGCAAACACAACTGTAATCGTTGGTAAACAAGGTTTAGCAACTCCATTTACACTACATAGAGATGCAATGGGTAATGAGCAAACTGGTACAGGTGCTTTAGTTCAAACTACATTTGGACCTCTTACTTTAGCAGGTGCTTACTTTAATCAAACTAACTTAAATGTAGATGTTGGTGAATTATCTA
>CAYZST010000005.1:0-79595 GCA_964480765.1 uncultured Arcobacter sp. | reverse complement strand
TTTAGATGGAAGTGAAAATGTTCTTACAGCTGGTGCTATTTTAAATATCGCTGGAGTTAGCTTAGATGCATGGTATGTTGATTTACAAGATGTATTTGATGCATACACTATTGGATTAGCAGCTTCATATGATATTGATTCAGTTAACTTAAGCCCTTATGCAAGATATACTGCATTAGATTTAGAAAACTCTAATTTAGATAATGTTTTATGGAAAGTTGGATTAAGAGCACAAATAGGAATTTTTGGTGCACATTTAGGATATGGTGAAACAGATAAAGAGGGTGGAGTTTCTTCTTTAGATTATAGTGCTGAAACTGGATATGATGAGCACTGGAGAGTTACACTTTCAGGTCAAACAGACTCTGATGTAATTTATGCTTCTGTTAATGCACAAGTTTTACCAAAATTAAATATTTCTTTAAATTACTCTGATTTAGATAATGATTCAGAAAAAACAAAAGAAAAAGAGATTTATACTCAAGTTAAATATGATATGAGTAAAAACTTCTATACTTTTGTTAGATTTGGTCAATATGAAGTTGAACAAACAGGTGCTGATATTGATTCTAGCATTGGTAGAGTTCACGTACAATACTCTTTCTAATATTGTACTTAAACTTGATTTAAAAGGTTAGAGCTAAATTCTAACCTTTTTTATCTAATATTTATAAAAACTACTCTTTATTACAAATAGTTTTATAAATGCAGTATTGGCAAGTTTGATTATTATCACATTTTTCAAAACTTACACTAGTAGTTTTAAAACCATTAAATATATCACTTAATAATTTTAATTTTTCATCAAGTACTACTTCTTCAAAAAGTTTCATATTATGTAAATCATAATAAAAAGTTTTTATCTTATTAGTTTCGTATAACTTTTCAACTGCTAAATAATAAAACTCCAATTGAAAATCAACTGCACTTTCAAAATTTCTTTTCGAGTTTAGTTTTAAATTACTTGATGTTTTATAGTCTAATACATAATGCTCATCATTAATACAATCAATTCTATCAATTGTTCCTTTTAATTTAATTCCATTAAAATCAATTAAAAAAGGCTTTTCTAAATCAACAATTTTAAAACCTTCCTCAAATCTACTCTTTTCAAGATTAACAAACTCAACAAGCTTTCTTTTCCAAATTTCTAAATCAAGATTTAAAAATGAGTTTTCTGTTCTTCTTCTATCAAAGATATCAATAAGTTTTTTATATGTTCTATTATCTTGTCTATAATACTCTTCAAGGGTTTTATGAACTATATTTCCAAGTTCGTAGGCTTTTGGTTTTAGAGTTATTTCATGCTCTTTAATTTTTAAAATATTATTTAAATAATATTTTCTTTTGCACTGTAAAAACTCTTTTAGACTGCTTGCACTCCATACTATTTTTGATAAATCAAGCTTAAGAACTAGCTCTTTATCAAAGTGTTTTATTTCTATATTATTATAAAGAATATGTTTATATTGATTATCATATAAATTTTCATCAATTTTATCTTTAAATAGTACATTAGCAAACCTAGAAATATGCTCACTATCATTTTTTATAAAAGTTATATAAACTCTTTTTGATGAAGAAATCAATCTTTCATAATAGTATTTTTGTAAGTTTTCTCTATCAAGGCTAGTAGGTAAGTTTACCTGTTTTTTTAAGTTTGTAGATAAAAATTTGTCCTTTAGACTTCTTTTGGGAATTAAACTTTCATTAAAATCACAAATAATAACTCCATCAAATAAAATTTTTCTGCTCTCAAGTAATCCCATTACTGTTATTTTCCCTGAATTAACATCATCTAAACTAACTTTACTTAATTTTTGATGTAGTAGTTTATAGGCATCTTTTAATAAAATTTTTTCATCAAGTGAAAACAGTAGTTTATAAAGTTTGTAGATTAACTCCTTAAACTTTTCTAATAGCTCTTTATTCTCTTCTTTCTTTATTAAGAACTCTATAATGTTTTCAAAAAGTTCTTGTGTTAATATTTTATTCCAGTTTGATTTAAATATTTTATCAACTTCATCAATTTGAAGCTCCAAATAGTTTATATTCTCTATATTTTTTAATTCATCATCATTTAAATAAGCATATATTGCATCAACTACCCTATATAATCTACTTGTATAGATATTAAGCCCCATAGCATAGTTAAAATAGCCCTCTTTATCAAAAAGTGATATGGTAGCAGCAAAACTTTCATCAGGAAGTATTAAAGCTATTTTTGATGGATTAATTCCACTATTAACCATCTCTACAATTGATTTTTTTATAAATGCAATTTGGTTTATTCTATTAGAAAATCCTTTTATAAGCAAATCTTTATAACAATTCTCCAATTTATCTTTTAAAATAATAGATTTTTTTGAAAGATTTATCTTATATCTATAATAAGGTTCAAGCTCAATACCATACGCAATAAACTTATCAATTGATTTTTTATTAAAATCATTAAAAATAAAATCAATTGATAAATCTATACATGCAGATACTTTTCTAACAATATCAAACTCAAATGAGGTAAAATAACCTTCAAACTCAATATTTATACTTTTATATCTTTTTAAAAACTCTTTATTTAAACTATAATATAAATTCATATTTATTCTATCAATTACAGAATTTTTATCTAGCAAGAATAAATAGTTTTTTCTTATCTCTTTTAAAATATCCAAATGTTCACTATAAAAGCCATAAGTGTCTTTACTATTAATAGCTTCAATATCAATACCTTCACTTGCTAGTTCTAAAAAAAATCCATATATATAATCACTTTGTCTTATAAAGGCTGAAAAGTTAGAAGAGATTCCAAGTCTTTTAATATCAACATTTTTAACTGCCTCTTTTAAAAGTAAAAATCTTTCCTCTTCATCAATTACTCTTTTATTCTTAAAAATAAGTACTCTTTTAAAAAATTCATCAATTGTTATTATATGAGGTAGAAGAGTATTAAACTCTTTTTGTGAATTTACATACTCCCTAATGGACCTAGAAGTAGGAAAAACTAAAAGTTTTGGTTTAGATAACATTTGATTTAATGTATAGATATCCTACTTCATCAGCTACTTTAAATGTAGCAGTGATATTCCAGTTACCCTTTAAAGGCAAAATAAAATCTAAAACTTTTTTACCATTAAGTATTACAAAATCTTTACTTGTAAAATCCATAGTACTTTTATGATTTGTTGGTCTTGAAATTCTAAAATTAATATCTATATCTTCTACTTCTTTTAAACTATTTTTATCAATTATAGATATTATAATTTTGTTCTGACCATTTTTAAAAATATCTTTATGCCTAGATTTTGCTTCTATAACTCTTTGTGCAAGAAAAAGGTCATTTATAATTAAAGGTAACTCCTTTTCATTTACTTTGATTTTAAAATCATACTTCTTTAAAAAGTTTTCATTTGCTATTACAACATCATTAAAACTATCATTTAAATCTTGATATGATTTTAGAAAAGTTTCATCTTCATGCACAGGTACTTTTGTTGCCGAATAGATTGTCCATATAATCATTGAAAAAACAAATAAAAATATAGTAATAAAAAACAGTGGCCAATAGTTTCTTTTCATAAATTAGATTTCCTATTTTTTTCTTTTTAGTACTGCAAAAGTATAAAGTAATAATCCAACAACTACCAATGTATACATAAATACTTTCCAAATGGTACTTGCAATCTTCCCTTGGCTACCAATACTGCTTTCAAGTTCAATATTTTTTGAATCAGCAATAATATCAGCAATGGCTGCATAACCATTTAAAATTGAAGCACTAGCTTTTGCAAAAGTTGAATTCTTATCTTTTGAAGCAAGTAATGGTACAACATAACCATTTAAAACTTCATTTTTATTAACTACATCTTTTAATTGGGAAGATACAATTAAATTTACATGGGTCTCTTCGATAGCCATTGTCAATAAAACATATGGTTGAGTAAGAGAACTAACTATTTGAGCCTCATGCTCTTTTATATATTTAATTTTATCTTTTGTTGAAATATTGGGTTCTAATCCAAGTGTAGATTTTGCATAAACATAAATATTTACGCCAAGTTTTAAAGAAGTTTCATTACCAATTTGGTTAATTTTTGTTATTGCTCTTTGATCAATTAAACCATCGTCACTCAATATAAATTGACTTGCATAAAGATTTGTAGATAAAAAAAGTAGCAGTGAAATCACCGCTACTTTAGTAAACTTTAAAGCTCCCATTTATCCTACAAACACTCTTGATGCGTCGAAGAAAGATAAATACGTTGCTAATACAGCAGAGACTAATAATAAAAGACCAATAATCTTATCCATTTTCTTTCTCCTTATTGTGGTTTACCAACAAGTTGGTAGTGCTTACTATTATCAGAACTATTAGCTTTTAAAGCATTTAAGTCTTGATTAACTTGATAAAAGTTTTGAGCTTCATTTTGTTGAACTACAATTGCATTAAAAACTAAAACTGCTAAAATAGTTAATAATAAAACAGTAGCAATTAACATCCCTGTAATTCCATGAAGAAGAGAAAATAGTCCTCTTTCATTTTCATTCATTTGTGAATCTCTAGCCATTTTACTCTCCTAAACTTTTAATATATGCAGCTAATGCTTTTTCTTGAGTAAGGTTTAATCTACCTTTGAAATTAGGCATAATCCCAATACTACCTTTTTTACCATCAGTTAATGTTGCAACAACTAATGCTTCATCATACTCAGCAATATTTGGACCAACAAATGCAATACCTTTTCCATCTGCACCATGACATCCAGCACAAACACCAAATGCAGCAGGTTGTTCACCTTTGAAACCACCAGCAACATATGTTGATACTGCATCAATATCAGCTTGTTCTGTTAACATCATTGGAGGCATTCCCCCTGGATATGCGGTTTTAAAATTATTTGCACCATTTTTAATAATATACTCAACTTGATCTTTTGCAATTCTCTTAGTTAAGTTTTGTGCTTTTCCTTGAATACCTTCTCCATCTACACCATGACAAGGTGAACACTGAACTAAGAATGTAGACTCACCCATTGCAATTAATGTTTCATTTGACGGGTTTTCCCATTTAGAAGCAAATTTTGCATTATAATCATTTACCTCTTCATTCCATTGTCCAATTTGAGAGAATCCATTAGTAGGATAACCTATTGTCCAGTACCATAACATCCAAACAATAACACCAATAAATGCTAATCCCCAACCAGAAGGGATAGGATTTTTATACTCACCAATGCCATCCCATTTTTCGTCAGATAATTCACCACTTGCAGTATCATTTTTGATTTGATTAACATATTTAAGTATAACAAATACTGTAATAGTAATAATTGCAATAGCACCTAAGAATGTTAAACTATTAATATAATCATCTGTATCAAACGCATCTCCAGCAACAAAGTAAGTTCCTGCTATCAAAGCGATGATAAGAATAATTCCACCTATTACCATAGATTTCATATTATTTCTCCTTCTCTTTCTCTTCTTTTTCTTCTTTTCTTTCTTCGAGAGGTCTAGAGTCAATAGAGTCATTATGTACTAGATTTGAATATTTTTCAAAATCCCTTTCACCTTTTTTTTGTCTTCTATAAATAGAAAAAGCATAGCTATAAAAAATTATAAATACTGCAAGTAAAAGAAAAAACTTCAAATATCCTTGTAAATCAACTAACTCTTGATGACTCATTCGAACCTCTTATTTTAAAGAATTTAAATATGCAATTAATGCAACTATTTCAGGAACTTGACCGTTAGCTACGGCGTCTTTTACAGATTGGTTTTTCATATCAGTAGCAATTGCTTTTGCATCTTCTTTAGCTTTAGCAATAGCAGACTCATATTCACCTAATTCTACGTCAATTTTACCATCACCATCTAAATCAATATCATATGGAGTATTGAATACTTTTTTCACTGTTAAAGCTTCTGCATATGCAGTATCTAAATCAGCAATATTTGTAAATTGGTGTGGGTAAGCAGGCATAACTGTACCTGGAACAACTGAAGCAGGATCCATCATGTGATTTTCATGCCAGTCAGTAGTTCTATAGTTACCAACTCTCATTAAATCTGGACCCGTTCTTTTTGATCCCCATAAAAATGGTCTATCATAAGCATACTCACCAGATAAAGAGTACATACCATATCTGTCAGTTTCAGACTTAAATGGTCTAATTAACTGAGAGTGACAAGCATTACATGAATCTTTAATATAGACATGCCTACCAGCCAACTCTAATACAGAATAAGGTTTAGTACCAACAGTAGGTCTACTTTGTTTTGCAAAATCAGGAATTACTTCAATAATACCTGCAAATGCAATAAAAATAAATACTAATACCGCAAAGAAAAACGGTCTTTGTTCAAACCAATGAAACATAATTATACCCTCCTTCTTACGCAGCTACTGGTGTTGCATTTAGTGGTTCTTTATCAAGTACTCTACCAGCTACTGCTGTTTTGTACATGTTATATGCAAACATAAAGAATCCAATTAGGTACATTAACCCACCAACTGCTCTAATTGTGTAATATGGTTGTAATACAGTTACTGTATCAATAAAAGAGTAAACTAATGAACCATATTCATCATAAGCTCTCCACATCATACCTTGAGTAATACCTGCAATCCACATTGATGTAAAGTATAAAACAATACCAGTTGTTTGTAACCAGAATTGAGTTTCCATCAACGACTTAGAGTAAATCTCTCTTCCATACATTCTTGGTGCCATATGGAATAATGCAGCCATAATCATAAATACTAACCATCCTAATACACCATCGTGTACGTGACCTGGAATCCAATCAGTAAAGTGTGCAATTGCGTTAACAGATTTAATTGATTGAATTGGTCCCTCAATTGTTGATAACATATAAAATGTTGAAGCTAGAATCATAAACTTAATAATTGTATTAGATTGTAACTGTTGCCATTCACCTTTCATAGTTAAAAGCATGTTAATAGCCGATCCCCATGATGGTAGAATTAATACAACAGACATTACAGAACCCATCGTTTGCATCCAATCTGGAACAGTCGAATAGATTAAGTGGTGTCCACCTGCCCATAGATAAACAAACAATAATCCCCAGAATGCTAAAATAGATAATTTATAAGAGTAAACATTTTGTCCAGACTCTTTTGGTAAGAAATAATAAATCATAGCAATAATTGGAACAGTAAATACGAATCCAACTGCATTGTGTCCATACCACCATTGTACTAATGCATCATTTGTACCAGAATACATAGATACAGAATGAATCCATGAACCATACCCACCCGAAGCAAAGTATGTAGGAACTTCCATGTTATTAAAAAGATATAACATGGCAACTGCAATAAATCCTGCAATAAAATACCAAATTGAAATATATAAAGTTCTCTCTCTTCTAATTCCAATCAAACCAAAAATTGAGATACCATATAATACCCACCAAACAACAACTAAAATATCTAAAGGCCACTCTAACTCAGCATACTCTTTTGAAGTTGTAATACCCATAAATAGTGTAACAACTGCTAAAAGAATCGTAATGAAGTATAAAAGGAAGTGTAACTTAGCTACACCCATTAAGAATGGAGACTCTTTTAAAGATACTTTTAAAACTCTTTGTCCGATATAATACCATGCGGCAAAGATACCACTAAGAGTAAAACCAAAGGCTACACCATTTGTGTGTAAAGGTCTTAATCTACTGAACGTACCATATTCACCTGCTATGTTGTTTAACTCAGGGAATGCAAGTTGAAACGCTAGTACAACACCAATTGTCATACCAATGATACCAAACAGAATTGTTGCAAATGTAAACGCTTTAGAAATTGAGTAGTCATACTCGATTTGTGTACTGTTTTGCATCAATCTCCTCCTACTAATTTTTTTACAAGTCACTTCTTTGTCACTTATTTAGCTAATAATAGCTAAGGGTAGCTTAAAATTAACAAAAAATTAACACTTTTTTTTAATTAGTGTAACAAATATTTTTTTTTAAGTTAAATTTTATTTTAATAAAAGAAATAAAATAATTTTTAATTAATTTTTTCATAATATTAACTTATTTTATCTATAATTTTTCAATGCTTGTTCAGTATCTCTTTTCATAGACTTTTGTTTTAAGTCTTCTCTTTTATCATGAAGTTTTTTACCTCTTGCAGTTGCAATTTGCATTTTTAACATATTTTTAGAATTAAAGTAGAGTTTAGTAGGGACTATTGTTATTCCATCTTTTGTAACTTTAGAGTATAGTTTATCTATCTCTTTTCTATGTAGTAATAATTTTCTATCTCTTCTCTCATTTGGTCTATATGTTGTATGAGTTGTACTTAAATGTGAAATATGAACATTTAAAACAAATATTTCATTTTTAATGATTCTTATAAAAGAGTCTTTTAAATTAACTCTTCCCTCACGTATCGCTTTTACTTCACTGCCCTCTAAAACAATTCCTGCTTCTAAAGTATCCATAATTTCATAATCATGAAAAGCTTTTTTGTTTTTAAAAATTAAATTTTTCTTTGTCTCTTTTTTACTCATTTACAATCCTAAAAAATGAACTTCCACTTCCACTAAAATAAAAATTTTTTTTAATATAATCATTAAGTTGAGGATAACTATCAATTGCAGGATTTAATAAATCATTTGCCTCATAGGGGTCTAAGATTTCAAGAATTTCCTTTGATTTTAAAACTAATAGTTTTTCTTTATCCTTTTTTGGCATCTCTTTATAAAATTTATCTCTAAAAGATTTAAAAATTTGACCTGTATTGCACTCAACTTTTGGTGTTACTACTTCTATATTTAAAGGTTCTTCCTCAAACTTCTCTACAAACTCTCCAATACCTGTAACATTTGCACTATCATACTCATAAACAAAAAAAGGAACATCTGCTCCAATTTTCACAGCTATATGGCATAATTCATCTTTTGATAAATTTAAATTGCAAATCTTATTTACCATTAACATAAATATAGCTGCATTAGAACTTCCACCACCAAGTCCAGCAAATTCTGGTATCTTTTTTTCAACTACAACTTGATGTTTTTTAAAGTACTCTTCTACATTTTCACTATACCCTTTTAAAAGAGTAAAAGCTTTATAAATTGTATTATTTTTTGTTTCACATCCAAAATCACCAAGCAAAGTAAAGTCATCACAATTTTTTTCTTCAAAACTAATTACATCATATAAAGAATGAACTCTTACAAATCTAGATACTAATTCATGATAGTTATCTCTTTTACCAATAATTTTTAAAAAAATATTTACTTTTGCATATGATTTCATTCTCATGGCAATAAAACCTTATTAAGAAGATAGCTTACTTCACTATTTTTGATTTGGATTATACTAAAAAAATCATCAAATTTAACTAGATATTTTCCCTCATCTTTTTTTTCAAAATAACTAATTGAAATCTTTTTACCATTTTCAAAATAACTCTTATCACCAAAATATTTGTTATGTTCCAAATCTAAAAACTCTAAAGGATTTAACTCTTTTTCATTTTCAAATTTAAATTCACCCTCATTTAATCTATTAAGGTATGATAAAGTTCCAACTCTTTTAACTCTTCTAAGTAGTATTTGAGCTAAACTTCTAATATAACTTCCCTCATTAACTGTTGCCTCAAAAGTTATAAAAGGATGATTATAAGAGATAAATTTTGTATCATATATTTTCATAAGAGCTTTTTTCATCTGTATATCTTGACCATCACGTGCTAAATCATATGCCCTTTTACCATCAATTTTTTTTGCACTAAACTTAGGTGGATAATACTCATGCACTCCTACTAAATTTTCAATCTCTTTTTCAAGAGCCTCCTTCTCAACTCTTTGTTCATCTTTTATATCAATTATATTCTCAATATCAAGTGACTTAGAAGTAGTACCAAGCCAAATTACTGCTCTATAAGTTTTTGGCGTTTTTTTTAAATAATTAAAAAGTTTTGAATATTGTCCAAAAGCAACAATTAAACATCCACAAGCAAAGGGATCTAATATTCCACTAAAACCAGCTTTTTTATTTTTGTATTTTCTTTTTATTTGATTTAGATATGAATTTGAACTCCTAAACATAGGCTTGTTTACTACAAGCAGTCTATTTAAAGGTTCATTATTATAAAGTTTTTTTTGCATTTTTCTCTATTTAGATTTTTTCAACAAAACTTGATAAAATATCTCTTATTTGTCCACCAAAATTAATTGTAAGTTTATAATCTTTTCCAGCTTTAGTCGCTTTTTGAACTCTTCCCATCCCAAATATTTTATGTTGAACTAAATCGCCTTTTTTATAATTTGATTGTTTTTCAATTGTAAGACAACCTTTAACAAGTCCTGATTCACTTAGAAATCTACTTTTTAAAAGGGATGCCCTTTTCCCTTTATAAAATCTTGAATGAGCAAAAGACATTGTTAGATTATCCATTGCTCTTGTTATAGCAACGTAACCTAATCTTCTCTCTTCTTCTATGTCACAACCATCTCCAAGAATAGGGAAAAAACCTTCTTCTAGACCAATTATAAATAGGTGTTTATACTCTAAGCCTTTTGATGAGTGAATTGACATCATTGAGACAGCTTGATCAGTTAATTCACTCTGTTCTGACTCTAAGGCAATCTCATTTAAAAAATCCTCCAAAGATAGATGAGGATTCTGAATAAAAAAATCTCGAATATATCCATAAAATTCATCAATATTTGCTTGTCTATCAAAGCCATCAGGAACATTATCAAAAGAGGTTCTATAATCAAAAGTCTCTTCAAAAGAGTCAAGAAATCTCATCTTAGACTCCTCTAAACTCTCTCTTAAATCCAAAATTGAAGCCATAAATACTTTTAATGTTCTTGAATTCTTCTTTCCTACAATTGCGGATAACTCATCAGGTGAAAACTCTTCAATTATAGAAAATATAGGTTTTTTAAGTTTAACTGACGTGGCATCTAGTTTGTCAATTGTTGTTTTACCAATTCCTCTTTTAGGTTTATTTATAATTCTTTTTAAAGAGAAGTTATCAGTAGTATTTGTTAAAATTCTAAAATATGCAATTAAATCCTTAATCTCTGCTCTTTCATAAAACTTCATACCACCAATAAGTTTATAACTTATTCCTGCTCTATTAAAGCCCTCTTCTAAAGAACGTGATAAAGCATTTATTCTAAATAAAATTGCAATATCTTTAGCATTTACACCTTGAGCGATAAGTTTTGTTATATCATCGACAATTTTTCGTGTCTCTTCATTTTCATCATGAGACTCATAAACTTTTACACTATCTCCCTTTTGTCTTGTACCAATTAACATTTTACCTAATCTATCTCTATTATGTTCAATTAATTGATTTGCATGGTCTAATATTGTATTTGTTGATCGATAATTTTCTTCAAGTTTTACTATTGTTGTATCTTTAAAATGTTCAGCAAAATTAAGAATATTTTTAATTGTTGCACCTCTCCACCCATAAATAGATTGATCATCATCACCTACTACACAAAGATTATTATGACTTGTACAAAGCTTTTTTAAAAGCTTATATTGCAATTCATTCGTATCTTGATATTCATCAACCATAACATATTGATATTTTTTACTAATCTGTTTTGCTAACTCTTCATTTTTTTCTAAAATTCTGTATGGTAGAAGCAATAAATCATCAAAGTCAACAAGATTATTTTTTAATAAATAGGCATCATACTTCTCATAAATATCAGCAATTTGTTGATAAAGTTTCAGTTGTGCTGTGCTCTTTGCTTCACTTGGAGATAATAATGTATTTTTATATTTTGAAATTTCACTTACTAAAAGAGATGTTGTTATCTCTTTATCAATAGATTTTAGTATTCTTTTCTTATCATCATTATCAATAATTATAAACGAGTTTTTTCTTCCTAATTCACTCATATGAAACTTTAAAAATAGTAAACCAAACTTATGAAAAGTGCATAAAAGCGGGGGAGTATTAATCATTGAAGAATCTATCATTGCATAAGCTCTTTCACGCATCTGCGTTGCAGCTTTATTTGTAAATGTTAATGTTAGAATAGAACTTGGGTCAATCCCAATTGAAATTAAATATGCTAGTCTAGTAGTAATAGTTTTAGTTTTTCCAGAACCAGCACCTGCTAATATAAGTAATGAACCATCAATATGTTTTGCAGCAATTTGTTGTGATCTATTTAACGAATCTAAAAACTTCTCTGACATTATTTTCTCCAATAATTAAAGATTATATCATAATTTTCATAAATTAATTATTCTTCTTAATTTTTCTATTTATAAACAAATGTTATTATTTTTATTAAATATTTTAAAGGCTTCAAGAATGTTAACAGATTTTGCAAAATTGGAAACTTTTCTTACAGTTGTAAGAGAAAAATCTTTTTCAAAAGCTTCTGCTAAACTTGGTATTTCTCAACCCGCAGTAACTCAACAAATGAAATTTATTGAAGACTACCTAGATATTCAAGTGGTTGATAGAAAAAAGAATGGTATTAGATTAACTAAAGAGGGGCAAATGCTTTACACAATTGCTCAAAAAATTGAGAAGTGTGTAAATAATGGAGAAAGAGAGTTACTAAAAATCATGAACAAAGATTTAACCTTTGTTTTTGGTGCTTCATTTATCATTGGTAACTATATTTTGCCTAGATTTTTAAACAAATTAAAAGAGAACATCAATAATGATGTATCTATTAATGTATCTGTTTCACATAAAGCTATTGAGGATTTACTTGATAAAAAAATTGATATGGCTTTAGTTGAAAATTATATTCCTGATGATAATATAATTTACAGAGAGTGGATGGATGATGAGATTGTAATTTTCTCAAATCAAGAATTACCAGCAAAAGCAAAAGCAAGTGATTTATTATCATATAAATGGGTATGTAGAAATCCTGACTCACACACTAGGCTTATTTTTAAAGAGTCTTTAGAAAGAGCAAACTATCCAGATTGTGATACTTTTGATGTAACTAGTGAAGTGACAAGTGCTACAACTATTGTACAAACCGTTTTACACTCAGATAAAAATGAAACACCCACAGTATCAATTGTATCAAGAAATGCAATTGATTCACTACTAAAAGTAGGTGCACTATATGAATCAAGAATTGGTAATCATAAAATGTCTAGAAAGCTATATATTGCATATAGAAAAGATAGAAAACATGACGCCTTTATTGAAAATGTAGTTGATTATCTACTAAAAGTGAAAACATAAAATACTAAGAGAACTCTCTCTTAGTATTAATACTTTAACCCTTCTTTAATTAATGCTTTTTTAATTTTATCTATTTGTTTATGTTTATTTCTGCACCAATTTGGTGAAAGAAGTGTAGAATCATCGATTCCTGCGGTTATTCTTTGAACAGAAACATTCTCTGGCAAATTTTTAATTGATTTTACAACTGTATCAATATAAAGTTCTTCGGAAATTGGAGTGAAATTCCCTTTTTTAAAATCTTTTGTAAGAAGTGTATTTTTTACTACATAAAGAGGATGAAATTTAATTGAATCTACATCTAACTCAATTGTCTGTTTAAAAGTATCTAACATCATCTCTTGATCTTCACCTGGAAGACCATAGATTAAGTGTCCACATACATTTAGCCCTCTTTTTTTAGTTTTTTTAATCCATTCTTTCATATTAGCTACATTATCACCTCTATTTATTGTTTCTAATGTTTCATTATAAAAAGATTGTATCCCATACTCAACCCAAATCTCTTTATCTTTTGAAAGCTCTTCTAAAAAGTCTAAAATTTCATCTGTCATACAATCTGTTCTAGTACCAATTGAAAGACCTATTACATTATCAAAAGATAGAGCTTTTGTGTATAAAGCTTTTAAAGTTTTAAGTGGTGCATAGGTATTTGTGAAAGATTGAAAATAAACAATAAATTTTTTTGTTCCAAACTTATTTTGAAGCCTATCTCTTGTAGCTTCAAACTGCATTTGCAACTGTTTTAATTGATTTTCTAGAAATGGATTTTCATCTACTCTTGGGTTTAACTTAAACTTAGGCTTTTTTTCTGTCAAATTTGGTGAAAAAGAGTCATTTTCGCAAAAAGTACAACCACCTTTTGCTACCGTTCCATCAATATTTGGACATGTAAAGCCACTTATTGAAATAGGAACTTTATAAATTGTTTCACCAAATTTTTTTCTAAAATACTTACCAATAGTAAATACTTCTTTTGTCTTCACTTTTTTAAAATTTTCTTTATTTTGTAACGAAATAGTCACCGTCAAAACTCTCTAATGCATAATTTCTATCATTTCCAATTGAATTTCTTAAATCATCAACTGATAGATATTCTAAAGAATCAGCTTTAATATATTTACAAACTTCATCTTTAGTCATATTATTGGAGATTAACTCCTCTTTATTTGGTGTATCAATACCATAATAACAAGGGAACTTAATCTCAGGACTTGCTACTCTAAAATGAACCTCTTTTGCTCCTGCATCCTTTAACATCTTAACAATTCTTTTAGATGTTGTTCCTCTTACAATTGAATCATCAATCACTAATAAAGATTTACCTGCAATTAATGATTTCATAGGAGAAAGTTTCATTTTAACCTTAAGATTTCTCATCTCTTGTGTAGGTTCAATAAATGTTCTACCAACATAATGGTTTCTAATAATCCCATATTCAAAAGGAATTTTACTCTCCGCAGCATAACCAAGTGCTGCAGGAACACCAGAATCTGGTACAGGAACAACCATATCAACTTTAATATTTGAACCTTTATCGTTTTTAGCTAAAGTTCTACCCATATTCTCTCTAGTTCTATATACATTTTTACCATCTATAACTGAATCTGGTCTTGCAAAATAAACATACTCAAAAGCACAAGGTCTATATTCAGGTTCAAATAGTTGAATTGATTCTGGCTCATCAAAATCCTCACTAAAAATTAACATCTCACCTGGATTTACGTCTCTTATAAACTCTGCATCAACTAAATCAAAGGCACAAGTCTCACTTGCAACAATATAACCGCCAGATTTTATTTTGCCCAAAGATAAAGGTCTAATTCCATATCTATCTCTAATAACAAACTGTTTATTTCTAGATTGAACAATAAAACAGTAAGCACCAATTGTTTTTTCTAAAGCTTCAATAATTCTGTCTCTTAATCTATTTTTTGAATTTTTAGCTATTAGATGAATAAGATTTTCAGTATCCATTCCCGTTTGAAAAATGGCACCATTATTAATTAACTCTTGCCTTACTTCATCTTTATTAATTAAATTTCCATTGTGCACAATAGAGATTTGACCTAATTTATATTTAGCATAAACAGGTTGTGCATCTAAAATAGAATCCCCACCTGCTGTAGAGTATCTATTATGTCCAATTGCCATATTACCCTTTAAATACTCTAAAGCTTCATCAGTAAAAACTTCTGAAACTAAACCCCTATCTTTTTTTGTATAGATCTTGCCTTCACATGATGAAGATATACCTGTTGCTTCTTGACCTCTATGTTGCATTGAAAAAAGGGCTAAAGAAGCTAATCTTGCGGCGTTATCATTTCCATAAATACCTACTATTGCACACATTTATTTTAATCCTTTAAAGAAGATAGAAAGTGAACCTGAGTGCTAAAATATCTTTCCATCTTCAGCATTTTAAATTTTAATTATATTATAGACCTAAACAGTCATTGATTGAATATAAACCTGGTTCTTGGTTTACAAGCCATTTTGCTGCTTTAATTGCACCTTTAGAAAAAGTATTTCTAGCAGTTGCTGTATGATGCAGTTCTATAAATTCTCCATCATTATAAAGACCAACCGTATGCCTTCCTACAATATCTCCACCTCTTAAAGACATAACACCTATTTCATCTTTTGTCCTAGCTCCAATCTCTCCATCTCTACCTGAAATTCTAACCACATCTAAATCTAAATCTCTAGCACGAGCAGCATGTTCTGCTAATGTTAATGCTGTTCCTGATGGAGAATCAATTTTATATCTATGATGTTGTTCAACAATCTCACAATCAAAATCTCTTAATGCTTTTGAAGCTAGAGATACAAGTTTATTTAATACAGCAACTCCTAAACTCATATTTGTTGCATATAAAATAGGAACCTTTTTTGAAGCTTCAAGTAATAAGTTTTGCTGATGTTTACTAAAACCTGTTGTTGCAATAACAAGTGGTTTATTTCCATCATTTTCTACAATCTGTGTAAGTAATGCTTCTGTTGCAACTGGTGCAGAGAAATCAATTACTACATCACAAGACTCCAATAGTGTTTTCATATCATTTGTAATAATTGTTCCTTGAGGAACTGTTTTTTTCAATTGGTCAAAAACATGACAAGCAGAAAGAGTTGCCTGTTCATCTACTGCTAAATCATCTATTAAAAGTGAACCTACTCTACCTGTACTACCAACAATACCTACATTAACCATTTTTAATTATCCTTAAAAAATATCTCAATAATCGTCATTGAAATCAAATTAATATTTAACTTCTTTTATTAACAAAAAAGATTTTGTGTTAATAAATAAAACCTATCCTATATACTCAATAATATCAACTGCTGCTGTTGCACCATCACCTGCTGCACATACAACTTGTTTTGCAGCTTCAATTCTAACATCACCTGCTGCATAAAGACCAGAAACTGAAGTTCTCATTTTAAGATCAACGATAACTTCACCTTGCTCATTAACATCACAAAGAAAAGAACCGTCATCTTGCTTTAGAGGTTCATTTAATACATCTCTTCCAACAAATACAAAAACTCCGGGAACTTCTAAATCTCTAATTTCACCTGTTTGTTTATGTTTTACTTTAAGACCAGTAACTCCCATATTATCCCCATAAACTTCTTCTACCATTACATTGGTTACTTCTTCTATATTCTCTGCTTTTTTCATATGCTCTATTGTAGATGGAGCTGCTCTATATGTATCTCTTCTATGAACAAGATAAACCTTAGAACAGATTTTTGAAAGATAAACAGCCTCTTCTAAAGCTGAATCTCCCCCACCAATTAAAGCTACTTCCTTACCTTTATAAAAAAATCCATCACAGGTTGCACAAGTAGAGATTCCTCTACCAAAAAATTCATTTTCTCCTTTAAATCCAGCACGCCTTGGAACAGAACCAGTTGCTAATAACACTGTTTTTGCCTCTTGAGTTTTGCCATCTGCTGTTTGAACAGTAAAAATATCATTATTCTTTGTTACTTTTGTAACTTGGTTCATTTCATGTTTTAAACCAAATTTCATTGCTTGGTCAGGCCAACTTTGCATTAACTCCATACCTGACATAACATTACCTTGTCCTGGGTAGTTTTCAATTTCTGAACTTCCTGTAATTTGTCCTCCTGGCATACCCATTTCAAACATTGTAACGTTTTTTAGTCCACCTCTTGTTGCATATAAACCTGCTGTAAGTCCTGCTGGACCACCACCAATAATTGCTAAATCTAACATGTATAATCCTTTCAAGTTTATACTAAATGAAAATATAACTATAATCTCTTGCATTTATAATAAAGGCACTATAATACTCAATTTTTATTGAGTGCTAGGTTAATTAATAGCTCTTAAAATGGATAATTATTTTCCTTTAGTATTTTTTATCGTATTTAACAATATTTAATCTAAAACTTCACTTTGTCTAATAGTTATTGATTATATTTTAACTTAATTAAAGCTATTATACAAACTTTATTTTAAAAGGATATGCATGGAGATTATTGATTCATTTATTTCAACAGCTTCAAACCTCGTATGGGGAGTACCTATGCTTATGTTACTTGTAGGTACAGGTTTATACTTAACAATTAGACTTAAAGGTATGCAATTTTGGGCTTTAGGTCATGCAATAAAATTAATCTTCAAAAAAGAGGAAAATGCAAAAGGAGATATTTCGCATTTTCAAGCATTGATGACTGCACTTGCAGCAACTGTTGGTATTGGTAATATTGTTGGTGTTGCTACAGCAATTACTTTTGGTGGTCCTGGTGCAGTATTTTGGATGTGGGTTACTGGTCTTGTTGGAATGGCAACAAAATATTCAGAAGCTATCTTAGCTGTAAAATATAGAGAAAAAGGAAAAAATGGATATAAAGGTGGACCAATGTACTACCTTGCAAAAGGTGCAAATATGCCTAAACTTGGTTTTGCATTTGCAATATTTACAGTTTTAGCATCATTTGGTATTGGAAATATGACACAATCAAATGCAGTTGCTAATGCTATGTTTTCACAGTTTGAAATTCCAACATGGGTAACAGGAATTACTCTTTTAACAATTACCTCTTTTGTTATTCTTGGAGGAATTAAATCAATTGGTAAAACTACTTCATTTTTAATTCCAATTATGATTGTTATTTATTTAACAACAGCCTTTACTATTATTCTTTTAAATTTTGATAAAGTTACAGAAGCATTTGGAATGATTTTCTATTATGCTTTTAATCCTATGGCTGCTGGTGGTGGATTTGCTGGTGCTGCTGTTGCAGCTGCAATTAGATATGGTATTGCAAGAGGTGTCTTTTCAAATGAGTCAGGTCTTGGTTCTGCCCCTATTGCTGCTGCTGCTGCAAAAACAAATGATCCTGTTAAACAAGCACTTGTATCAATGACTCAAACATTTATTGACACATTAATTGTTTGTACAATGACTGCATTAATTATCCTTATGGCACCAGTGTGGACCATGGGCGGAAGTGCGGGAGAACTTACTCTTAAAAGTTTTGAGTTCTTTTTAGGAGATTTTGGAGCTATGATAGTTGTTTTTGCAACTGTTCTTTTTGGTTACTCTACTATTCTTGGCTGGTCATATTATGGAGAAAGAGCTTTTGAATATATTTTTGGTGATAGATCAGTAAAAATTTATAGAGTGATCTTTGTTAGCTTTGTATTAGTGGGTGCAATGCTTGAACTTAAATTTGTATGGAATTTCTCTGACCTTGCAAATGGTCTTATGGCTATCCCAAACTTAATTGCATTACTTCTATTATCTAAAATCATCTCTGAAGAGACAAATAGATATTTTAAAAATAATTAGTATAAAGGCGAAAAGGCTTTTATACTAATCTAACATTTTTATTTAAGGAATAACCTAAACCTTTTACAATAGATATTGAATCTTTTGGAAGTTTTTTCCTAAGTCTTTTTATCATTGACCTAATATTTACTCCCGTTGTTTCTTCACCTTCCCATACATACTCTTCTATTTCTTCATAACTTGCTATATGATGAATGTTCTTTGAAAAAAGCTCTAAAAAAAGTATCTCTTTTTTTGTTAGCTCAATCTCTTCATTCTCTTTATACAAAATGTGATTAAAAAAATCATATTTATATACCTCATCAATTTTTAAAAATTTTTTCTGAATAGAGCATAATTTTTTGATTTTTTGAATAAGTTCAAATATATAAAAAGGTTTTTTTAAATAATCATCACAACCAAGCTCATACGATTTTTGTATCTTCTGTAAATCATGATTTGAACTAATTATAATAACAGGAGTTGTTGAATGGTTTAATCTAATACACTCTAAAATTGAAATACCATTCAAATTTGGCACATTTATATCTAAGATAAAACATGAATATCCATTTTCTAATGCATTTAATACTTCATCGCCATCAAAAAAACACTCAACATGATAAGACTCTTGTTCTAATGCAGTTTTAATAACATTTGAAAGTCTTCTATTATCTTCAAGTAGCAATATTTTCATACTATTTGATCCAACTTAATTGTAAATAGTGCACCATCATCTACATTTTTGACTGATAATTTTCCATTCATTTTGTCTTCAATTATCATCTTGCTCATATAAAGCCCTATACCATGACCATTTTTTTTAGTTGAAAAATAAGGTTTAAAGACTTTATGTATACTTTTACTATCAATTCCACCTGCATTATCTTTTATTGTAATTAATAATTTTCTATGCTCTTCAAAAATATCTATATTTATGTTTCTATTTTTATAATCATTCTTTTTTAGAGCATCTTTTGCATTATTTATTATATTTAAAATAGATTGCATAAACTCATTTTTATAACCTATTACATATAAATTAGTACCCTCTTTTACATTAAAATTTATTTTAATATTGTTATATTTAATATTATGGCTTACTATCTCAAGCATTGATTCAGTTGCTTCTTTTATATTAAACTCCATTTTTTTATTTGAAGGCATAATAAAATTTTGAAAATCGTTAATTGTATTTGTCATATAGTTCACTTGTTTCATTATATCACTTACAAAACTATCATCCTCTTTCATATGCTTACAATTTTTAGTATAAAATAACTCTTGTGCAATTGCTGTTATTTCCACTAATGGTGTTTTCCACTGATGAACAATTGAAGATAATACCTCTCCTATTTCAGCTAATTTACTTTGTTGAATTACAAACTGTCTATTTTTTTGTTTCTCAATTGCTATCTCTTTCTCTTTAGTTACATCCGTAAAGATTGTAACAACACCTTTTGTATTTGATTTTTTATCCTTAAAAGTCTCCTGTTTTACAAGATATACTCTTTTTTTATTACTCTTATCAAAATATTTAAATTCATAGTTTTCTTCTTTATTTTTTTCATATCTTTTTAATACACTAATTACTTTTCTAACATTTTGATTATCTAAAAAGTTCTCTAATCTTTTTCCATAAATCTCTTCATAAGCAATATTTAAAAGAGCACAAAACTTACTATTTGAATCCACTATTATTCCCTCTTCATTTTGCCAAAAAATAGGACTATCAATTGCATTTAGAAGTACTGCGTCAAACTCTATTCTATGCCTTAACTCTTTTTCTATTTGCTTTCTTAAATAAATATTTTTAACTAAAAAAATGATTAATATAAGAAATAGTGGTGAAATAATAAATACAAAATTGATAAAACCTCTATATTTATCAAAAAAAGTTTCACGTTTATTTACTATCTTGTATTTTGATGAAAGTACATTAATAGGTAAGATGAACTCTTCAAGTTTTTTTGCATCAAAGACATAAAAAAGATCTTCTGAAGTTTTTATTTGACTCTCTTTCCCCTGAATAATATCAATAGCCATTTTTCCTGAACTAATACCAAACTGATGTAAATCTACTATTTTACCTCCCGTTGCACCCTTTTCAATAAACATAGAATCAGTTATAAATATTGGAACTTTTGCATTTTTTATGAATCTTGCAATATCTTGAATTTTATTTAAATTTCCATCCACATCTTTAGAAAATCTTATAAAAAGAGCAGCTACCCCCTCCTGTTTTTTAGAAAAATTTTTTTCTAGCTCTTTTAAATGACTCTCTTTTAAATATACCAATTCATAATCCCAAGCGAAACTATTCATCATCTCGATAATAGAAGACTCTGTATAAAGGCTACTATCACTTTTATCATTTATAATATATAATTTTTTAATTGAAGGAATCAACTTTTTTATGGCTTCTAAATTTGCATTTAAATCTCTTCTTTCAATTAATGCAGAAACCTTACCATCTAGTTTATATTTTTCTACTTTCTCTTGGGAAAACTGTTCAATTCCTACTACTAAAATTTTTTCAGTTGTAAAAACAGAACTATAAATATCTAAAACAAAATCGTATGCAAATTCTGAAATAACAATTACCAAATCATACTTTCTATCTCTTAATTGAACCATATATAGATTTTTTAAATTTTTTTGATACTCTTTTGAACTTACTCTTTTTGAGTCCATATATAAAATATTTATATCAATATCTGCATAAGAGTACAAAACCTCCTCTATGCCATTAATTATGCTATCACTAAAGGAATAACCTTTATGATAAGAGTTAATTATTAGTATTGAACTATTTGCAAATAAAGAAACTGAGAAAAATAGTAAAAGTATTAACTTTTTCATAAAGGAGATTATAGTTAAGTTTATCTAAAAAAAATGGTGTCAAAAACTTGACACCATTTAAAATTTATTAAAGAAATTTTAAAAAATAATAAATCCTAAAATAACTAAAGCTGCTAAATATATAGCTCCAAAAATTGCACCTAATCTCCACCATGATGCCTGAGAGATATAACCTGCACCATACCATATTGGAGAGGGTCCCGTTGCAAATGGAGTTAAAATACCCATAATACCTAATGAACCTACAAGTAATAATGCAAGAGGTTGCATCATTGCTTCTGGTAATAAATTTGCTGCTACACCTAAAAATAATGGTAATAATGCCACTACATGTGCTGTAATACTAGCAAAGAAGTAGTGGAACACAAAAAATAAAATAACAAGAGATATGGCTATTGTTATAGGTTCCATTCCAACTAATCCCCCTGAAATAAGTCCAGCTGCCCATTTTAAAAATCCAACTTCCTTAAGTCCACCTGCCATTGCAACTAATGTAGCAAACCAGATAAATATATTAAAGGCTGCCTTATTTGTTATTACATCTTCCCAAGTAATTACATTTGTAAGAACAAGCAAACATAAAACAGCAATAGCTGCAACTGTACTATTTACTCCAATTTGTTTTCCAAAAATCCAAAGAACTAGAGCTAAAATAGCAAAACATAACATCAATATCTCTTTTTTAGTAATAGAACCCATTTCCTCAAGTTCTTTTGTAGCCCATAAAGGAGCTTCAGGTGATTTTTTTTGTTCAGGAGGATAAATTATGTATACTAAATAGGGTACTAATAAAAATAGTGGTATCATAACTATTGCTAATGTACTAAACCATTGTCCCCACTCAATTACAATACCTACATTCTTTTCTACTAAAGATACTGCTAATAAATTTGGAGCAAGTGCTGTTAGAAACATTGAACTTGTAACACAAGTAGCTGCAATTGCAACCCAAGAGATATAAGAGCCTATTTTTCTAGGTTCATTATTTGGAGTTGAATCAAACATTTGAGGAATATTAATTGCAATTGGATAAATAGTTCCAGCACTTCTTGCCGTATTTGAAGGCATGAAAGGTGACAATATTCCATCAGCAAATGCTACTGCATAACCTAATCCTAATGTTGTTTTACCCAACTTTTTAACTAAGTGAAGAGCGATTCTTCTTCCAAGTCCTGATTTTTTGTATCCAAGAGCAAACATAAATGCTGCAAAGATAAGCCAAATCACTCCATTTGAAAAACCACTAAGTGCCCATGCACTTGCCTCTTTTGCATTTGAACCTACAAGTCCAAATGTTGCACAAAAAGCAACACCAGTTAAACCAATTAATGCGGGTGGAAATGGTTCCAAAATTAATGCTACAATCACTCCTAAGAATACTGCAAAAAAATAGTGTGCATTTACTGTTAGACCTTCTGGTGTTGGTAATAAAGCCACAACAATTATAATTATAATTGGCAGTGCCAATTTCACATTATTGCTCATAGAATATCCTTTCATCTATAATTTTCTAATGATAAAATAATAAAATCTTAATGTGGCTTTAATGTGGCATTTTAATTTTTTTGAAATTTATTCATAAAAAAAGGGATAAAGCAAAAAGCTTTATCCCTTTTTTTAGAGTATTTATAAACTAATTAATTATATTAATGAGTTAATTTTATCAGCAAATGCTTGCTTTGATGAAGCACCTACCATTTGATCTACAACTTCTCCATCTTTCATAAATATAATTGTTGGAATAGATCTAATTCCGTATTTTACAGCTAAATCTTGTTGTTCATCCGTATTCACTTTACAAATGTTAGCTTTTCCTTCAAACTCTTCTGATAACTCTTCAATTACAGGAGCAATCATTCTACAAGGTCCACACCATGGAGCCCAAAAATCTACTAAAGATACACCATTACTTGTAATTACTTCGAAGTTCTCAGGAGTTAAATCTATATATTTACCCATCTATCTTCCTTTTTAATGTGATATAGCAGAAATTATACTCATATTAACTTTAAATAAACTTGTTTTATTTCCCATACTAATCTTTGATAAAAGAAGTTTTAGCTAGAATGTAGAATTTAAATTTGATATGGATAAATTTTATGGATATTAGAAAAGAGTTTTTAGAATTTTTTAGAAATAAAGGACATGAGATAATCTCATCTATGCCTTTAGTACCAGATGACCCAACACTTATGTTTACAAACGCTGGAATGGTTCAATTTAAAGATATTTTTACAGGTTCAGTTCCAAAACCCAATAACCTAACTGCAACATCTTGTCAACTTTGTGTTAGAGCTGGTGGTAAACACAATGACCTTGAAAATGTAGGATATACAGCAAGACATCATACACTTTTTGAAATGCTAGGAAATTTCTCTTTTGGTGATTATTTCAAAAAAGATGCCATTGCTTATGCATGGGAGTTTGTAACTGTTAATTTAGCATTACCTGTTGATAGATTGTGGGTTACTATTCATAATGATGATGATGAGTCTTTTGAATTATGGAAAAAGCACATATCTGCTGATAAAATCAAAAGATTTGGAGATAAAGATAACTTTTGGTCTATGGGGGATACAGGTCCATGTGGTCCATGTTCAGAGATTTTCTATGACCAAGGCGAAGAACACTTTTGTACTGAGGAAGATTATCTAGGTGGAGAGGGTGATAGATTCTTAGAGATTTGGAATCTTGTATTTATGCAATATGAACAAACTAAAAATGAAGATGGAACTGTCACAAGAACTTCGCTACCTAAACCATCAATTGATACAGGAATGGGACTTGAAAGAGTAATGGCTATTAAAGAGGGTGTTTTTAATAATTTTGATTCATCAAATTTTCAAGCAATTATTAAAAAGCTAGAAAAATTAGCAAATAAAAAAGCAAACAAAGAAACTATTGCTTCATATAGAGTAATTGCTGACCATTTAAGAACAAACTCATTTATGTTATCTCAAGGTATTCTTTTTGGAAATGAAGGAAGACCATATGTAAATAGAAGAATTATGAGAAGGGCAGTTAGACATGGGTACCTTCTTGGATTTAGAAAACCATTTATGGCAAAACTTTATGATACTTTATGTGATATTATGGGTTCTCATTATAATGAACTTATTGAACAAAAAGATTATGTAAAAGAGCAATTAACCCTAGAAGAAGATAGGTTTTTTAAAACTATTGAATCAGGAATGACACTATTTAATGAAGAGCTTAAACAGACTAAACAGAAGTTTAGTGGAGACATAGCATTTAAACTTTATGATGAAAAAGGTTTCCCTTTAGATTTAACCCAAGATATGTTAAGGGAGAAAAATATTGAAGTCGATGTTAAAAGATTTGATGAACTAATGAATGAACAAAAAGCAAAAGCAAAAGCTTCTTGGAAAGGAAGTGGAGATGCAAGTATTGAAGGTGATTTTAAACTAATTCTTGAAAAACATGGAATAAATGAGTTCGTAGGTTATACAAATATCACTTACAAAAGTAAAATTCTTGCACTTCTTGATGAAAACTTTAAAGAGGTATCATCTTTACAAAAAGGTGTAAAGGGATGGGTTATGTTAGATAAAACTCCATTCTATGCAACTTCAGGTGGACAAATAGGAGATATTGGAGCATTAGAAAATAATGAGCATATTGCAATTATTGAAGCAACTGAAAAATTCCATGGAATAAATCTATCTAAAGTAAAAGTTGAAAACTCTAATATCTCTGTTGGTGAAGAGGTAAGTGCTATTGTAGCAAATAGAGGAGAAGTTGCAAAGCATCACTCTGCAACTCATCTTTTACAAAGTGCTTTAAAAATGGTTTTAGGAGATACAGTCTCTCAGGCTGGATCTTTTAATGATGCCTCTAGACTAAGATTTGACTTTACTTATCCAAAAGCGATGACTCAAGAGCAAATTGATGAAGTTGAAGATTTAGTAAACTCAATGATTGCAAGAGGACTTAAAGGAAATATTGAAGAATTACCAATTGAAGAAGCAAAAAACAAAGGTGCTATTGCTATGTTTGGAGAGAAATATGGTGATGTGGTAAGGGTTGTCAGCTTTGGAGATGTTTCAGTTGAATTCTGTGGTGGTACTCATGTTAGAAATGCTTTAGATATTGGTTCTTTTTATATTACAAAAGAGTCAGGAGTTAGTGCAGGTGTTAGAAGAATTGAGGCTGTTTGTGGCTTATCAGCAATCAACTATACAAAAGCTATTATTACTGAAATGGCTGAAATAAAAACAGAAGTTAAAAATAGTGATGCAATCTCTGGAATAAAAAAATTAAAAGAGCAAATAAAAGAGCTTAAAAAAGAGCTTGAAAAGGTACAAACCTCATCAACATCTCCTATTTCAGAAGAGCTTATAGCAGATACAAAAATAGTTGTTGATATTATAGAAAATGGTGATATTAAAAAACTTGTCGATGATTATAAAAATGGAAATAAAAAAGTTGCAATTTTACTTCTTCAAGCAAAAGATGAAAAAGTTATGCTTGTTGCAGGAAGTAAAAATACAAATATCAAAGCTGGGGATTGGATTAAAGCAATTGCACCAATTGTTGGTGGTGGAGGTGGTGGAAGACCAGACTTCGCACAAGCAGGCGGTAAAGATGTTTCAAAAATTGATGAAGCAAAAGCAGCAGCTTTAGAGTATGCAAAGGAGAATTTATAAAAAATGGAAACTATTTTCAATAACTTTTCAACTCTTATAGTTTTTCTTCATGTTACCTCTGCTTTAATATGGGTAGGAGGCATGATTGCAATTAGATTTGCCGTTCATTACTCTATGCAAGAACTTGATGACCCAAAGATAAAAATCGGAAGAACGTTAGAGACTTTAAGAAGATTTTTTAATATGGTTATTCCAGCTATAATTATTCTTTTTGCAACTTCTATTATTATGATTATTGCATTGGGGTTTAAAGGAACATCACTTTATAATGTAGTAATGGCTAAAGAAGCTATTTGGACTATTATGTCTATTGTATTTATTATAATTTTTATAAAAAGAAAACAGGCACAAAAAGCTTTTGATGAAGATGAACTCCCTATTGCGAAAAATAAGCTTCTTCCAATTGCAAAATATCTTATTCCTATAAATATTATATTAGGTTTACTTGCAACATTTTTAGGAGTTATATTAAGAGGATTTTAATCCTCTTAATCATCTAAATAATATTCAACCGTTGAAACTACTCTAACTGTTTTTATATGTAAAGTATTTTTATCTCTATTATAAATAGAAAATTGTCCTTGTCGTGCATTTTTAATTTTTCCTAATTTACTATTGGAGTCTTTTGCAAACTTCATTGCAACTGCTCTAGCATTTTTTGTTGACTCCTCTATCATTATTGGCTTTATCTCATTTAATTTTGTAAAAAGATACTCAACTTTTGTATCATAATCATTGTTTTGAAAAATTATTCCTTTTTTATTTAATTCAGTGATTTTTAAAATAAGATTTCGTACTTTTTCTACATTTTTTGAATATATATTAAGGGTTCGAGTACCATAAAACCTATATTTAACCTCTTTATTTGAATACTCATTTGCCAATTTATCAATAATTGAAGGAGCTTGTATACTTATCTCCTCTTTTTCTATCCCATTCTTTTCTAAGAAGAGAAGAACCTCTTTTGTGTATGAATCAAGACTATTATTTAATGTGATTAAATCATTATTAGTAGTAACAAACTTTATTGGCCACAGAACAATATCTGCCTTATAATCTTTTTGAGAAAGACCTTTAACTACAACTGTTCTATCATATTGTTTAAATACCTTTACTGATTCTACAGTAAAATATCCAAGTGCAGACAGACCAAAAAATATAAAAACTCCTAAAATAAACATCGATTTTATATTAATATTTGGCATAAAACAACTCCTTAATAAAATATCTTCAATTATACATAACAATAATATAGTTATTGTGAAATATTAAATTTAATAATTTTAAGTTAAAATGAAATTTAATAATTTCTAAAAATGGAATAAAATGTTTAAAACTCTTTTTTTAACGATTTTTATCATTGTTTATTTTTCTGCATGCAGTTTAAAAACAGCTTCAAACAAATATTCATATAATAGTGATGAAAAATTTCCATATAAGCTTGATTATAACTATCAAATTACAAACAATCTTAGTTATGAAAAACTTTATAGTGCTTTAAACTATCAATATAAATCATGGAAAGGTGTAAGGTACAAATATGGAGGAACAACAAAAAAGGGAGTAGATTGTTCTGCTTTTGTTCAAAGAACATTTAAAGATAGATTAAAAATAAATATACCACGAACTACGAAACTTCAGTCAACTATTGGTAAAGAGATAGCTATGCAAGATATTGAATTAGGAGACCTAGTATTTTTTAAAACAGGGTTTAAAACTAGACACGTAGGAATCTACTTAGGTGAAGGAAAATTTCTTCATGCTTCTACTAAAAAAGGAGTGACTATCTCTAGACTTGATAGTCCCTACTATGTAAAACACTTTTGGAAAATCAAAAGAGTTATAAACTAAAACCCCCCATACAATGCTAGTACCACTGGAATATATATAATAGAAATTAAAGTTGATAATAAAACAGTAAAAGAGGCTTTTTCTGGATTTGCTTTAAGTAAGACTGCTAGAGTAACAGTATTCCCAGCAAGCGGAACAATAGAGAATAAAAACATTACTTTATAAATCTCCTCATTTAAAAACCCTATAAGATTTTTATCTACAAAAATTATTGCTAGAACAACACCTGGCCAAAAAATAAATTTAAAAAAATAAGAGATTTTTATATACTTTTTATCAAAATCTTTTTGAAGATTAAAACCTTTCATTCCCATTCCAAGCATCATCATACCTAAAATTCCAAATATCCATTTTAGAATTTCAAAATATGGGATAATAAATTCTGGTGTTCTAAAACCAACAAGGTTAAAACTTACACCTGCAATAAAAGAATAGAGTAATGGTAATTTAAGAACTTTCATAAATGATTGTCTAGCTGTAAAACTCCCTTTTGCAGTAGCATAAAACCCTGTCGTATTTTCATATAAAAGAGAGGCTAAAGTTCCAAAAATAAAAATATTCGCTGCACTTGGTTCAAGTAAAATCATTGCAAGAGGAATTCCAAAATAACCTGTATTCCCTGTTCCACAAGTAAAAGCTAGTGTATTTACACTAGCATCATTCCACTCATTTTTATATTTATATAATATGTAAAAAGCTATAACACTACCAAAAACAAAAATAAATATAGGTAAAAATAGAAGTTGCATATTTATCTCAATAGATAAAACAGCAAAAAATATTACAATAGGTCCTAAAATATAAATTAATAAAAAAGCCACATATTCACGCTTTACTTTTAAATATCTTGCTAATATATAACCTATAAAAATATTTATATAAAGTGGAGCAACTTTCCCAAGTATCGTAAAAAAAATATTCAATTATAATCCTAAATAGTTTGATAAAAAGAAAAGGATTATAACACAAACAAAATAGATTTTTATAGCATATGAAATATTTATTTTAAAAATCTCAATTGCTTTTAAATTGTATCTCCCTTGCATTGTAAGATTTAAGCCACTAAAAGGAGAGGTTGAAACAGCCGTTGACCATGACATTAAAAAAGTAACTGCCAAAAGTGTATGATTTAATTCACTCATCCAATTTCCTATAATAGCAATAGAGATAATAGGATGTATTCCAATAAAAGATAAAAAAATTAGTATAAAAAGCAAAATAGAAGCAATAAAACCATCAAATTTCTCAAAAGGAAGCTCTATATCAAAGCCAACTAGAATAGAGCTTATACTTACACCAAACATACCAGCAACTAAAAATAGAGCTAGCTCATTTTTCATTTTTGGTAATTCTTCAAAGATATGTTTGCCTAACTTTTTAAAAGATTTTTCAAAACCAAATTTAACTGGTAAAATAAGAAAAGTCAATAAAAGACTAAATGTAGCAATTAGCAAAATCACTTTTAAAGAAGGAAAGTAGTGATGAGTAATTAAAACCATTAAAGCTAATATAAAAGGTAAATATAGTGTTTGGAAATTTACTGGATAACCTCTAAAACTATCTAAATCATACTTTAAAATTACTTCCATGTAAGTTATTAAAAAAGCAACAACTGCAAGTATTATCCCACTTGAAAAAACAATTGAAGTTGATAAATCTGGTGCATATGTTAAAGCTGCTGCAAAAGCAACAAAAAAAGGTGACCAATATGCATCGCTAGAAAAAGCTCTTGTAAGTAGTAAAACTTGAAGTTCTGTAAGATTTGCTCTTTTATATAGTTTATCTGCAACTAAGATTAATGATGACAAATTAATCACTGAACCAAAAAGATGTATACCTAAATAGGTTTTTAAAAAAGATTGTTTTCCAGAGGGAAGTTTTTTTATCTTTTCTGTTTTTGGAGTTGCAATAAGCCGTAAAAAACCAACTCCTATTAGAAGAGTAAGAAGATATTGATTTATTAAAAGAGCTCTTCTAAAATCTATATAAAACTCCTTATAAAAACTAAAAAAGAAAAATAGTAAAGAGATAAAAAAAAGCACTAAAAGCAATTTTTTATTAGAACTATTTCTAAAGAGTAAAAATAGAGACATCCATGCAAAGATACCTGAAAATATAAAAAAATTATCATTATAGAAATAGCTATAAATTGTGATTAAGAAAGAGAGAAATATTAAAATACCTGAAAGTTTTTGAATTCTCATTTTGCAATTATACTCAATTTATCTAAATCTTTGATACAATAAAAAAAAATAAAAAGGATTATTTTGATTAGACTTGGTTCTAATTCACCTACACGAGCGCTTATTTTAAAAGAGCATAATATCAATTTTGTGCAAGATGGTGGAGATTTTGATGAAGACTCAATAAAGACAAAAAATCCAAAATCATTTGTATATGAAGCAACTCTTGGAAAATTTAATGAATTATATAAAAAGTATGGAATTGAAGATATGCCTTTACTTGTTGCAGATTCAGTTGTAAGCTCACAAGAAAAACTTCTTAGAAAAGCAAAAGATGCAAAAGATGCAAGAAGAATGCTTCAACTTCAAAGTGGAGGGGAAAGTTCAGTTATTACATGTATGATATATAAATCAAAAACAAAAGAGATTTTAGATTTATCAATTACAACTTATAAGTTTGCAAAATTTGAAGAAAATCATATAAATGAGTATATAAAATCAGGTGAATGTTTTGGAAAAGCTGGTGCTATAATGGTTGAAGGCTTTTGTAAACCTTATATAATAAATGTAGAAGGTTATGAAAGTACAGCAATGGGACTTTGTGTTGAAAAATTAAAAGGATATATGTAGAGAAATGCTTTATAGGTCAAAAGTTATTGATATTTTCTACTTTTCACTTATTATAAGTTTAGTATTAATTTTCTTTAACGTTCATTCGTTAAATGTAAATTCAACTTGGATTTTATATTGTGCAAAAGAGATGTTAACTGGTGCAGTTTTATATGTGGATAGAATTGATATAAATCCACCATTAATATTTATATACTCTTTAATTCCTGCATTTTTTTCAAATATTTTTAATATTTCAGTTGGATTAATCTATATAATATTTATTTTTTTTATTACAGCTATTTCTTTACTTTTAATTTATACTCTTTTAAATAATTCAATTTATAAAAAAAATATTAGACCAATTATATATTCACTTACATTTATTTTAACTATTTCCGTATCATATAATTTTGGAGATAGGGAACATCTATTTATAATCTTCATTCTTCCTTATACTCTTCTTCAGATAATTCCAAATAGTATTAAAGGGAAAAAACTACTTTTATTCGCTTTATTTGCAGTATTAGGTTTTAATTTAAAACCTCATTTTTTCTTAATTTTTTTAACTATTATATTAATAAAACTATTTCAAACAAAAAGATTAATAACACTTTTTAGAGTAGATTTTCTAATCATTAGCTTCTCTGCACTTATATATTTGCTTATAATAAAAACTTTTTTCCCAGAGTATATAGATGAGATTGTACCTCTTACTCTAAACTCTTATTATCTTATTGAAAGTCTGCAACATTTAAGTTTTAAAGTTGAAATACTATTTTTTATATTATCAGTTTTACTTGTTTTATTTATTCAAAAATTTAAACTATCTAAAGAGCAATTGTTTTTACTAATTTTTGCATATATTGCATTTATTATTTATATACTTCAAGGAAAAGGTTTTAGTTATCAGTTAATACCTTTTTTTGTATTTTCTCAGTGTTTTATGCTATTTAGTTTTATTAATTTAAAAGAAAAGGAAAAACTCTATTTTTTCTTTTTAACTCCTTTATATATCTACCTACTTTTTTATAATTGTTATGAAGTGCCTAAATATAAGCAGATAACTAATTTAATAAAGACTAAAGAGAAAAAAAGTGTATATCTATTCTCTATTGATATAGCAATGGGAAAATCTTTTTTTAATAGTAACTATACCTGGGCTTCAAGATTTCCCTCTTTATTTATGCTTCCTAAAACGGCTATTTATAAAGATAAAGCTCTTGAAAAAAAGATACTAGATATATTATATGATGACTTAATTAAATACCAACCAGATATTCTAATCTTTCCTACTAAAAGGTTCAATTATTATCAATACTTTTATAAAAAAAGTGACAAACTTAGAGTTCTCTTCCTAGAAAACTATAAATTTGAAAAAAAAATGAGTTATATTATTTTAAATAAGTTATAATTTCAAATAATAATTGTTATAATAATTAAATAAATTTTTTGGAGTTTAATGTGAACACTCTTCCAAATATATCAATAGTATGTCCTTGTTACAATGAAGAGGATGTTATAGATATTTTTTTTGAAAAAATAAATGAACTTATAAAAAAAACAACATTAAATTATGAACTTATTTTTGTAAATGATGGAAGTAGAGATAAAACACTTCAGAAACTTTTAGATTTAAAAAAGAGCAATAAACAAATTAAAATAATAAATTTATCAAGAAACTTTGGAAAAGAAGCAGCCTTAACAGCAGGTTTTGATAAAGCTTTAGGAGATGCAATTATTCCCATTGATGCTGATTTACAAGACCCACCTGAATTAATTTTCAAATTATTAGATAAATGGCAAGAGGGCTATGATGTAGTTCTTGCTAAAAGAACCGATAGAAGTAGTGATAGTTTTTTTAAATCATTTAGTGCAAAGCTATTTTATAGATTTAATAATAAAATTTCTGATATTAAGATTCCTGAAGATGTAGGAGATTTTAGACTAATCTCAAAAAAAGTTCTAGAGGCTTTAAAAAGATTACCTGAAAATCAAAGATTTATGAAAGGTTTATTTGCGTGGGTAGGCTTCAAAACTACTACTGTTACCTATAAAAGAGAAGAAAGAAAAGAGGGAAAATCAAAATTTAATATTTGGAAACTTTGGAATTTTGCACTTGATGGGATTACTAGTTTTAGTACACTTCCTTTAAGAGCATGGTTATATCTTGGAACTACTATCTCCTTTTTATCACTTATTTACGGAAGCCTTATAGTAATAAAAACTCTCTTTTTGGGCATTGATGTGCCTGGTTATGCCTCTATTATTACTGCTATTCTATTTTTAGGAGGAGTTCAATTAATAGGAATTGGTGTTTTAGGTGAATATATTGGAAGAATCTATTTAGAGTCAAAAAATAGACCTATTTATATAATTGAATCTGAATACTAAGAGAGTAAATGCTTAGATTAAAAAATGAAAATATATATCTTTTTTCTATCATACTTTTAGCCTTTTTTTTACGTTTAAATAGTTTAAATTATAGTAGTTATTGGTTGGATGAACTATTTAGTATTGCTTTTAGTCATCCTAAAAATAGTTTCAAGGATGTCTTAACATTAACTTTGGAAGATGTACATCCCCCTTTATATCAACTAAGCCTATGGCTTTGGTATAAAATTTTTGGACTTAGCGAAGTCTCAGGTAGAGCACTTTCTGTTCTAATAGGTACCCTACTAATTCCAGTTATTTATCTATTTTCAAAAGAGTTTTTTGACAAATATAGTTCTTTATTTATAAGCTTTATCTTTGCCACAAATAGTTTTTTAATCTCTTATTCTCAAGAGGTAAGGTCATATCAATTATACTTTCTTTTTTCACTATTTTCTTTTCTATTTTTATATAGATTTTTAATATATAAAAATAGAAAAGAATTATATTTATACTGGATAACTACTATTCTTTGGATTTATACTCATTACTATAGTTTTTTTATGATTCTTGTTCAGTTTTTATTTGTATTAAGCTATTTAATTCTATTTGAGAAAGAGAAAAAATTTTTATTAAAAAAAATACTTTTTACTGGAATTATCTACTTTTTATCAATTTTACCACTAATAAAATATATCATTTTAGCCTCTCAAGGAGATAAATTTTGGTGGATACCTAAGCCTTCTATTCTCTACTTTATTAACTATTTAAATATCTATTTCTCCCTTGAAATAATATACTTTATCTTAATTGGTTTTCTTCTTAGCTTCTACCATATTTTAACAATAAAAATAGAAAAAAGAGAAAAGATTATTTTACTTTTTCTATTTAGTTGGTTGATTTTAGGAATTTTTTTACCATATATAAAAAGTCTCTTATCCGACCCTTTAGTTAATTTAAGATATTCAATGATATTAATTACTCCAATTGTATTAATTAGTATATATGGCTTTTCTAAAATAACTCCAATATTTAAAAAAGTTTTTTTAGTTCTATTTTTGATAATTAATTTATATCAAATCTATCTCCATTACAAAAATCCTTTAATAAAAAATCAATATAGAGAAGTTTTACTCTTTGTTAAAAAATTTGATAAAATCCCAATTTATGAATTAATAAAAGAGAATGGTCATAATGGTCATAATATCAACCATTTTCAAATCTATGCTAATATGTTAAAATTAGATTTAAAAATTAAAGATGACCAACAGTTTGAAATGGATAAAAATAGTAATAATTTATCAAAATGCTTTTGGCTAATTTATAGTTTTTATTCTCCAACATTTAAAAATGAAGATGATGTAATCAATCTTTTTAAAATACATGAAGATAAAACTTTAAAAATTGAATATAGAAAAAAATTTTTAGGAAGCCAAGCAGTTCTTATTTCAAAAGATAATTATAAGTGTAAAGTAGAATAGATGGAAGCTTTAGCATATAAAGAGATATTAGAACAGGAAAAAAAACACTGGTGGTTTAAAGCAAGAAGAGAGATAGTTGAAGAAGAGATAAAAAGCTACAATTTAAAAAAAGATTGTGAAATTTTGGAGATTGGTTGTGGTACAGGAGGTAATATCCCTTTACTTAAAAAGTTTGGTAATCTATTTGCAATTGAGATGGATGAATTTGCAATAAAAGAGGCAAAAAAACATAATATCAATATTAAGCAAGGAGTTTTCCCAGAGAAAATACCATTTAAAAGAAGTTTTGATTTAATTTGTATGTTTGATGTTTTAGAACATATTGAAGATGACAAAAAGACAATTGATGAAATAAAAAAACTATTAAAACCAGATGGTATACTTTTAATTACTGTACCTGCATATAATTGGCTTTATGGAACCCATGATAAATTTTTACATCATAAAAGAAGATATACAATAAAAAGTATGGAAAACTTAAGCAAAGGGAAACTTCAAATAAAAAGAAAAACATATTTTAATACTCTCCTATTTCCTCTAGTTGTTATTGCAAGGCTTATTGATAAACTAAGAGATTCAAATAAATCATTGGGTTCAAAAACTCCAAATAGATTGTTAAACTCTATTTTTTTCAAAATTTTTAGACTAGAAAAATATTGGTTAAAAAGCTCCTCATTTAGATATGGTTCCTCAATTTTAATTAGCTTTAAAAACTAATTTTTTAATCACTAAATAGTTAAAAAACATCGCAACAAAAGCTGCAATTGCAAGGGGAATAAGTAAATACTCTTTTAAGAACTCTTCTAAATGGACTAAAAAGATAAAAATAAAATAGTTGATCAAAGCACCAATAATTTGAATTATTAAATATAAACTATACTCTCTTTTTTTAGAAATATTTTCATTTACAATAAAAGTGAAACTTCTATTTAAAAACCAAGTAACAAAAACAGCAGTTATAAAAGAGAAAACTCTTGACATTTCAATTGAAAAATTAAGTAATTCAACTCCTATTAATAAAATTGAAGCATCTACAATAAAACCTACTGTACCAATAAGTCCAAATTTAACTATCTGTTTCAAACTTCAAAACTCTTTGCTCAAACTCTAATCTATTTTGATATGCGATTGAATCAAGTATTACTCCAACTGTAAAAAGAATAATACTTATTAAGCCCAAACCTGTAGCAAGTATTGCCAGTGGAATATGATAGATATATTTATATAAAAGCCAATCATTAAATACAGGAACTGCACTTATTAAAGAGAGTAAAGCGAAGATAAATGCCATTATTGAAAAGAAGATAAAAGGTCTGTAATATCTAAAAATTTTTAAAATTGTATATAAAACTTTAAATCCATCATTAAAGGTGTCAAGTTTTGAGTGGCTACCTTCAGGTCTATCTTTATATGAAATAGAAAGCTCTTTTATCTTGAACCTTTTATCTAATGCATGAAGGGTCATATCTGTCTCTAACTCAAAACCTTCAACAAGTATTGGATAGTTTTTAACAAACTTTTTACTAAAAGCTCTATAACCACTCATAATATCTGTAATTTTTGCATTAAAAAGTTTGTTTACAAGATTTTGTACAAGATGGTTTCCAAAATTGTGAAGAGGTCTTTTATTCTCATTTTTATAATCACCCTTACTTAATCTATCTCCAACACACATATCAATATTATTATTGAGTATAGGATTTATCAAATCATGCACTTGTGAAGCAGGATATGTCATATCAGCATCTACCATAATATATACATCCGCATTAATTTTGCTAAATGCAGTTCTTATAGCATTTCCTTTACCTTGTCTAGGTTCAAAAAGTAATTTTCCATTAATATTTGAATCTATAAAGGTCTCATTAACAATTTTTGAAGTATTATCATTTGAGTTATTATCTATTACTACAATTTTTGCATTAGGTAATTCATAATGAAAAGATAATATAGTCTCTTTAATAGTTAAAGACTCATTATATGCTGGAATTATTATAGCTATTTCTTTTCTCATTTTTTAACTTCAAATAGAATTTTGTTTTTATATATTTTTTTTGGAATTATACCAAAGCTAATGAGTTTATTAAAATCTAACACTCTTCTTGACACATTAGAATAATGCAAATAGATATCAGCATTTACATTAAAAATCAAATCTTTTAATTGCTCCTCTGTTATCCCTTTTGAACTAACCATATCAATATAAATCTTTTTAAGCTCTTTTTTTTCATGACTAAACCAACCTATACTACAACTTGGCACTGTTTTAATTGTAGGATTATAGTATAATATTGAGAACATTTCAGGATTCATTGTATTAGATAAAATCAGTTTTCCATTGTAAATTTTTTCTTCAAAAATCTTTCCCTCCTCAAGCCTATTTGTCATTGATTGAAATCCATAAATATATGCTAACATACAAATAGAGTAAGGCAAAGCAATAAAATAAAAAACTTTTTTATTCTTTGAATAACTAAAAAATCTTTTTAAAATAAGTTGATATTTTCTTAATTTATAAAAGAGTTGTTTTTTATTAATATTAAACAAAATAGATAAACCATAAACAAATATTAGAGGTAAAAATAGATGGAAATATCTATATTGATTAATCCATAAGATGGAACTAACTACCAAAAATGTTGCAAGAGTATTCTCTTTAAAATAGTTATAGTTTTTATAAATCAAAATAAAAGATAGTCCTAAAAATAGTGGTAATAGAATAAAATAATCAACATTTATTAAAAAATCAAATATTGCTTGTCCCTCTGAAACTTCAAGTCCCATTCTAAGTTTTTGATCATTTAATATATTTAAAATTGTATCAATATAACCTTGTGTATTATGATATAAAAAGAAAATTAAAGTTAAAACTGAGCCTAAAAAAGCACCAGCTAAAGCCTTCCACTTTTGTTGAACAATATATACCAAACCAATTGAACCCGTATATAAAAAGAATAGATAATATGAAGGTCCATATAGTATAGTTAATAATAAGATTGGTAAAAATCTATTTTTAAATAGTATTGCTAGCATCACATAAAAACCAGATAACATATCAGGTCTAAGCATTACATATCTAAAGGAAGTTAAAACCACTATTATTAAAACTATAATATAAATAAAAGAATCAAGTTTATACTCTACGTATTCTCTAATAAGCCTATCAATCAAAAGCATTAAAATAAAAAGAACTAAACTATTTACTACATATTGAGTTTGTTCATATGTAAAAAATATTAAAAAATTTTCTAAAATATAATGCCATGAAAACCAAGGATCATAACTACTAAATAAAGAATAAGGAAAAACTTCTCCCCAACTTTTCATTATTGACTGATTTGTAGCAAACGCAATATGTCTTAAGCCATCATCAGGGGCACCAATACCTAAAAAATAGGAGAATAGTATCGCACTTATTAAATAAAATATATAATCTATATATATTGGAAAAAATCTATTATTTCTTGTCATGGTGCTATGTTATCATTTTTTTTGTTAATTTTGTTAATGATTTTATAAAAAAATCCATTATTTAAGTTTTAATAATCTATAATTTCATTTTTAATTTAAAAAAAACAAAAGAGATTATTAAATTTTCTGAATTTTTTTTGAAAATTATGATATAATTTCTTTATCTAAAAATTAGAAGGATATGAAATGTTAAAATTCTTAAAAAGAAGATTAAAGTCAGAAAAAGGTGCAATGGATAAGATTCTTGTGACATTGTTATTAGTAGTTGTTGGTGTCGCAGCTGTTGTTAGCTTACAAGGTTGGATTAGTACACAAAAAGATACTATTCAAAATGCAGCACAAGGAAGAATCAATGCAGCTATAACAGCTAACAAGCCGGCAACCGAGAAAAAATAATTTCATATTAGTAAGCAAAATAATAGTTAATTATTATTATTTTGTTTACTTATGAAAATATAGTATGAATAAGGTCTTAGTTTTATTTTTTCTAATATTGGTTACTGTATTTTTGACATTGTCGTTAATTAATTGGTTTAATTCTCAACAAACAATTATAAAAACAAAAGCCCAAACTAAAATTGAAAATGTTATAAAGAAATGATTTTTAATATTGCATTTTTTGTATTTTCGTTTTTTATATCTTTTTTAGATTGCACAAAATATAAAATACCTAATATAATGCTTCTTGCATTATTAACTTTTCTCATAACGTTTGGCTATCTTGAAAATAAATTAAATTTTTATTCTTTTATTTTTTCCTTTACAATTCTACTTTTTTATATTATAATATTAATAGTTATTCCTAAAATCATTTTAGGTGGAGGAGATATCAAATATATGATGGTTATTGCTATATATTTAAGCCCTAATTTATTCCCTATTTTTCTAATTTGTACAGGTTTAATTCAATTGTTGTTTTTGATTTATTATCAAAAAATCAGAAAAAGACGCGTTGCGCCTATGGCACCATCAATGTTTCTTTCCACGATAGTTACAATAGTTTTAAATAAGATTGGACTATTAGACTTTATAATATAGCAAAATGAGGATAAAATGAAAAAAGCTTACATTGAACAATTTTTAATTGGTTTCTTACTTATTTTTGCAACTATATCTTTTGTAGCAACTTATTCTGATGAATATGATACAAGAAATAAGTTATATAATTTAAAAGCTATTGCACTGCAAACTGGAAAGACAATGGCAAAAGCCTATGAACAAACTATGGATATGTGCTTTAGTAAAAAAGTAGCCCAAGAAATATTATCAGAATCTGCTTTAGGTAGAGAATTACTTCAATTATCAAAGGATAATAAGATTACTTTTAGTTATGAGTTTTATGATTTTGAACCTAAAAACCCTGATGGTAGTATTGGAGATAATGAACCAGATACAGTTAGAATTATAATAGATAACTACTCTTATAAAACATTTTGGTATAAATTTTTTGATAATGAGGCTTTTGCCTTTAAAAAAATAACTAAAGATTTTCCAATTGAATCTCCAGGTTCTGTGACAATTAGATTTGACAAACCTTCTGCTAGATTTGAAAATATTCTAGGTACTTATCAACTAGATAAAAATAATTGTATTACTAATGTAGAGATGCATATGGCTAACTCAAGAAACTCTACTAAATGGGGGAGAATAGACTCTGATGGTAAAAAAGTACCAATTGTTAGTTTTGCAAGTCCTCCTACTTATGTTTTTACTATTCAAGATGGGAATAAGAAATTTAAAAGACCTAAAGATATTTCAGCAATTGAACTAATGAAACCCCATTGCTTTGGAACTTCTTCTTTTCCAAAATTAAAAATAAATAATACAATTGTTCAGGCTAAAACAGATAATTATAGGACAGGAAATGTTTTTTTTCAACATCAAGAACTAAATCCTAATACAGCTGAACACATTGTTGTTATACCTAAATCTATTCTAAATAATTATAAATATTTTATATCTAGTATTTATAAAAGAGGAAATGAAAGGAATAAGTACGAAGCATTTAGAAAGTATGCAGACTTATTAAATAGTGACAATAACCCAACAAATGATATAAATTATAGAACTGACCCAAATAATGAGTATAAATATGCATTTGATTTCGATAGAAGCGCAAGAGATATAGATTTTTTAAGTATGATTCTAGATGGTGAAAAGAAAATACTTCCAAATATTATTAATAATTACACAATAAATAAATATACAAGACAAATAAAATTTTTAAAAGATTCTTGTTCAAAGCCTAGGAACTATCCTCCTATCTTAAATCTTAATGGATGCCCTGTAAGTATATTAGAGGACACAACAACAAATAAGATTGGATGGACTGCAATAGATCCTGATGGTCAAATTGTTTATAAGCAAGCAGATGCAAATAATGGAAATGTTACTATGAATAATAATGGAACAATAACGTATACACCTTATGCAAATTTTTATGGAACAGATAAAATTACTGTTCTTGTTAAGGATGATGATGATGCCGTTACAAAGAAAGAGTGTAGAATTAATATACAAGAGGTTAATGATCCACCTACAATCTCAGGGAAGCCTCCTAGTCTTGTGTATGCAGGTTCAACTTTTGATTTTACACCTACTGCTAATGATGTTGATGGAGATGTCTTAACTTTTAGTATTAAAAACAAACCTTCATGGTTAAATTTTTCTACAACAACAGGACGACTTTATGGTACTCCAAATTTATCCCATCTAAAACAATATTCAAATATAGTTATTACTGTTAGTGATAACAGAGGTGGCACTGCTTCTATTACTCCAGTATTTGAAGTGATAAATCCAGCACCAGATAAGAGGTTAATTCCTATACAAGCTGCTAAAAGACATAAAGCTTATGTTTTTAATGTAAAACGATATTTTAGTGACAGTCGAGGAAGAAATTTAATATTCTCTCTTAGTGGTAGAAGACCAGCTGGAATGAGAATAGAGCCTCTGACAGGTGTTATAACTGCTTGGATTGGATATAGTGCTGAAAAGAAGTATGATATTAGAGTTAATGTAAGTAATGGTATTGCATCCGTATCTACTACATTTAGATTAAAAATTATTGAAAAATGTGGTCCTTATGTAAACAGTTTTAATTCTAATGGACACGACTTTTGGACAGGAGGAGTTCCGTATAAGCATAACTATGTAATTTATTCAAAGTGGAATAAGCGGGCTACTGGCTATATTTGGAGAGAATACGATTTCGGTTTCGATTGTAAAAACACTAAAATGAGAGTATCATTTCAATATAAAACATCATCTGCTCTGGATGCTATTAAGGTTTATTCAAATAAATATTCTCGTCCAATTAAGATATATAGAGGAACCCGAAATAGATGGATTAAGAAAACCTTCGAATTATATACAAACCGTGCTGGTAAACTTTATCTAGGAATTGAAGCAAGAACTCGTACTAGAGCGTCAGTTGACACTATTGTAGTTGAAGAAATATAAAAAAATAAGGTGAAAAATGGATTATAAAAACTATCAAGAATATTCTAATATTCAGGCTGCATTAGATATAAGAAAAGAGAGTATCATAGAGATTTTACAACTTTTCGTTTTAATTTCGAATATTGGAAAATTAACATTTATGAAATATGATTTTAAATACAATAACTTTATTTATGGCTTTACAGTAGATGCCTTTAATATAATCGAAGACGATGTTAATTTTATTAATAATAAATACTCTATTACTTTAAAAGATGGAGATATTACTTTTGGTAAAATTACCTTTAACGAAAAAATTTGGTATAGACAAGTATTAAAAGAGTTATTAAAAAAATCTAAATTAGGTCTTAGAAAAATCTTTGAGATTGAAAAAGATTTACTTTCACAAAATACTCCTTTAAATATCTTTATCGTTACTGATAAAAATACAAGTAAGTTTGCAAAGAAATTAGAAACAAATCTAGATATTTTACTTAATGCAGAAATAATGTTAGTTCATGATATTTCAATTATAACAGAGAAATTAAATCTAAAAAACTCTAAAAATATAATCATCTATACAATTCAAAATAAAGCATTGATAAAAAGAGATGAAAATTTATTAAAAATCTTTAATGAATTTATTATAGTAATTGGTCCAAATGATCATAATTTATCACTTACTTGTGGAAAATTAAATATTGAAAACTATGTATCAATTGATGAATTTTCTCCTGAACAAATCAAAAATATTATATTAGATACAAAACATAAGCTTATAAATAAAAATAAATATGATAATAAGATTATTTCAATAAGTGGTGTTTCAGGAGGGGTTGGTTCAACTACTGTTGCAATAAATACCGCTGACCTATTAGCTAAGCATAATCCAAGTAAAAATGTTCTATATGTTGATTTATCAACAACAAAAGCTATTAGCAATCTATTTTTATCCCAAAATCCTATTCCTAAACACACAATTATTGATTTAGTAAACTTTGGAGAATTTGATATAAATAAAAATCTAGAGCAAGGTTTAGTAAAGGTAAGAGAAAATTTTTATTGTATAAATGGTATTCAAAAACATATTGACAAAGATTTAATTGAAAAAAACAGTTTTATTGAAAAATTATTAGACTATCTACTTAAAACTAGTGAGCATTTTAATTACATAATCATTGATACAGGTAAAGCGGATGCCTCATCTTTAAAAAGTACCATATACGATTTAGTAAATGAGATATGGATTTTAACAGAAATGACCCTACCTCATATCTCTAAGCTTAAAACTTTTTATTCATTAATGAAAAGGGCTGGACTTAAAGATAAGGTAACATTTATAGTAAACAGATCTGGTTCACATAATGAAATTTCCGCTTCTGATTTTGACTCTATTATGAATACAAGTTCAAAAGAAGAAAAACTTATGTACATGAAAATACCAAATGACTCTCACACACTTGGAAAATGCTGGAACTATTGTGAACTAGCTTCTCAAGTATCAAAAAACTCGCTTTTTACAAAAACTATGGAGAGTATTCTTCTTGAGAAGAGTTATATTAGTCAAACCATTGAGAAACCTAAACATAAGAAGAAAAATCTATTTTCATTTTTAAGTAAGGAATAGCATTGAGAAATTTAAGAACATTAATTGCAGATGAAGAACAAAAAAAAGAGATAAAAAAACAATCTTTTTCACTAAATGAAGAATCAGAAAAAAATTTCAATGAAAAAATTAACAAAGATAAGATTGAAAAGGTAAAAAAAAGACCAATAGAAATAGGTTTAACTTTCCCTAAAATATATTTAGATGAAAAACTACTAGAATTAGCCTATGAAATAAATGATACTTTCATTATAAACCTTAAATCGGATAAAAAAATCACAAGGGACTCTTTAGAAGAGGTTTTACCAGAATTTATTTTATCCTTTAAAAAAACCTCTATTTTGTCAAAAGAGTCACTTGATGAAATAAAAGAGTTTATTATAAACAATGTTATAGGATACGGACCGATAACTACGATTTTTAATCTTGCAAAAGATAATTTAAATGACGTTATTGTTAATACAAAAGATTATATTGATATTATTTACAAAGGTAAAACTGTACAAACTCCATTTACTTTTAGAACAGAAGAAGAGCTTAGAAAAGTAATTGATAAAATGCTTGCAGAAAACAATAGAAAAATTGATGAAGCTCATCCTATTATGTCAAGTAAATTAAAAGATGGTTCAAGGGTCGAAGTACAAATTCCTCCCATTGCTGCAAATGATGGGAGTTGTATAACAATAAGAAAATTTAACGACATTCCATTACTACTTGAATTCTTAATAGATTCAGATCAAATGGATTATAAAATGGCATATTTTTTACTCAAAATAGCAAAGGGGAAGTGTAATATTATTGTATCTGGTGGTACGTCAAGTGGTAAAACTACCTTCCTCAATGCCATGACAAGATTTGTTGATGAAAATGAGCAACTAATGGTTATTGAAGATACAAAAGAGTTACAACCTCAAATGCCATGCCATGCTATTAGACAATATGAAGCTAGAATGGCAAATGAGGAAGGAAAAGGTGCTATCCCTTTGGAGTTCCTACTACGTTCTGCCCTTAGATCCTCTCCTAGAAGAATTATTGTTGGTGAGTGTAGAGGTGCAGAAATTGTTGTTATGTTAAATGCGATGAATACAGGTCACCCAGGTTCAATGACGACAATTCACGCTGATAATACAAAAGAGGCACTTGTAAGAATTGAAAATATGTATCTTGAAGCAAGACCAAGTGCAAATATTAATTTTATTAGAGCTCAAATAGTTTCAGCTGTGGATATTATTATTCAACTTGTAAGATTTCCAGATGGGAAAAGAAAAATCATCACTATTTCTGAAGTTGAAAGAAGAATAGAAGATAATGCCATTGTTTCTCTTAACAATATTTTTGAATTTAAAAGAGATACTAGTGATATGAGTAAAACAAAGGGTAGTTTTGAAGTTGTATCCACTCCTAGTAGAACCATATCACAAATGAATATGTTTGGTGTTGATATAGATTCAACTATTTTTAACAAAAAGTTTGAAATGCCTAAACAGATGTTAATTGATGAATTAGAAAAAGATTTACCAGATAAAATGTGTGGATGGAAAAACGAGTTTATTGATATATTTTTACATAAAGATCCACAAATTTTCCATAAGTGGCCACATTTCCAAAAAATAGAGAAAGAGTGAATAATGATATATACTTTAATACTAATTGTAGTCATTCCTCTACTAACTATTCTATTAGCAATATTAATATACAACTTCTATCTTGAATATAATAAAAAAAATATAATAATTAGAAAATTAACAAAAGATAACAATGAGATTCTTGATGAGACAAAAAAAAGAGATATATTTTCAAAGAAAAAGAAAAACTGGCTTGGTAAAAAACTTGCCTACGCAGGTTTTACTTCACCCTTTTCAGAAATAATATTTATAATAATCTCTGTTTCTTTTGGTTTTCTATCAGCAACATTTATAAACTTTGCAATAACAAATCTAATAGTATTTATCATTTCATGGATAATACTCTCTTTCTTTCCACTTTTAGTACTTAAAAAAATTATAGATAATAGATTAGAAGAGTTTAACTTTGGACTAAAAATCATTATTGATAAAGTTACAAGTATGATGAAAAGTGGTGTAGGTTTTGAACAAGCTTTAAGAAAGTCAATTATAACTTCAAAATCTAAACTTACTAAAGATATCTTCAATATTTATTTTAGTGAAAAAGATATTATCGGAGAAAATAAAGCTTTTGAAAAAATGTTTAAAGTTGTTGAATCAAAAGAGCTTAGAATTTTTTATCTAACTATATCAATTGGTAAACAATCAGGTGGTAAATTTTCTAATACTTTAGAAAAATTAAGAAAAACATTGCATGACCAAGGAGAGATTAAAAAAGAGATTACTGCATCAACAAAAGAGGTTAAAGTTGGTAGTTATATGATAATTGCTCTTGTAATATTTATTTATGGAATGTTAAATAAATCAATGGATGGTGTATTAGATAGTCATTTCTTTGAAACAAGTGAAGGACAAATACAGATGTTCTTTATTATTGTTTGGGTTGCATTTGGATTATTTATAAACAATCTTCTCACAAAGGTAAAATAGATGTATATATTATATTTTGTTCCCATTATAGTAGCATTTGTAATAATTATAGCTTGGTATTTTTATGATACAAGAAAGCAAAAAAAACAGATTGTTTTGCTTTCAAAACTTGATATACTTGCTATTGTTGACCAACAAAAAGAGTTAAAAAGTGAAAATAATAATGAAGAAAATAATTTACACTTTAAACTAATCCAGGCTGGATTGACTAAAAAGGAGTACAATGAGGGGAAAATAGTATTTTCACTTATAGGAGTGATATTTATAATTGCTCTACCCCTTCTTTTTTCTACCACTGTTGGTGTTGTTGGGATATTTATTGGAGTGATACTTATTGTTTTTAGTGGTCCCTTTTATATCTATATTTCAAAAAAAGAGAGAGTTGAAAAAATCAATAATGACCTTGGTGTTTTTTTAGATTTGATTAATGTTATATTAGAAGCAGGAGGAGGTTTAAAAAATGCATTTTTTACTGTATCAATAAGAGCTAAAGGAATACTAAATGATGAACTACTAAAAGAAATCTCTATTTTAGAGTACGAAATGACAAACTACTCAACAAAAAAAGCTTATGAAAACTTAAAAAAAAGAGTTGACTCTGAAGATATAGCAAAAATAGTTGACTTTCTAATCTTAAGTGAAGAAGCAGGTATTGGAGTAAAAAATATTTTTTCTACTCAATCAGATGAAATGAGGCAAGAAAAATTTTATAAAATCAAAGGTAAAGTTAATACATTAAATATGTATTTAATGCTTATTATTTTTATTTTTGTAATACCATCTTTAGGAGCATTTATAATCTTTCCTATGATGGCTGGAAAATTAGAATTTGGTATGTAAAGGAATAAAATGAAATTTAACAAACAATTGGCAATTATATTTGTACTATTATCCATGTTGCTTTCAGCAATTGCTACATCAGTATATTTTTATAATAAAAATCAAGAGACTATTGAGCAAAATAATCAATTAGTAGTAATTTATGTTGCAAATGAAAAAATAGAAAAGAATACTTTAATAAAAGACTCAGATTTAAAACAAACAACTATTGCAAGACAATTTGTTATTACTAAACCTCTTTTAAGAAATGAAATTATTGGTAAATATGCCAAAGAGACTATTTATAAAAATGAGGTTTTTTTAAAAGAGAAACTTACAAATAAAATTAAGGTTATCAAAAAACCAAAAACTTTGGAGTATAAATATAGTAGTTATAACATAAGTTTAAAACTATTTCAAAATCCAAATTACTCTTTAAAACCAGATGACATTATTAAAATTGTATCAGTTATCCCAAATGAAAAAAATTTCTCTGTACAATATGTAGCAAGAGATATTAGAGTATTAGGTTTTATGAGGGATGGTCATCCTTCTAGTAAAAGTATCATACAAAGGAATATAAAAAACTCTAAACAAGAAGAGATAGTTAATATAAAAGCCGATGAAATTGTTTTAGATTTAAAAGAGGATGTAATTCTATCTTTAATTGGTAACTATAATAGAGGTAAACAGCTTTGGATGGTTAAATCAAAAATTGGAGAAAAGATAGCTAAAAAAGAAGAGATAAAGCTTTTAGCTGATTTAATAGAAAATAAAAAAACTAAAAAGAAGTTTGTACCAAAGAAAAAAACATATCCACTTACATGGTATATGCCAAAACAAAAAACTACAACAAAAACTGCAACTATAACATATGCAGACGATAGTAATCTTTCTCATACAAAGAAAGCAAAAATAACCTCTAAGCTTACAAAAGAGTGTTCTAAAACCGATAAACTATTGATGGTTGTAGCAAATAATACAAAACTTAAAACAAGACCATCATTTAAAGCGAAGAGCTATAAAACAGTTTATAAAAATTATGTAATTTCATATAAAGATGTATCTAAAATCAACAACTCTTGGTATGTTATATGTGATGGAAGTTATATAAATAGTGAAGATGTAGTGAAAATTTCATATGATGAATATAGAAAGTTAAAGTAATGAATAAGATATTAACAAAAAAAACACTCCATAATAATAGGATGAAATCTGCTGCTGTTGAGAATATTATAATATGGATGCTTATTTTTTCAATGTTTGTATCTATTTTCTTTTTTATAATTAATTATGCTTCAATAATTAGAACAAAAGATATTGTCGATGCTCTTGCTGATTATGGGTCAAATTACATAGCCACAAAAGGAGTTGGCGATGATATTTCAAAAACAATGAATAGTATTGCATCTGCAAGTTTTAAAAAAATTAATGCTGATACATCTGTAATATGTAATCCACCTGATGCAAATCATAAATATCAAATTATATTTAACGTTACGACAACAAATGACTCTTTTTACTTTTATAATGAAAAAATTAGTAGTAAAAGAGTTGTTTTTAATCAATTAGGTAGTGAAAGTATCACCTGCAACCTATCTGTTACAATTGAAAACTAGGGAGAAGAAATGAATAAATTATTAAAAATATTATTAGGGGTGTTAATATCAATATTAACATCTTTTGCCTATGAAACAAATGATAAAATAATCTATCAAAAAGATTTTGAAAGCAATATTATATACCTACCATTAAATAACTTTAGAATTTTAGTATTTAGTGAAAGAGTTCAAAATATACAATTAACTAATAGTGTAAATATAAGAGCTGAGTTTATTGATAACTATGATTTACCACTTCAAAAGTTAAAAGTATTAGGTAGAGCAATCGGGAATGAAAGTGCAATTGTAACACTTGAATCAGGGAAAACTATACAGATAAATTTTAGTATTATGCAAAACCTTGATAGTATTATATCTATTGTAAAATCTACCTATCCAAATCTAATTATTGAACAAGCTAATGATACAATAGTCTTAAAAGGATATGTTAAAAACTATAAAGAAAGAGATTTAGTAATCGATATTTTTAAAAAAGCGGGCATAAATATTAATGAAAAACTTGTAGATATGATTGAGACTTTAACCCCATCAAAAATGATTAGAGTAAAACTTTATGCTGTTGAAATAAACAATGACAAAGGTCTAAATTTAAAAAACAACTGGACACTATCTAGTAAAAATTTTTTTCAAGTTGCTAAAGATGATGATTTAGCCATGAATATGCCTCTAAGAAAAGATTCATGGGGTAAGGTAAATAACCAAAGAATTGTTGAACAAGATAAGGCAATTGATAAAATCTTGACAAATGCAGTTTCATTAGCTGGAGGATTAAGTGGTGCAGCAAACTATTTAGGTAAATATTTTAATGTATCACTTGTATTAAGTTACTTAGCGAAAGAGGGAGTTGCTAATATTCTAGAAGAGACTACTTTAATAACATTAGAAAATAAAGAAGCAACATTTCATGCTGGTGGAACAATTAGAATTAAAACTCAAACAACTACTGCAGAAGGCGTGCCCTCAACAGATGTGGAAAAAATTAAATATGGTCTTCAACTTAAAATTAAAGCCAAAAATGTTATGAAAGATAACTATGTTGATTTAGAAATTACTACAAGTAATACAAAAATCGATTGGTCAAATACTGTTGAGGGGATTCCTAGTTTTCTTGAAAATGAAGTTGTTACAAATGTAATGGCAAAAAACAGTGCAACTATAATCTTAGGAGGCTTGATTAATAGTCAAAACTCTTATGACATAAGTAAAATTCCAACCCTTGGAGATATTCCTATCTTAGGTTTTTTGTTTAGAAGTAAAGTTTTTAAAGAGGGTAAAAGCGAACTTGTATTTTTTATTACTCCTGAAATAATTGACCCTGCAACAAATGAACAAAATGATGATCTTATAAAAACAAAAAATAAGATGCTTGATGCCTCAAAATATATCAATAAAGATAATCTCTTTGAACAATCATTTAAAAAACCTAGCGAAAAAAAAGAGAAAGAGAAAATTGATAATAAACTAATTATAAAAAAAGAGCCTCAACGAAGTTCACAAGAAGAGCATGAACGAAGAGTTAATAAAATATTAGGATATGAATAAAGTAGTAGAAAACTACTATTTTATTCTTTCTACTAGTTGAGAAGGAAGTAACCTTAAACTCTGTTCTACTAAATTTGTATCTCCATGTTGAATAAATTCATCCTCATACTCAAAAGATACAAGTTTTATATTAATTTTTTCTTTATTTAAAAACTCTAAAATAGCACTACCTACACCACCCTCTTTTTGAGAATCAGAAAATATATACCATTCATTATATTTTTTGGATAACTCTAGAAGAGTCTTTTTGTCAAGTGGTTTGACAAATCTAAGATCTAATATTGCACAATCTTCATTATGAAGTTTTTCTGTTTCAATGGCACGATTTACCCCTGCACCGTAAGATATGAATAACTTTTTTGAATTTCCCTCTTTTAAAAGCTCAGAGACACCTAATTTAAACTTAGTAGCTTTATAATCAAGCTGTTTAAATGAACCCCTAGGATATCTAATAGCACAGGGACTTTTTGCTTCATAAGCAAACTCTAAAGCATATTGTAATGTTTCATTATCTCTTGGAGCACAAAGTATCATATTAGGGATAAATCTTAAATATGATATATCAAAAGCACCCTGATGTGTCTCCCCATCATTACCAACAATACCTGCCCTATCAATTGCAAAAACAACAGGCAAATCCATAAGGCATACATCATGAATTATTTGATCAAAGCCCCTTTGTAAGAATGTTGAATAAATAGTAATAAAAGGTTTAAAACCCTCTTTTGCCATTGCAGCCATAGATGTTACTGCATGTTGTTCTGCAATTGCTACATCCCAAAATCTATTTGGAAATTTCTCCATAAGTTTATTTATTCCTGTACCACTTGGCATAGCAGCAGTTACCCCTACTACATTATCATATTTACAGGCAAGGTCACAAAGTGCATCTGCAAATACAGCTGTTGCAGACTTTTGTGAAGTTTTTTTTACAAATTTTCCATCTTCTATATTGAAAGGACCTACCCCGTGCCAATGTTCATGTTGTCCTTCAGCAGGAGAGTAACCCTTTCCTTTTACTGTTCTAGCATGAACTATTACAGGTTTTTTCATATCTTTTGCAATCTCTAAAGTTTCAATAATCTCTTCTAAGTCATGTCCATCAATTGGACCAATATAATCAATTCCCATCTCTTCAAAGATTATTCCAGGAGTAATAAGTTTCATACTCTCTTCTATCTTTTTTGCAATATAGGTTGCACCTTCAGGAAGTTTTTGAATAATATTTCTATCTATTCGCTCTTTAAAACCTTGATAAAACTTTCCAGCAAGTATCTTAGATAGATATTTTGAAATAGAACCAATTGGTTTTGCAATTGACATCTCATTATCATTTAAAATAATTACAACAGGATATTTTCTATCTCCTAACTCATTTAAAGCTTCATAAACCATTCCAGCTGTCATAGAACCATCACCAATCATTACAACAGGAATTCTATCTTCACCTTTTAATTTTATAGCCTTTGCAGCTCCAACAGCAAGAGAAATAGAAGTTGAACTATGACCAGCTATAAAATAATCAGCTTCTGATTCTTTGGGCTTTGTGAAACCACTAAGTCCACCAAACTGTCTTATAGTCTCAAACTCATCCCATCTATCATTTATTAGCTTATGAGGATAACATTGATGTGACACATCATAAATAAATGGATCTTTTTGTACATCAAAAACTTTATGCATTGCAACTGTTAACTCAACAGCTCCTAAAGTTGATGAAAAATGACCACCTTTTCGTGATACAACATCAATAATTCTTTCTCTAATATCCGTACATATCTGTTCTAATTCTTCAAGATTTTTATTTTTAATTTCCATAGTATTTATACTTTATTATAAACTTTCTATTTTTTCTAGATCTGCTAATACTTCATCTAAAACATTAAAAACTCTTGTATTTTGAGTTTTTGAACCAATAGTTACTCTTATAGCATTAACTCCATAGCAAGTTAAATCTCTAACAATTACACCTTTTTCAAGTAAACTTTGAGCTACTTCTGATGAAATAAATTTATTATCAAATTTCAAGGTAATAAAGTTTGTATAACTATCAATAAAAGAGAATCCTTTAATATTTGCATACTCTTCATACCTTTTCATCTCTTCAAAATTTAATCTAATTGACTCATTTACAAACTCTTCATCTTTTAATGCTTCAATTGCAGCAGCTAAAGATAGTGTTGTAATATTAAATGGAGGTCTTAATTTGTATATTATTTTAATTATTGAAGTTTGTGCTATTCCATATCCTATTCTCATTCCACCTAAAGCATAAGCTTTTGAAAACGTTCCAAGATAGATTGCATTAGGAAACTTTTCAATTAAATCAGCAGGGTTAATTTGTTTTTTAGAATCTTTATATGCCGCATACTCTTGATACGCTCCATCAATTACAACTAATGTATTTCTATCAACTTTTGCTAAAAAATCATATACATCATCCCTATTTAGACACTCACCTAAAGGATTATTTGGTAAACATAAAAAGATAATATCAGCACCCTCTTTTTTATAAAGTTCTTCAAATTGTGCTAAATTGTGTTGATCATCTTTAGTTTTAATAATCTGTGCACCTACTTGCCTACCATATATCTCATACATTGCAAAAGTAGTTTTAGCCATGAGTATTTTCGAGTTTTCATTACATCTTGCTTTTACTACAAAATCAATAACTTGGTCACTTCCACAACCTACAATTATATTTTTACTTGGAACTTTAAACTTTAAAGCTAAACTCTCTTTTAATTCATACATTGAATCATCAGGATACATAAACATATTTTTACTAATCTCTTGAATCTTCTTAAGTACTTTTGGTGAACTACCATAAGGATTCTCATTTGATGCTAATTTGATAATATCTTTTTCATCAACTCCATACTCTCTTACTACTAGTTCTATTGGCTTCCCTGCTTCATATATTTTACAATTATCTAATACTTTATTAAATTCCATTATACTTCTCCTAAATATCTTCAACTTCTTTTACATATGAACCTAAGATTTTGATTGAGCATTTGTGTTTCTCTAAAATTTCGCTTACATTTTTATCTTCTTTATGACCGTTAAAATCTATAAAGAAAATAGAATTACCCTCTACAATATGTGATTTAATCTTTGTTAAGTTAATTCCTGCTTTATCGAAATCTGTTAAAAACTCAACAAGTGCACCAGGAGTATTAGGAAGCTTAGCTAAAATAGAAGTTTTATCATTTCCACTTGGAGCATTATCAAAATCACTTACAATAAAAAATCTTGTTTTATTGTTATGTTTATCTTCAATATTTTCAAATAGTATTGGAAGATTATACATCTTTGCCCCAACATGAGAACAAATAGCAGCTGAATTTGGCTCACTTAAAGCATACTTTGCAGCTTTTGTAGTAGATTCAACTGGAATATGCTCTACCTCATCTAAAGCAAAGTTTTCTAAAAATCTATGACACTGTTCAAAAGCTATATCTTTTGAATATATTTTTTTAATATCTTTAACTTTATCGCAAGTAGTTGCAAGTGTATGATGAATATTTAAAATAACCTCAGCAATGATTTTTAAATCATAATTACTAAGACATGAAATAGTATCACTTACAATTCCATTTGAAGAGTTTTCAATTGGAATAACTCCAAATTTAGCTTTTTTGGAACTTACTTCCCTAAAAACTCCTTTAATTGAGCCTATTGAAACATATGAACTCATCGCACCAAATCTTGCCTCTGCTGCTTGATGAGTAAAACTTCCATCTGGTCCTAAAAAAGCAATATTTTCAGGTAATTCAAGATTTCTTGAAATTGCAAAAATCTCTAAAAATAGTGCTTCAATAGCATTTCTATTTAGTTTTCCATCATTTAAAGCATCTAATCTATCAATAATTGCTTTTTCCCTCTCTGGTCTATATATTGCTCCACCACTTTGAGCCTTTAATAAACCAACTTGATGAACAACTTCCATTCTCTCATTTAATAGTTTTAATAAATTATCATCAATTGAATCTAACTTATCTCTTAACTCTTTTAAACCAGCCTCATTCATAGTTTTCCCTCTTCAAAAAGTTTTATAATTTCACTCATATCTTTGCATACTGTTTTAGGAGCATTTTCTTCTAAATTATATATTTCATTTTTATTTCTAACTTTTCCACTTAAAACTAAAGCCGTATTCATACCGAGTTTTTGTGCTCCAATTAAATCCCCAATCATATCATCACTAATTACAGTAATATCTTTAAATTCGCAACTAATTAAGTCCTTTGCTTTCCCATAAAAAGATAAGCTTGGCTTGCCCACTACTTTGTACTCTTTATTAACAGCAAATTTAATCATATTTATAATTGCACCAACTCCAGGATATCTCTTCCCATTTTTTGAATAAGTTGAAGTTTCATGCATTGCTATTATCTCTTTTGCTTTGTATGCACACTCAATCATTTGTGAATAATCTTCATTTGTATAATCCTCTTTTATAGAAACAACTAAACTATCAAATTTTTCAAAATTTATATTAAAATTATCTTCTTTTAAAACTTTTAAAAACATATCTGTACCAAAAGCAGCTATATTTTTACTACTTACAGTTTCATTTAAAATAGAAAAAGGATCAATATAATTTTTTATCTCTAATCCTTTTGATTTTAATTTCTGTAAAAAAATATCACTTTTTTCTTTTGTATTATTTGTAATAACAACATAAGGGATATCTTTTTTATTTAATAGTTTAATAAACTCACAAGCACCATTAATTACATTTTTATTATCATCAATCAAGGTACCTTGCACATCTATAAAAAAAGCCTTTGACATACTATTTTATAAACTCCTCTTCTAAAGCAATAATATCTTCAAAAGTCTCTCTTTTTCTAATTAATCTATCTTCTGCATTTTCCACTGCAATTTCAGCAACTCTTCCTCTTGTATTATAGTTTGATGCCATTGTAAAACAGTAAGCTCCTGCACTGTAGACTACAACTAAATCATTATGCTCTGTCTTGGGAAGTTGAATATTTTTTGCAAAAAAATCTCCACTTTCACAAACAGGACCTACTAAGTTGCAATCACTAAACTCATTATTCTCGTTTAGTACTTCTATTTTATGATATGCATTATAAAGTGATGGTCTAATTAAATCATTCATTGCCCCATCAACAATTACAAATCTTTTATCCCCATTTACTTTTTCATATAACACTTTAGATACAAATACTCCTGAATTTCCAACTAAAAATCTTCCAGGTTCACATACAACCGTAATATCAAGACCAAAAAGTTCTTCTAAAATTGTTTGTGCATACTCATTTGTATCAATAAGCTTTTCATCATCATAAACAATACCTAAACCACCACCAACATCAAAAAATGATAATTCAATCTTAATTGCTACAAGATTTCTTACTAAATTGGCAACTATTTTAACTGATTCTTTAATAGGCTCTAATTCAGTTAGTTGGGAACCAATATGCAAATGAATACCTATTGGCTCTAAATATTCAGAGTTTTTACATTGAATATACATTCTTTTTGCAGTATCAATATCAACACCAAACTTATTTTCATGTAATCCAGTTGAAATATATGGATGTGTCTTAGGATCAATATTTGGATTAACTCTAATAGATATTCTTGCAACTTTACCAAGCTTTTTTGCAATAAGCTCAACTCTATTTAATTCTGCATCACTTTCTACATTTATCATTAGAATGCCAAGTTCCAAAGCCTCTTTTATCTCATTATCTATCTTACCAACACCTGAAAAGATAATTTTATATGGAGCAATTCCAACTTTTAATGCTCTTTTTATTTCTCCTATTGATACACAATCAGCACCAGCACCTAAACTTGCAAGATGTTTAATTACAGAAAGATTTGAATTCGCTTTAACAGCATATGCAAGTAAAGATTTTCTAGCTTTAAAAGCACCTTTTAATTCATTATATTGGTTTGTAATATAATCAAAATCATACGCATAGTATGGTGTTTGATACTTATCTGCTAATTCTTTAAAATTTATATTCATTTTTCTCCTATACTATTTTCTATTTATTTAAAGTTTTAAATCTTATTTTAAGTAAATTATGAAAAAAGATTTCAAGCTGGTACCTACCTAAAAGTAAATTACTATTTTAAATCTTTTTTTCCATGCAAAGATAAAATAAAAGATAATTTTACAAATCTATTTGTCTATACCATTCCAAGCAATAGCAGGCTTACCATTTTCATCAAAAGTAACTGCTGGCATACCCATTATATTAAATCCTGAATCCACATAGTGAATTTCACCTGTTACCGCTGATGAAAGGTCAGATAATAAATACATTCCAGAATTTCCCACTTCATCAATTGTTACATTCTTCTTTAATGGCGAGTGTGCTTCATTCCATTTAAGCATAAATCTAAAGTCACCAATTCCAGCTGCTGCTAAAGTTTTAATAGGACCAGCACTAATAGCATTTACTCTAATTCCATCCTTTCCTAAATCTTCAGCTAAATATCTAGTAGTCATCTCTAAAGCTGCTTTAGCTACACCCATTAAATTATAGTTTGGAATATATTTTACTCCTCCATAATATGATAAAGTTAACACCGAAGAGTTTTCAGATAATAAAGGCTTCAACTCCCTTACTACTTCAATTAATGAATAAACAGAGATATCCATTGCAATATCAAAGGCATCTTTTGTAATATCTATGAATCTACCAGATAATCCCTCTTTTGGTGCAAATGCAATTGAGTGAACTATAAAATCAATTTGACCTAAATCTTTTTCTAATGACTCTTTTAAAGCTTTTATTTCTTCTGGTTTAGATACATCGCAAGGATATACTAAGTTTTCACTTCCAAACTCTACTGCTATAGGTTCAACTCTTTTCTTTAATGAATCATTTAAATATGTAAACGCAATTTGAGCTCCTTGCATAGCACAAGCTTTAGCAATACCATATGCAATAGACTTATTATTTGCAACACCTAAAATTACACCCTTTTTCCCTTCCATAAACATTATAAATCCTTTGTCTTTTTAATAATTTGTTTAAAATCTTCAACTACCCATGAAGCTGTACCAATTAACGCTCCATCAACTCCCTGTAAAGCACAAATTTCAGCTACATTATTTACTTTCACACTACCACCATAAAGTAAAGGTTTAGCTATTTTACTTTTAATAGCACTATGAACAGAAGTTATATCATCAGTTGTAGCAGTTACACCTGTTCCAATTGCCCAAACTGGCTCATATGCTAAAATCAAATTTTCATAATTTGTATCAATACCTTCAAACTGTTTATAAACATACTCTAATGTTTTATCAAGTCCAGCCTCTTTTACCTCTAAAGGTTCACCTATACAATAAATAATTTTGTAACCTAAACCTTTAAAATATGCAAATTTTTTTGCAATTTCCTCTTGTGACTCATTTAATATATGCCTTCTTTCACTATGTCCAATTAAAATTGTTTTTATATTAAACTCATCTAATTGCATTGTTCCAATTTCACCTGTAAAAGAACCTTTTTCAACACCATAAGCATTTTGAACTCCAATAGTAAAATTTGGAGCTAAATCAAATAGATCTAAAGAAGTAGCTGTTGGAAATATATAAATTTCATTTTTAATTTCATTTGATTTTAGAAACTCATTTATCTCATTTACAAATGATGCTGTTGATCTTCTTGTGTGATTTGTTTTAAAATTACTAGCAATAATTGCCATAAATATTATCCTTTAACTAATCCCTCTAAATTTTTATTCCTCTATTACAAGTGCTTTTACACCTGGTAAAACTTTTCCTTCAATTAACTCTAAAGATGCTCCTCCACCTGTTGAGATAAATGTCATTTCATCCTCATCACCTGTAACTCTAACAAGATCTGCCGTATCTCCTCCACCAACAACAGTTGTTGCAAAAGAAGATGCTACTGCATGAGAAACTTTCATACTACCTTTTAAGAATTTATCCATTTCATATACACCCATTGGTCCATTCCAAAGAATAGTATTTGCATCATTAAGTGCCAATTTAAACATTTGTGCTGTTGCAGGACCAATATCTAATCCCATCCAATTTTTTGGAATTTCCTGTACTGTTACTAATTTAGCAATTGCTTCTGCATCAAATGCTTCTGCTGCAACTACATCAACAGGAAGATAAAATTTTACACCTAACTCTTTTGCTTCTTCCATAATTTTTTTAGCCTCTTCAATTAAATCATCCTCAACTAAAGAGTTTCCTACTTCAAGTCCTAAAGCTTTTAAAAATGTAAATGCCATTCCTCCACCAATAATAATCTTATCAACCTTTGGAACAAGATTATGAAGAGCTTCTAACTTACCTGAAACTTTTGAACCACCTACAATAGATACAAAAGGTCTTTTGGGATTATTTACTATATGATGAAAAAATTTAATCTCTTTTGCAAGTAAAAACCCTGCTGCTTTTGATTTAATATCAAAATATTGTGCAATTCCCTCAACAGAAGCATGTGCTCTATGAGATACTCCAAATGCATCATTGATATAAATATCAGCCATTGAAGCTAAAGTTTTTGACAACTCTTTATCATTTTTTGTCTCACCTTCATGAAATCTCATATTCTCTAATAATAAAATCTCACCTGTTTTTAAAGAGTTTGCTAGAGATAAAGTATCTTCACATACAATTCCAGGAGCCATTTTAATCTCTTGTTTAAGTAGAGTATGAAGTCTTTTTGCAATAGGTTTTAAAGAGAACTTTTCTTCAAAACCATTTTTTGGCCTACCAAAATGTGATGATAAGATTACAGAACAATCATTATCTATGCAGTATCTAATTGTATTTAAGGCACTTCTTATTCTTCTATCATCTGTAATATTATTGTACTCATCCATTGGTACATTAAAATCACATCTAATAAACACTTTTTTATTGGATATATCAATATTTTTAATCTCTTGTAGTTTCAAAATATTTCCTTATTTGTTAGCTACATAAACAGCCATATCAATTAGTCTTGATGAGTATCCCCACTCATTGTCATACCAAGTCATAACTTTAATCATATCTTCACCAATCACTTGAGTTAAATCTGATGCAATAATTGTTGAATTAGTATTTCCTATTAGGTCGCTTGACACTAGCATATTATTATCAACAGCTACAATTCCTGCCAACTCTTTAGCCTTTGTTTCAAATAGAGCGTTTACTTCTTCTTTAGTTGTTTTTGCATTAACAACAAAGTTAACATCAACCATAGAAACATTTGGAGTTGGTACTCTTACTGACTGTCCATGTAATTTTCCATCTAATTGAGGCATAATTAATTTCATAGCTTTTGCTGCACCTGTTGATGTTGGAATCATATTTTGTGCACCTGCTCTAGCCCTTCTTTTATCTTTAGTATGTTTAACATCTAAAATATTTTGATCATTTGTATATGAGTGAATTGTAGTCATAAGACCTTTTTGAATTCCATAAGCGTCATCAATAATCTTAGCAATAGGACCTAAACAGTTTGTTGTACAAGAAGCATTAGAGATAATCGCTTGTCCAGCATATTCAGATTCATTCACACCCATTACAAAAGTGGGAGTATCATCTTTTGCTGGTGCAGACATAACAACTTTTTTTGCACCATTATTAATATGTACTTGACATTTCTCTTGAGTTAAATATGCACCTGTACACTCTAAGATAATCTCTGCACCACAATCATTTGTAAAAGATAGCTCTTTTGCATCTCTTGTAGAATAAAGTTTTGCATTTACTTTACCCATTTTTAAAAAACCATCTTTTACTTTAACCTCACCATCAAAAGTTCCATGAACTGTATCATATTTTGTAATATACTCTAACATCTCTGGTGTTGCGGTATCGTTGATTGCTACTAATTCAACATCTTCCCTCTTAGCAATAATTCTTGCTACGCATCTACCAATTCTCCCAAATCCATTGATTGCAACTTTTACAGCCATTTCTACCCTTTAATAATTTATAATTTGGTAGATATTTTATCCAAATATTGCTATAATATTATTTAATCATAAAATAAAGGTGTCAAATAGGTGCAAATTGCAATTTTTGGAGGTAGTTTCGACCCTCCTCATATTGGTCATCAAGCTATTGCAAAAGAGGCATTAAAAAGACTTGATATTGATAAACTAATTATTGTACCAAGTTTTTTAAATCCCTTAAAAGTCAAATCCTTTTTAAATGCAAATACAAGATATAAGCTGATTAAAAAGATGTTTGAATCTAAGGCAAAAATAAAAGTAAGTAGCTATGAGATAAAACAAGGAAGACCAGTATACTCAATTGAGACTATTAAGTATATGAAGAAAAAATATAAAACTTCAAAAATCTACTTAATAATTGGTGCTGACAATCATAAGTCTTTTCATCTTTGGTCTAATTATGAAGAGATAAAAAAACTTGTTGAGATTGTTGTTGTAACTAGAGATGGCTTTAAATATAAGAAAAACAAAGATATAAGAAAATTAAAAGTAAATATAAAAATAAGCTCAACTGAACTTAGAAATACTTTTAACATAAACTATATCCCAAAAAAAATAAGAAAAGATGTCAAAGAAATTTGGCAAAAAGAGGGTAAGAATTGAATAAACGATTAGAACTAATTGAAAAAGTATTAATTAACAAAAAAGCTGAAGATATTGAGCTTATTGATTTAACTAAGAAAGAGTATATTGTTGATTATGTAGTAATTGCAACTACACTAAACTCAAAACATGCATTTGCATTATTAAATCATCTTAAAACTGAACTTAAACCACTTGGAGAAGAGTTTTTAAGAGTCGATGATGATGACAACTGGACGATTATTGATTTAGGCGATATTTTCATTCACTTAATGAGTGAACAATATAGAAAAAAATACTCTTTAGAAGAGTTCTTAAGTGAACTTGATACCAAAGTAGAAAGATAAGAAAAACTTATCTTTCTACTCCTTTGCCTGATAACACTTTATTATAATTAGCTGCTGCATCTTTTGCACCACCCATATATCCCGTTGAAATTGAAATTCCCACGATTACAACAAAGATTATTACAAACCATTTCATTACATCCTCTCCTTCGCCCTTATTCCCAGTAAATTTAAACATGTTCTAATTGTTAGTGCACAAAGACTTAACACTTTTAGATATTGATCTTGTTTTTTACTCCCAACTATTTTGTGTTCATTATAAAATCTATGAATAGATGATGCCAATGAGTATAGATAATCTGTTATTTTTTGCATATCTCTTTTTACAAATGCTTCATTTAAAATCGTTGATAGTAAAAGTGATTCATAAACTAAGTTTAATGCATCTTGATTCAAATCTTCATAAGAGATATCTAGAACATCATCAAAAGATTTTTCTGCTTTTTTAAATACTTGATTTATTCTCGCATGTGCATAGTTAATATAAAAAATTGGATTTGATGAATCTTGATTTTTCAACTTATCAATATCAAAATCTAAATGAGTATCACTCTTTTTAGTTAAGAACACAAATCTTAATGCATCAGAACCTATCTCTTCAACAATATCAGACATTAAGATTACATTTCCTGCTCTTTTACTCATTTTATATGGTTCACCACCTTTTAACAACTGTACCATTTGAGAAAGTAATACTTCTAATTTTTCTGGCTCATATCCTAAGTATTTGATTGCAGCTTTTACCCTTGCAATATATCCATGATGGTCTGCTCCCCAAATGTTAATATATCTATCATACCCTCTATCATATTTATCTTTATGGTAGATAATATCTCCTGCTAAGTATGTTGGTATTCCATTATCCCTTACAACAACTCTATCTACATCATCTCCAAGCTCTGATGATTTGATCCATACCTTTTCATCCTTAGTATATAAAGAACCATTATTTTCTAAAATTTCCCTTGTTTTATCCCAGTTAACATATAAAGATTTTTCACTTACATAATTATCAAATACAATACCTAAATCCGCCATATCTTTTTTAATAATCTCAAGTACTTTATCTTTCGCATAAAGTGCTAACTCTGCATACTTTAATTTATCATTAAAAACATCTGAGCCAAAATCTTTTTGGACATCTTTTGCAATATCAAAAAGGTATTCACCTCTATAATATTTTTCAGGATACTCAACATTTTGTTTTAAAATTGTTTCTTGACCTGCTAATGCTAAAGACAAACCTAAAAGGTCCATTTGAGCACCAGCATCATTTACATAGTACTCTGTTGTAATATCAAAACCTAAATATCTACCAACTCTTGCTAGTGCATCGCCTTGAATTGCACCCCTTGCATGCCCTATATGCAAAGGTCCTGTTGGGTTTGCAGAAACAAACTCTAAGAGGATTTTCTCTTCTTTTTTATCCTCTTTTGCAAAATCTTCACCCACTAACAATGCCTTTTTAGATGACATCTCTAAAAAACCCTTAGAAAGTGTAAAATTAATGAAACCTTTTACTGCTTCAACCCTCTCAAAGATATCAGAATCAACAAATTTTTCTGCTAATTCCTCGGCAATAACCATTGGTGATTTTTTTAACTCTTTTGCCAAAGAAAAGGCTATTGGAGTTGCAAAATGTCCAAGAGATATATTTTTTGGTTTCTCTAATACAAGCTCTTTTTTTAGTACTTCTTCAATATATTTTTTAACAATTTTTTGCAATATTGCCTCACACTATACAGTTTTATTTTCTTCTTTAATCTCTTCTTTTTTAACTTCAGCTTTCTGCTCAAGCTCATCTGCTTTTTCTGTCTTAACTACTTCTTCATCATCTTTCACAGCATTCTTGAAGTTTTTGATACCTGAACCAAGTCCTTTAGCTAACTCGGGAATTTTCTTTCCACCAAATAATAGTAAAACTAATAGAGCAATAAAAATCCATTCCATTCCACCTGGCATACCCATATTTAAATCCTTAAGTTTATTTTAGAGCAATATTATATCTTTTTGAAGCTTAAAAAAATGAGCAAGGTCAAATCAAGTTAGGCAATAGTTTATTTAATAATAAGTGTTAAAAGTTTATATCCACTTGCAGCTGCTAATACTGAGCCAACTACATTTAAAATCATATTTGAAATACCAAGTAACAAAGAACTTTGTAGTAGAAAAAAACTCTCAATTGCGAAGGTAGAATAAGTTGTAAGAGCTCCTAGAAAACCCGTAGTTAAAAAGGCTTTTAAAGAGTCATTAACTGTATAATGAGCAAAGATAGCAAAAAGCACTCCAATAAGAAAACTACCTATAACATTTACTAATAATACTCCAAGAGGAAACTCTAAAGGGATATATCGATTTGTTAAATGTACACTATAAGCTCTTGCAATTGCACCCAAAAAACCTCCTACTCCAATTGCTAAGATTGTTTGCCATGATAGTACCATTTTAATTTATCGCTTCATTAAATACTTTATTCATTTTCTCTTCAGTGTGCTTAAACCAATCTGTTTTTTTATCCGCTTGTACTGGTTCTAAGTAAATTACTTTTACAATACCTGATTTTTGAGTAAGTTTTTTAGAGTCTAAAATCTCTTTTGTATTTAAAACAATTACGGGTTGTACTCTAAGCCCTAGTTTATTAGCAATCATTTGACCGCCAGATTTAAAAGGAAGCATTCTCTTACCATCACTTCTTGTACCTTCAGGAAATATAGCTATTGGTCTTCCCTTTGAGAGTCTATCTTTTACATCTTTTAAAAGATTAATAATCCCCACTTTACTATCTCTATCAATTGAAATCATTCTTGGAGCTTTAATAATATGTCCAAAAAATAGAAGTTCTGAAATCTCTTTTTTTGCAATCCATGCTAAGTCTTTATCATGTAAATACTCAATTACTATAATATCTAAAAGAGATTGGTGGTTAATAAAAATCATATCGCAGGACTCATCCTTTTGACCTTCAACTTCAAATTTAATTCCTAAAAAAAAGATCTGAATTTTCATCCATGTTTTAATAATTTTATGTGTGTGTTTTCTAAAAGTATACATAAGAGCAATTACAATTGCAACTGTAATTGAAAATTGAATTAATACTACTATTCCTCTAATTCTTGATAACATCTTCCTCTTTTACCCATCCAATATAGTTTTCTGAACCTCTTCCAAACATAATTTTCACAAAACCATTTTTTCTTTTCATATCTTCAACTACAATCTCATTTGATACTTTCTGGAAAATTGTAGAGTTCTTTGTTGGTAAAATATAAATTACACTATTAGCTTTTAATTTAATTGTTTTATTTGGCATTGCAAAAAGGATAAAAACTATCAAGAATATTAAGAAAAGAACTAAAAAAACATATTTTCTTTTCCATGCAAAAAGAAATAAAAATATTACAGAAACTGCTCCTATTGCAATTTTTTTATAAAATTCAAAACTTGAATTGTTTGGATTTAAATCTGTTTGTGTACTTACAAGTTCTTCTTCGAAAACTACTGGTACAGAAACACTTTCAAATCTATTTTGTACAATATTATAATAACTAAAGATGATTGTTTTTTTATGAATGGGAATTACAAAGTAATAGATTATTTTTTGATTAGGATAATTATCTTCAATAACAGTAATACCTTGATCTTCCATCTCTTTTACAAAAAAATCTTCTAAATTTGAATCTTTTGCTTCTATATCAACAATTGTTAATGCTTCTTGATTTGTATATTGCTTTGTCTTTGAAGCAATTACTTTTAAGTCACTTGCAATAATTTGTGAAAATCTTTCATCACTTTTTGCAATCTCTGAAAAGCTAATATCAACTCCTGCAATTTTTCTTGCTTCAATTAGTTCGTTGCCATTATAAAGTAATACTTCAATATCTGGCATTCTAAAATTTTGTTCATATGCTTTAAAATAAAATCTATTAATATATGTGTTTTTTTCTTTTGATTTTTGCCAAGACTCTTTTGGATTTAATGGAGTCATATTAAGATCATTTATAAATCTCGTTTGAATTGAATCAAAATTGTTTCTTGTAATTAATGCCTTTATCTCAATTTCAAATCTTTGATTTTTGTATAAATGTTTTGGATATTTTAGATATGAAAGATAAAGATTTTTTGATACAAAAGCTCTTTGTGAGTTGAAGCTCTGTCCTTGATTAATATCTCCTATACTACCAAAAACAGAGCGTTCATCATTCGTAAACTCTTGTGAATATAAAAAAATTGTGAAAAGTAAAAATGATAATAATATTTTTTTCACTATTTTAAAAACCCTTTTAGCATAATAACACCATCATCACATCCAAGTAACTCTTCCATAGCTCTTTCTGGATGAGGCATTAATCCAAATATGTTTTTGTCTTTATTACAAATTCCTGCGATTTGTGAAACTGAACCATTTAAATTCTTCTCATTTCCATCTTCATCACAATATTTTAATAGAATTTGACCATTTGCTTCAAGCTCTTCTAAACCTTTTACATCTATAAAGTAGTTACCATCATGGTGAGCTACTGGAATATTAAGAACTTCATCTTTCTTAAGTTTAGATAAAAAGATATTCTCATTATTAATTACTTTTAAGTGATTATATTTAGAAATAAAATGTAAAGAATCATTTCTTTTCATAGCCCCAGGTAATAAGCCAGCTTCTAATAAAATTTGAAATCCATTACAAATACCTAATACTTTTCCACCTTTAGATGCATACTGTTGAACTGAATCCATAATATTCGCAAATCTTGCAATTGCACCTGATCTTAAATAATCACCATAAGAGAAACCACCAGGAATTACTAATAGATCAGTATTTAAAGGAAGTTCAGTATCTTTATGCCAAACAATAGTTACATCACATCCTAATTTTTCAAATGCATATTTTGTATCATACTCACAATTAGTTCCTGGAAATTGTAAAACACTTACATTCATAATATTAACCTATAATCTCAATTTGATAATCTTCAATAACTGTATTTGCTAAAAGTTTTTCACACATTTTTATAACTTCAGCTCTTGCTTCATCTTCATTTGAAACATTTAATTCCATAATAATTTGCTTACCAACCCTTACATCTTTAACAATTTCTTTAAAACCTAATGTATCTAGTGCATGATGAGTTGCTTTTCCTTGATCATCTAACACACCTTTTTTTAATGCTACATTTACGATTGCTTTCATTTAAAATTCCCTTTATAAATTTATTTGTTTAAGATCCTATTCAATACATTTTCATAAGCAACTTTTAAGCCACCTTTTCCTTTTCTAAATCTATCTTTATCCATGGATTCACCTGAGTGTACATCCCAAAATCTACAGTTATCAGGAGATAATTCATCAACTAAAATTATATTTCCATCTTTGTCATAACCAAACTCTAATTTAAAATCAACAAGTTTTAATCCTTTTTGAAAAAAGTAAGGTTTTAAGATATCATTAATCTGTCTTGCAACTCTTCTAATCTTATCTAGTTCATCTTGGTAACCAACTAATCCCAAAATAAGTGCATGTTGATCATTGATTTTAGGATCACCTAAAGCATCGTTTTTGTAATCAAATTCAACTAATGTAAAAGGTAAAACCTTTCCATCTTCAATTCCTAAGTTTTTACTTAGTGAACCCGTTGCAATATTTCTTACAATTACTTCAATACCAATTACTTTACATGCTTTATGTAACATATGATTATCATCTAATAATTCAATAAAATGTGTTGGAATATTGTTTTCATTTAGAAGTTTGAATAACTCTGTTGAGATTTTATTGTTTAATGCACCTTTTCCAGCTTCACTTGATTTCATTTCACCATTAAATGCAGTTAAATCATCTTTAAACTCAGAGATTAAAAGATTTTCATCCTCTGTTTTCCAAATTTTCTTAGCTTTACCTTCATATAAAAGCTCAGTTTTGTTCATTCATTTCTTCCTTTTTAAATTTATTTATTTAAAATTATTAAACTTTTTAAAATTCCTAATGCAGAATTTAATTGATTATCTTCTGCAATTTGTTCTTTTGAAATAACTTCCTTATCATTCTCTTCTCTTTTTTTCTCTTTTTTTATTCCATTCTCTTTATCAAGCTCTTCTTCAAGATGCTTTTTCAAATCTGCTTCTTTAATTTTAAATTCTGAGTCATTTTCACTTATAACTTTTCCTGGATAAATTATAACGTCAGGAGTAATACCTTTTGCTTGAATTGTCCTTCCACTTGGTAGATAATATTTTGCTACTGTGAGTTTAATATTTTCACTTCTATCCGCTGTTATAGGTAATACTGCTTGAACAGAACCTTTACCAAACGTTTCTTCTCCAATAACAATAGCTCTTTTATGATCTTGCAATGAACCTGAAACGATTTCAGAAGCTGAAGCTGAACCTCCATTTACAAGAACCACTAAAGGAACTTTTGAAACTGTATTTATAGTTTTCGCATTAAACTTCTCTTCATCTTCAATATTTCTTCCTTTTTGTGAAACAATTACGCCTTTATCCACAAAAAGATCAACAACACCAATTGCTTGACTTAATAAACCACCAGGATTATTTCTTAAATCTAAAATTATACCTTTAGCTTCTGGATATTCTTTAATTCCCTCTTTAAGTTTTTTAGTAACTTTACTATCAAAACTTGTAACTCTTAAATATAATAAATTTTCACCCTCTAATGTTTTTACAAATACAGAAGGGACTTTGATAATGTCTCTTATAATATTAATTTTAATAGGCTTGTTTTCACCTTTTCTTACAACTGTTAAAACAATAGAAGTTTTAGGCTTCCCTCTCATTAATGAAACAGCTTCATCTAATGTCATATTTAAAGTTGATTTATCATCAATTTTTAAAATTATATCTCCTGCTTTCACCCCTGCTTTGTATGCTGGTGTTCCATCAATTGGTGAAATTACAGTAAGTGCAGCATCTCTCATACCAACTGTAATACCAAGACCTCCAAACTCACCCTTTGTTTGAATATTTATCTCTTTTGACGATTTTTTATCTAGATATGATGAATGAGCATCTAACTCTTGCATAAGACCTTTTAAAGCTTTATCAACTATCTCTTCAAGTTTTAAATCATCAACATAATATTTTTCAACTGTACCTATTACTTGTGTTAACTTTGATAAAGATTCAAACCTTGACTGGCTTGATTCCTTTGCTTCATCTTTTGCAAAAACCGATTGCATCAAAAGTAGAAAAACTGTAGTTGTTAATAATAATTTATTCATCAATTACCTTTTGTTTTATCTTAGAAAAGTAGTATTATATAAAAGTTTTTATAAAAGTAAGGTTTTATAATTTTTTTTGTATCATTGACTCTTAAATTTAAGAAGAGGGTTTTAAATGAGTTTAAAAGATAATGTAAACTATATAAAAGAGGAATTAAACACTGAAGAGAAGTTTCTTGAAAGCTTCGTAAAAGTAGAAAGATTCTACAAAAAAAATAGATTAATTATCATTATTGCTTTAATAATAATTATTGGTGGAGCAATTGCATATTTTACTACTAAATCTATTCAAACACAAAACAAACTTGAAGCAAATATTGCTTTTAATAAAGTAATCGAAAATCCTAAAGATGCACAAGCACTAGCTACTTTAAAAGAGAAGAACGAACAACTATTTCAAGTAGCTCAATATATCCAAGCCTCAAAAGAGAATAAACCAGCAAACATTCAAGTTAAGTATTTAAAAGAGTTATCTCTGTATCAAGCCGCATTAGAAAAAAATGATATAAACAAATTAAGTACTATTTCAATGCAAAATGATTTTTTACTAAAAGAGTTTGCAATATTTAATAAAGCATTAATTTTAACGCAAGAGGGTAAATTTGAAGATGCGAAAGCAACACTTAAACTTATTCCTAGTAATTCACAAGTTTTTGAATTAGTAAAAGCACTTAATCACTACTTAGTAGCAAAATAAGGAAAAAATATGAAACACCTATTAGTTTTAACAGGTTTAATTTTTATTCTTGCAGGTTGTACAGGAAAGAAGTTTTATGAACCAGAAAATACAGTAGGAAATTACAATAATACCACAACAGTTTCACTAAATGGTAAAATTATTTCAATAAATAAAGATGGAGCAACATTAGATAATGGTGAAATCATAACAAAAAGAGGTGTCTCTAAATTCACTATCCCTAAAGGTTATAAATTTTTAAATATTAGTGATAATGTAACTATCTCTTCAAACTATAAAGACAAAGTTCTACTTGATAAAAAAGAGATTCAAGTAAATGGTGTAGTTGTTGCAGGAACATTAAAAGATAATAAATTAGCACTGCTTTTCTCAGATAATTCAATCAAAATAATTGATATTGAAACTGAAAAAATTTTATTAAAAGAGTATTACACGCACTCTTATGTAAATGATACAAGAATTACTAATCCTTATTTTATGAGTAATCTAATTTTATTTCCCACTTTAGATGGTAAAATTATTGTAGTTTCAAATGAAAGTAACAAAGTCTTAAAAAATATTGTAGTTGATGCAAATGGACAATTTAACAATATCATCTTTTTAGATGTAATTAATGATACATTAGTTGCTGCAACTGCAAATAAAGTTATCTCAGTAGGAAATGGTATTTTAAATATTAAAGATTATAATATTAGAGATATAATTGCTCATGATAAAGCAATTTATATTGCAACAATTGATGGACAAATTATTAAAACAGATATCTCTTTAAATATTATGGATAGAAAAAAATTCAAATACGCGAAAATATATGCTTTAGCATATGGAACATCACTTTATGCACTTGAATCACAAGGATATTTAATTAGTATCTCTGAGGATTTTAAATCTGAAACAATTTATGATTTTGGTTTTAATAACAAAAGAAAGGTTATAGCATTAGGTGATACAATCTACTATGATGATGAGTATATCATCTTAAAATAAAGGTTAATCATTTTTTGTGATTAACCCTCTATTTAATTAAAATATCAAATAATATCTTTATAAATACTTCTTCAAGTATAAAAACTAGACCTTTAAATTTCTATTTGCAATATTCTCAATAAGTACCGTAGCATAAGAGCCTTTAGGAAGAGTAAACTTTAATTTACACTCTTTTGTTTCTGAATCATACTTAACGCTTATATCTTTAGGATAAACAATAGCATCTCTTCTATATCCCCTTTCTTGAATATATGTATCATCAAACTTCTCTTCAATTTTTCTCGCCTTTGCTATACTTCTAAAAACCTGTCTACCAGGAAGAAGACCTGTTGGTACAATTTTTTTAGTTGCATAAGCACTTAATATTGTCTCATCTAGTTTTTTGGGAGTAAAAAATTTATCTCTCTTATACTCTCTAAAAACATCTCCATCTAAAATCTTAAACTCACTTTTACTATGATTTATCCTATTTACAAGCCATTTATTAAAAAAATCACTTTGATATGCACTCACTAACATTTTTGCTAATTTTCTATCTTTTATAATTAAATCTTCATAAATATATTTTCTTGCTTTATCAAGATTTTCTGCTCCATCATGACCAAATCTTTGAAAACCAAAATAGTTTGGCATACCACATTTTGTACTCTGCTTTAAAATTTTTTCAATTATAGATAGATCTTTTTCATTTACTTCATGAAGATTTATTTCAAATCTGTTTCCCTTTAAATCTCCAATATTTAATTTCGTACTATGCAAAAATGTTTCTTGAATCTCTATTCTTGGATGTTTAAACTTCTTTAAATCTTTTGCATATTTTCTTGGGATTGAAATATACTGTGTAGTTGTTGCATTCTTATCTTTTAATCCAGCATAACCTAATTCATTTTCATATACTCGTAAAATCCTTGCAAAAATATCAAGTAAATCCCAAGTTCCAAGATTTTTTTTCTTTATCTTTGCAATTATAAAATTTCCACGACCCGTAAACTTAATAGGCATCTCTTCAACTTTAAAATCATTCTCATTTTGATAAAATTTAAATCTTAAAGGTTTATGTTTTTGTAAAAACTCTCTTCTAATCATTTATATATCTTTTTTTTAAATTTTCGTATTATAGTCTATTTATCATAAGTATTCATTTTATATAATTAGATACTATGATTAAAGGTAGATTATGGATATAAAAAAAATCCAAACTATAATAAAAGAGTTTTCTACAAAAAGAGATTGGGAAGAGTTTCATAATCCTAAAAATCTCACAATGGCTTTAAATGTTGAAGCAAGTGAACTACTAGAGATTTTTCAATGGCTTACATTAGAACAATCAGCTAATTTAGATGAAGATAAGAAAGAACATACAAGACAAGAAATTGCAGATATTGCTATCTATCTTATTAGAATTTGTATGTATTATAATATTAATTTAGAAGAGGCTATTTTAGATAAGATGAAATTAAATGAAAAGAAGTATCCTCTTTTTGATGAAAACGGCAATAAAATAGATTATGGAAAAAAGAAATGAAAAAAATATATATAGCTGGACCAGATGTATTTGACAAAGACTCTATTCAAATAGGTCAAAAATATATTAAGCTTTGTAAAAAGTATGGATATAAAGGTCTTTATCCCCTTGATAATGTTATAGATTTTAATCAAAAAAAGCAGAAAATTGCACAAGATATTTTTCTTGCAAATAAAGAAATGATTGATTCTTGTGATATTGTAATTGCAAATTTAAACTCTTTTAGAGGAAAAGAGAGTGACTCTGGAACAGCATGGGAATGTGGTTATGCGACTGCTCTTGGTAAAAAAGTCTATGGTTATCTTTATAGAAAAAGTTTTTATCATGAGCAATTTTTAGACAATGAGAAACTTGCAGGTAAATATGGATATACAGATTTACAGGGTAAAACAATTGAAGATTTCGATTATCCAGTAAATTTAATGATTGCCTGTTCTTTAGAAGAGATTATTGTTGGTGGATTTGAAGATGTTTTAAAAAGGTTAGAATCATAAAAAATAAAAATAAAATAAAAATTTTAAGAATTAACTTTATTATACTTTTTATTATTTTGTCTATAGGGACATACTATATTTTAAATTTTATAACTTTGCAAACAAAAAATTCATATTTAGAAGACTCAAATCAATTATATCAAAGAGCTTATAATACAATTTATGAGCAATATAAAGAATTATCAGATGTTATCTTTACAGGACTTCTTAAACTTACTGATGTTGATACTCTGCTTTATAGAATAGACCAGAAAAGTATTACTGAACAACTAAAAATTAGAAGATCAATTTATATTCAAACTATTCAAAGGTTTAATACCCTTAAAGCAAAAGGAATAGTTAGTATTAACTACATTTTGCCATCAAATAAATTCTTTCTTAAAATGAATAATCCAACCCTTTATAAAACTACAATAAGTGAAAAAAGAGACCTAATCAAATATGTTCAAAAAAACAAAAAACCAATTTCTGGATATGAGATTGGGAAAAGTGAAGCAGGATATAGATTTATCTATCCTTTAATGAAAGATAATGAATACATCGGTGCAATTAGTATTACTTTTTCAGAAAAAGCGATTACTTCTGCTATCATGAAACAATATTATGTCTTAAGCAACTTTATTATTAGTGATAATAACTTTAATAAAAAGTTTTTAGAAACTACAGAAAATTATATAAAAACACATATTAATGGTTTTGTATACTCTAAATTAGTATTAGAAAGTCTAGAAGAAGCTTCAAGAGAAGAGTTACCCAAAATAAGTCCAAACCATGAAACCTCAAAAATAATCTTTGATAGGGCAATGAATAAAGAAACAACTACCTTTTATACAGATGACACCCATATGATAGTTACAACAATTCCAGTGATTCACTCTATTACAAGAAATCAAGAAGCTTTTATAACAATACAAAGAAAAGGGAATAAAATTAAAGATTTATATAGAAATCACAATATTATTTTTTACCTTCTAATCTTTTTATATGCAACAATTTTGCTTATATTCTATCTACAAACAATAAAAAGAATAATTGAAAAAGAGAATTTAGAACAACTAATGATTAAAGACAAACAACTTTTTGAACAAGCAAAAATGGCTCAAATGGGAGAAATGATTGCAAATATTGCTCATCAATGGAGACAACCTTTAAGCTCAATTAGTACTATTGCAAGTGGTTTAAAACTTAATTATGAGTATGGATTATTAAAAAAGAACGATATCCCTGAATATATGGATATAATTGTAAAAAACACTCAATACTTATCAAAAACAATTGATACTTTTAGAGGCTTCTTAAAACAAGAAAACTTAGCTAAAGAGATTATTATTCAAGAAAAAATCGATGAGGCAATTGAAATAGTAAATGCAACTCTTGCAAATAATCATATTAAATTAATTAAAAATGTTCCATATAAACAACCAATAAAGATAACCACAATACCAGATGCTTTAGGTCAAGTTATAATTAATATCTTAAATAATGCAAAAGATGCTTTAATTCAAAAAAAGATTGAAGATAAATGGATAAAATTAAGTTTAAATCTTAAAAAAGATTCTTTTATAATTTATATTAGTGATAATGCAGGTGGAATTGATGAAAAGTATATTAATAGAATTTTTGAACCATATTTTACTACAAAACATCAAACCCAAGGAACAGGACTTGGACTTTATATGAGTACTACAATTGTTGAAAAACACTTAAATGGAAAACTTTGGGTTGAAAACTCAAAATATGGTGCTAAGTTTGCTATAAAGATTCCTTTTAAACAATTTTAGTAAACTCTTCATAGAAATTTTTACTAAGAGGCTTTCTTAATTTTATCTGACAATCAATTGGCTTATTGTTTTTAAAAAATATGGTATCTGCTAAACCTAAATATATAAAGGCTTGTGTTTTTTTATCTACTTGTGCAAACTTTCTTGCAAAAATATGAAGATTTACTCCTTCTACAATATTATTAATTAATCTTTTCCCATCTCCTTTATCTTGTGTATGACTAGGCTTACTTGAATAAGTAAAAATATCTTTTGATAAAAAGCAGTTTTTATATTTTTCACCTTTTGTAAATTTATCTTTTTCAACTGTAAAAAAAAGAAAAAAATCATTTTTATATTTTAAAAATCCACTTCCTCTAAAAGAACTATGAATCTTATCAAAGTTACAAAGTTGGGCAATATTTAACATACTATATTTCTCATATAGTTTAAAAAAAGGTAACCCATAATCTTCTGTTCCAAAGCTCTTTTCATAAAGAACTAATCCATAACTTATAGACTCTTCTAAAACTGATTTATAAAAACCATTTTTTAAAAGTTTTTCAAACTCTAAACTTCTTTTTAATCCACCTCCATAACTATCTACTAACTTTAAAAACCTCTGATTTTGTAATGAGTCAAAAAACTCTTGACATAGAAATCTAAAGGAGTGTTCAATACACTCATCTTTTGAATTTTCAAGAAATTTATTTAAATAAAGTTTTAACTCCTTTAAACTAATAGTTTTATACTTTATAAGATATTTTAAAATTGCAAATTCATAAACTCTCTTTATTGGTAAAAGAGACTCTATAAATCTAATTGCTTTTAAAAACTCCTCATTTTGACAAGCTTTTATTAAACGTTCATCTTTTTCAACTTTTAAGACAAACTCAATATATGATTTTGAGTGAAAAATAAAATCAAGGGGATTGATTAAGTCATTACTATTAAAAAAATCTATAAGACTAGGTCTTCTATTTATAGCTTGTTTAAAATTTAGATAACTCTCTTTTAAATATTTAAAACTATTAAAATTCTCCTTATCTATCTGAGCTAAAACTCTTTGTTTAGAAATCTCATCCATTAAAATATGAGCATTTTTTATATTCGCAAAATTATTTAAAATATTAAGTTTTACACTATCTTTATCAATAATTTTATTCCCTAAAAGATAAAAAGCAACTTGATATGCTCTATTATGATTTCCAATAAAATCAAGTAAAGTTAGAAACTCCTTGTTCCTAGATTTTCTAAGTCCTCTTCCTAATTGTTGAATAAAAACAATAGGTGAGTTTGTAGGTCGAAGCATCATTACAGTATTAACAGAAGGAATATCTAGCCCTTCATTAAAAATATCAACACTAAAAATGTACTCTAAAGTATGATTATCATCTTCAAGCTTTTTAATAGACTCTTCTCTTTTTAATATTGAATCTTCACTAGTTAAATATGTTGATATTAAACCTTTTTTATTAAACTCTTCACTCATATATTTTGCATGCTCTTTTGAGATGCAAAAACCTAAAGCTCTCCTTTTTATTCCACTAAACCCATAAAATTTCAATTTTTCAATTATATATTCAACTCTTCTATTTACCATTAATAGTTTAGCCACTTGCTCTACTTTTGTAATATCTATATTACAATAATCAATTTGCTCAATCTCGCTTATTCCATAGTAATGAAAAGGAACAATTAAATTCTCTTCTAAAGCATCATTTAGTCTTATATCACAAGCAATATTTTCATCAAAAAATTCATAAATATTTGTTTCATCCATTCTATTTGGTGTAGCAGTAAGTCCTAATAAAAACTTTGGTTTAAAATAGTTATAAACTTTTTTATAACTAGGACTTGCAATATGATGTGCTTCATCTATAACTATATAATCAAATTCATCTTCTTTAAACTGCTTTAAATTTAAACTTAAAGATTGAATTGTTGCAAAAATAAAATTTCCCTTAGCCTTTTTATTTCCAGTAAATAATAGACACTGCTTTTTACAAATAGATTCAAAACTCTGTTTTGCTTTTAAAAGAATATTCTCTCGATGTACAATAAAAAGAAATTTTGTTGGTTTATAAAATTTGACATCAAAAGCAGCTAAATATGTTTTCCCTGAACCAGTTGCCGCAATTACTAAAGCTCTTTTTTCACCACTTCCTCTTAAAAAGTTTAATCTTTCTAAAGCCTCTTTTTGCATAAAATTTGCTTTTAAAGACTCTTCTAGATTAAAACTTTTTTGATAAGATAAACTACTCTTGTACTCTTGATATTCTAAAAGAAACTCTTTATCTACAAGCCTTGATTTTTGCCAAAGCTTCTCAAACTCTTCATCTATCTCATTAAAAAAAGCATCCTCTTTTTTTAAAACTGTTTTTAAATTCCATTCTATATTAGATTTTAAAGCACTAGAGGTAAGATTTGATGAACCAATTACAATTGCAAAACTATCATCAAACTCAAAAATATATGATTTTGCATGAAAACCTCTACTATCTTCAGTATAAATTTTCAGTTCAATATTCTCAAACTCCAATAGTTTTTCTAATGCCTTTACCTCTGTAAAATTAAGATATGTAGATGTAAGTATTCTACCCTTTATAGACCTTTTTTCACAACCTTTTAGAACATTAAGTAAAAGCTGAACACCACTATAATTTATAAAAGCAACATTTAAAGTAAAAGATTTACAAGTAGCAAGAAGTTTTGTAAGATGATTAAAAAAGTTTGAGTTTTGATTGTTTGTAATTAACTGTTTCAAGCAAATTTCCCTAAGCTTGTAAGAACTCCCTACAAACTAGATTTTATAAAAAAGAGTCCTCAACCACTTGAATTTCACTCTTTGAACCAAAATAAATTGGTGTTTTATCTCCTATTTGAACATTAATCATATCAAGAATTCTTCCATCCTTACAGATTGCCCTTCCTCCTGCTTGTTCAATAATATATGCAATTGGGAAAGCCTCAAAAATAGTCTCTAATCTTCCATTAGGAAAAGATTTTGTTGCAGGAGAACTATATACTCCACCTTTTTTAAATAGAATTTGATGAGTATCTAAAGATAAAGAGTCAGAAAATCTTAATCTATATCCTTGGTTAAAAAATCCATTAATTAACTCCTTATGGTCAGTTGTCCACTCACTTGCTAATCCACCAGTAGAGTTAATTTTCCCTTTCTCTTCTAAAAAGAGAGGGTCTTGTTCAATAAACTCACCATCTTCAAATGAAAAATAAATAACACCCTCATCTTTTGAAGCAAGTACAAGTTGAAATGTTGGACCATATGTTATATAAATAGCTGCTTTTAAGTGGAAAGCATCCATCCTATTCTCATAAATTCCAAAAATTGTTCCTAAAGAGAAATCAACATCTAATAACTCAACATTATCAATTGCCACATAAGAGATTTTATATTTCCCATTTTCATTAATTGTTGTGTACTGTTTACTATCTTTTCCAATAAAACCATGTACCGATTTTACTTTTTTAAACTCTCTTTGAATAACTTTAGAACAATAATCATGTACACTCTTATGCATCTGCTCATCACTTAATTCTTGAGAAAGAAATTTTTCACAATCAACAAATACATTTTTTTCTATCTCTTCTGCTATGTTTGTAATTGCATTAAAAACTGCTATCATTTAATAACCTTATGCATCTTAAAATCTATGTATAATACCTATATCTTAATTAAAAGTTTATAACCTTTAGTTTATAAGCCTTTTTGCTAACTCTATTAACTCCTCTTTTATCTCATATTTTTGAGAATTTACATACTCAATTGAAACAAACTCAAACTCACCTTTAGTATAAACTATTACACTATTTGTATCTTTTTGTGTAAGTAATTTATCAATAGCATAACTTACAAACTCTGAAGCCATAAGCCTATCATATACCGTTGGGTTACCTCCCCTTTGTACATGTCCTAAAATTGTTGCCCTTGTCTCAATTCCTATCTCTTCTTCAAACCATTTAACAAGCTCATTTGTACTAGTACAAAAGTTTTTATTGCACCCCTCCGCAACTATACAAACTATATATTTTCTTCCATTTTTAAGTTCTTCTTTTAATCTCTTAGTAATTTTATTAAAATCATACTCTAATTCAGGGATTATACAAACTTCTGCTCCACATACAATTGCAGAGACAAGAGCCAAATAACCACACCCTCTTCCCATAGTTTCAATTACACAAGCCCTTTTAAAAGAGGCTGAAGTATCTCTTATTGCATCTGTTGATTCTCTAATTATATTTAGTGCAGTATCAACACCCAAACAATACTCTGTTCCAAAAATATCATTATCAATTGTTGCAGGAATTCCTACAAACTCTATATTAAAATCTTGCCTAAACTGATCTAATGCTCTAAAAGAGCCATCTCCTCCAAGAACTATAATCTTATTTATTCCTAAATTTTGAAGATTTTTAAAAGCCTGTTTTCTAAACTTATATTTAAAAAATCTTTTTGACCTAGATGAACGAATTATTGTTCCACCTTCATGCATAATTCCTGCAACATCTTCATGACTTGCTTCTTTAATATCTCCATCAATAAGTCCCTCTAATCCATCAAATATCAAATATGGCGTAACAGATCTATTTAAGCAGTAATCAACAAACTGCTTAATTGCAGGATTCATACCTGCACAATCTCCACCTGAAGTCATTATTGCAATAGACATATCATACCTTTTATTTAATCTCTTTATTATAAATATTCTCTAATTTTGAAGGACTGAACTGAATAGCAATAATTCTAAAAAATATCAAAACTGCAATAACAACTAAAATTGTAAATATCTTTTTAGAATCAAAACTATCATTTACAATAAGCATTAAATCTCTAATAAAAAATACAATAGTTGAATCAATCATTAATCTTATTCTTATCCTATGTTCATCACTAAACATAAACTCAATTAACATTCTAACTAATTCTAAAACAATAATAAACTCAAGTAAAGTCACTACTAGTTTAGAAAAACTATCAATCTCACTAAAATTATTCACTTGAGCATAAATAACTAAAGTTATTAGAAACTTTATAATTGGTAATACATTTTTAGATTGTAAATATTTTTTCATAGCCCTACCTATAATTTTATTTAAATTATAATCCAATTTTTTTTTATTAAGTTTAAAATCACCTTAAAAATAAATTTAAATAAAATATTTATATAAAATAAAGTCTAAAATATGAAAATTTGGGAAACTACCCTTTTTAAGAAAAGATTACTTCCTGAAATAGTAAAAGAAACTGCACAATAGTACTGTAAGTATTGGTTGCGGGAGGTGGATTTGAACCACCGACCTTCGGGTTATGAGCCCGACGAGCTACCTAGCTGCTCTATCCCGCGATATAAAAATTTAAAATGGATGGGGTAACAGGATTCGAACCTGTGAATATCGGTACCAAAAACCGAGGCCTTACCGCTTGGCGATACCCCAACAATTTTATATTCTTTGGTTTAATTTTAATAAGAAAATGGAGCGGGAGACGAGACTCGAACTCGCGACAATCTGCTTGGAAGGCAGAAGCTCTAGCCAACTGAGCTACTCCCGCTTACTTAATGATGAGGATGAGAGGAATCTATCAAATGGTCTTCCAAATACCACTTATTACCATAAATACATCCATTTAAGAGTTGAAAGTATATCAGATAAACCTTAAAAAATGGTAAAAAATAACATTGAAACATCACTTAGATTTCTATTTTAGGATATTCTCTTTCATATTTTGTTTCTGTACCCATCTCTTTTTCATATGAACTAACACTTTATCACTCAATATCTACACAATTCATACTATCTTTCTCGATTTTAATATGGGTATTATTTCTCCATATATATTTATAGCACTTCCA
>CAYZST010000004.1:91743-139546 GCA_964480765.1 uncultured Arcobacter sp. | reverse complement strand
TATAGCTTTTTTACAAAAGTGTAATTAAGAGAGAATTCAAACTTTTATTTCTTTATTTATTTTTTAACTTTAAATGTAGTTGGAAAACAAAAATGGAAAACGAAAGACTGGAAAACAATAAAGTAAAAATATTTGCTTTTGGAAAACAAAAGGATGGAAAACAAAGATGGAAAACAAGACTCAATACTTATTTACAAGTGAGGTAGTAAGCCCAGGACACCCTGATAAGTGTGCGGATATTATTGCAGATTCAATTGTAGATAAATTAATTATTGAAGATAGTGAGAGTAGAGTTGCTTCAGAAGTATTTGTAGCTGGTAAACATGTAGTTATAGGTGGTGAAGTTAAATCAAAAATTCAACTATCTCATACAGATTATGAAAAAATTGTAAAAGATGCCTTAGCAAAAATTGGATATGACGGAAAATCTGCTTTTACAAAAGAGCAGTGCTTACATCCTGATGATGTTGAGGTTCAAGTATTATTAAATCAACAATCTCCTGATATTTCTCAAGGTGTTGATCAAGAGACAGGAGAGATTGGAGCTGGTGACCAAGGTATTATGTTTGGTTTTGCTTCAAGTGAAACAGCTGATTATATGCCAGCAGCTATTACTTATGCAAGAATGTTAGCTGATAAAGTATATACTTATGCGTTAAATCATAATCATAAACTTGGAGTTGATATTAAAACTCAGGTTACAGTTGATTATGGTACAAAGGAGAATTTTGAGGATTGTAAGCCTCAAAGAATTCATACTATTGTAGTATCAGCTCCTTCTGTTGAAGGGATGCCAATTGAAGAGGTGAGAGAGTTAATTCAGGGTCTAATTGATGATACTGGATTACCTACAGATATGTATAATAAAGATGAGACAATTATTCATATTAACCCAACAGGAAGATATGTAAATCACTCTTCTTTACATGACTCTGGATTAACAGGAAGAAAACTTATTGTTGACTCTTTTGGTGGATACTCGCCTATTGGTGGTGGAGCACAGTCATCAAAAGATTATACAAAAGTTGATAGATCTGGATTATATGCTGCAAGATGGATTGCGAAAAATATTGTTGCATCTAGACTTGCAAAAAAAGCAATTGTTCAGATTTCATATGCAATAGGGGTAGCTAAACCTACCTCTGTTTCTGTTGATACAATGGGTACGTTTACTAAACTTGATGATGATAAATTATCGCAGATAGTAATGGATTGGTATTCATTAACACCAAGATGGATTACAGAGAAGTTTGGACTTGATAAACCTTCTAAAGAGACATTTCTTTATGCTGATGTTGCTTCAAGAGGTCAAGTTGGACAGAGTGATTATCCTTGGGAAAAACTTGATGAGGTAGAGAGATTTAAAGCTTTATAATAATTTATTAAGCCAATACTCCTTTAAAAGGAGTATATTTAAAAGGAGATATAATGGATTTAAAAAATTTATTTAGTAAAATTACATTTGATAGAAGTGATAAGGAACAACCATCAAAAAATGATGCTCCAACCCACTGGATTAAATGTCCTGAGTGTTCAGCACTTATGTTTTTTAAAGAGGTTGAAAATCAAAACAATATTTGTCCTAAATGTAATTTTCATATGAGAATTGGTGCAAAAAGAAGAATTGAGATTCTGGCAGATGCTAATTCTTTTATTGAGTTTGATGAAAATTTAAAACCTATTGATCCTTTAAAGTTTGTTGATAAAAAATCTTATAAGAAAAGGGTTGATGAAGCTTATAAAAAAACAGGAAGAACTTCTGCTGTTGTAAGTGGAGAGTGTACAATAAATGGAGTTCCTGTTCAATTGGTTGTATTTGATTTTGCTTTTATGGGAGGAAGTTTAGGTTCTGTTGAAGGTGAAAAAATTGTAAGAGCTGCAAATAGAGCCATGGAGAAACATCAAGGTTTAGTTATTGTGTCTGCTTCAGGTGGAGCTAGAATGCAAGAATCGACTTTCTCTTTAATGCAAATGGCTAAGACATCAGCAGCTCTTAAAAAGATGGATCAAGCAAAACTTCCTTATATCTCTGTTTTAACTGACCCAACTATGGGTGGAGTTTCTGCTTCATTTGCAATGTTAGGTGATATTATTATTGCTGAACCTGGTGCTTTAATTGGGTTTGCAGGACAAAGAGTTATTAAACAAACAATTGGTGCTGATTTACCAGAAGGATTTCAAAGGGCAGAGTTCCTACTTGAAAAGGGTTCAATTGATATGGTTGTTAATAGAACAGAGATGAAAAAGACACTTTCTGATTTATTAACAATGTTTACAAAAAATGATAATCAAGCTAGTTAATGTCTAATAGACTTGAAGAGATACTTGGTTTTAAACCAAGTATCTCAAACCATCTTTATGCTCTTTGTGATTATAGTACACTTCTAAAAAAAGAGCTTTTTTTATTAAACTTTGTAAAACTTGCAAAAAAGTATGATGCAAAGATTATTCAATATAGGGATAAGATAAATCTTACTGAAACACAAATTGAAAATTTACAATATCTAAAGAAACATTTGGATGTACCAATTATAGTAAATGATAAAATTGAGTTAATTGAGTATGCAGATGGTGTTCATTTAGGTCAAGAAGATTTTAGAAAAATATGTGGTGATAAAACAGTTGCAGTTAAATTAATTAGAAAGAGAATAGGAAACAAACTTTTAGGACTTTCTACTCATAACGAGTATGAGATATTAGAGGCAAATAATTTAGATATAGATATGATAGGTCTTGGAGCCTATAAACTTACTTCAACAAAAAATATTGATAATATCTTAGGAGAAAAACTTTCATATCTAGCAAAAATTTCAAAGCATCCAGTATGTGCTATTGGTGGTGTAAATATTAATGATAAGATAAAAAATATACATTTTAATGTAGTTGGAAGTGGATTATATGAAGATTAATATCTATGCAATAGTTAAACCTTCTAAAGATGAGTTTGATAAGTTACTAAATGAGTTTATTAAGATGTGTTCAAAGTATGCAAAAGTTGAAGTGCATTCTATTTTTAATAAAAATATTGCAAAGGCACAAACTATAAGTAATAATGAGGCAAGACAATCTTATATAAAAGCCTATGAACCTTATATGAATGGTTACTGTGTTGCTTTAGATGTTAAGGGTAAATCTTTAGATAGTTTTGAGTTTTCAGAATTAATTTCAAATAATAGTGAAATCAATTTTTTTATTGGAGGAGCATTTGGTTTTGAGAAAGATTTTTTAAAAAAATTCGATAAAGTTATTAGCCTTAGTTCTTTGACAATGGCTCATAAAGTCGCAACTTTAGTACTACTTGAACAAGTATTTCGAGGGTTAGCAATAAAAAACAATCACCCTTATCATAAATAATTTATAAAAGTTAAAGTATAATTTCGAAATTTTTTTAATAGGGTATAATATGGCTAATGCGAAACAGATTGAAGAATTAAAGCAAATTTTGCTTGAAAGAAGAGAAAAAATTAACAAAAATATTCAAGGAAGTAGAGAGAGTATAGATTCTTTAAAAGACTCTGAATGTAAAGATGAGTTTGATTATGCAGAGGTTTCTTCAGATAGTTTTAAAGAGGGGATTATAGCAAATCAACAAATTGAAGAGTTAAAAGAAATTGATGAGGCTTTAAAAAGAATTGAAAGAGGTACTTATGGAATTTGTGAAATGTGTGATGAATCAATTGCAATTGGTAGATTAAGAGCAAAACCTTTTGCAAAATTTTGTACACCGTGTAGAGAGATTCATGAGTTAGAAAGACAACAATAAAATAAAGGATTAGATGTGGGACTTAGAGTATATACAGGATTTTCCTTACTATTTCTTATTATAATAGGAGTAGTTGTATTCAGTTATGTAGCAGGTGATTATGAGTTTAGGTTTTATAATATAACATTAAACCTACCCATTGTTTTTTGGGTGCTATTGCCAGCTTTGATACTATTTATTCTTTCTGTTCTACATCTTATGTTTTATGCTTCAATTAATTATTGTAAAAATAGAACTTATATTAAAGATGAAGCAACAATTATTGAGACAATAAAAGCACTTCTTTTAGATAAAACTGATAAAAAAGGGTGTAAAACTAATGCATATAAAAACTTAGAATCTATTTTAAATCAGTTAGACCTTAATGTAAAAGATAATACTTTTACTTCAATTGATGAATCATTAAATGAAATGGTTTCACAAATTAAAGATATTAAAGCTGGAAAATATGTAAGTGAAAAGATTTTAAAATTAGATGAGAGTTCTCAATTAGCAAGACAGAATTTAATTAATAAAATGAATGAACAGCCTGATTACTCTTTAGATATTTTAAAAAAATCAGAACAGTATCCAGAAGAGCTTACAAGAGTTGCTTTTTTTAATGTTTTAGAAAATAAGGCTATGACTACAGTTAAAAAAGTTTATTCAAATGTAAAACTTGATAAAGAGATGGCTTTAAAATTATTTATTAAAGATATAGAGAATAAAGAGTTTGGGCTATCAAAAGAAGAGATTATAAAGATTACAAATTCTCTTAATTATAATAGTCAAGAGTATTTAGTATTAGTTAAATTGTATAAAGATGCTCTATCTCCTGATAAGTTGTTGGAGTTAATTGAAGCAATTTTTGAACAAAATGAAGAGGCTACAAATGCTTATTTCTACGTTTTATGCGAATTAGAAATGATTGATAAAGTTAGAGATTTATTAACTGGTTATAATGAAAATGAGCTTCTACCTTTTAGAGCTTTATTAGATTTAAAAGAGGCTGGGAAATATTATACTTTAGAAGACTTAAATATATAATATATGAAGGATAAGATTGATTTTAGCCAACCTCTTATGGTATTAGCTCCACTTGCGGGATATACAGATTTACCATTTCGTTCGGTTGTTAAAAAATTTGGAGCTGATATAACTATATCAGAAATGATTTCATCAAATGCATTAGTTTATAAATCTGAAAAAACAAGAAAGATGATTGAAAAGGCTTCTAATGAAGAGCCTTATTTTGTACAAATTGCAGGAAATAAACCTGAGCTTGTAAGGGATGCAGTTGAGATATTAAATGATATTGATGGAATTGATGGAATTGATTTAAATTGTGGTTGTCCTGCACCAAAAGTCTTTAATCATGGTTCTGGTTCAAATCTATTGGGAGATTTAAAGAAACTAGAAGAGATTTTATCTACTGTGAAAAAATATAATAAAAAGAGATATACAACAGCAAAAGTTAGAATTGGGGTTAATGAAAAAATCCCAGTAGATATTGCAAAAGCGGTTGAAGCTTGTGGTGTTGATTATATAGCTGTGCATGGAAGAACTAGAGCAGGTAAGTATAAAGCTCCTGTTGATTATGAGGCAATAAAGGCTATTAAAGAAGCAGTAACTATTCCAGTAATTGCAAATGGTGATATTACAGATTATGAAAAAGCTCAAAAAGTATTAAAACATACAGGTGCCAATGGAGTAATGATAGGTCGTGCAGCAGTTGGCAAACCTTGGATTTTTTATCAATTAAAAAATGGTGTAGAGAATATCACTGAAGAAAAGAAAAAAGAGATTATTTTAGAACATTATGATGAAGTTTTAAAATTTCATGGAATTCATGGTGTAGTGATGTTTAGAAAACTTCTTCACTCTTACTCAAAAGGTTACAATGGTGCAGCTGAATTTAGGGATATAGTTAATCGTGTATCTGATGAAAAAATAATGAGGGACCTAATAGAAAACTTCTTTTAAAACTATTTTCGATAAAATATGCCATTTTTATAATAAGGATATATTTGTCTGAATATTATTATGAATTGATTATTCGACCACAAAATTATTTAGAACTTTTTATAGATTTAGTTACTTCATTGACAAATGAAGCAATTGAAGAGCTTGATGATACAATTATCGCAAGAAGTGAAGAGGATTTATCTAATGTGGAATATGGAATTGAAAAGTTTGCAAAGGCTTTAGGTATCCAATGCGAAACGCATTTAGAGAAAAAAAAGAATATTGACTGGATTAAACAGTACCAAGAAACAGTTAAACCAATAGAGATTGGTAACTTTTTTATTAGACCTTCTTGGGAAGAGGAAAAAGAAGATAAAATCAATATTATAATTGATCCAGCATTATCTTTTGGTTCAGGACATCATGAAACCACATCAAGTTGTATTGAAGCAATTGATGAATTTGTAAATGAAAATGATTCTGTTATTGATATTGGTACTGGAAGTGGAATTTTAGCGATTACAGCTGCCAAGATGGGTTGTGAAGTTGATATTTGCGATACAGATGAGGTTTGTATAAAAGATACTAAATCAAATTTTGAATTAAATAATACAAGTTTTAATGAGTCATGGATAGGAAGTGCAAATAATGCAAAGAAAAAATATGATGTTGTTATGGCAAATATTGTTGCTGATGTTTTAGTATTTATTGCTAGTGATTTGAAAAAATGCTTAAATGATGATGCTATTTTAATTATATCAGGGATTTTGGATAAACATGTTGATAAGGTTTTAAAAAAATTTAAAGACTTAGAGCAAATAAAGGTAATTCATAAAAATGAGTGGATTACAGTAGTATTTAAAAAGTAATAAAAGGGAGTTAAACTATATGACAAATAAGAACAACAAAAATAGTGGAGATAATAATAACAATTTTTTTAATAATAATCCACTAATAGTTTTTGTAATCTTTTCAATAGTTACAATTTTTGTATTTAAGGCTATTTTTCCAGAAGGTGGAACACAAGTACCTGGACAAATAAGTTCATCATCTTCTTTTAGTCAAGTAAAAAATAAAACTATTGCATACTCTGAATTAAAAGAGTTGCTTAGTAGTGGTACAATTGAGTATGTTGGTATTGGAAATACACAAATTAAGGCTGTAAGTAAACCATCTAATGGACGAGTTATAACTTATACAGCAAGAAGGGTTATCCCTGATAATACGTTAATTACAGTACTTGAACAAAAAGGTATTGGATATGGTGGGATTAATGAAGAAAATCCAATAGCTGATATTTTATTTGGTTGGGTTTTACCTATTTTCATCTTTTTTGCTATTTGGATGTTTCTTGCAAAAAGAATGTCTAAATCAATGGGTGGAGGTTCAGGAGGAATTCTTGGAATAGGAAGTTCTAAGAAGATGATTAATTCTGAAAAACCAAATGTTAAATTTGAAGATATGGCTGGAAACCAAGAGGCAAAAGAGGAAGTTCAAGAGGTAGTTGATTTTCTTTCTGCTCCTGATAGGTATATTAAGCTTGGAGCACAAATTCCAAAAGGTGTATTATTAGTAGGCCCTCCTGGTACAGGTAAAACATTATTAGCAAAAGCTGTTGCAGGTGAGGCTGATGTTGAGTTTTTATCTGTTTCTGGTTCAGCATTTATTGAGATGTTTGTTGGTGTTGGTGCAAGTAGAGTAAGAGATTTGTTTGAACAAGCAAAAAAAGTTGCTCCTGCAATTATATTTATTGATGAGATTGATGCAATTGGTAAGAGTAGAGCAAATGGTGGTCCAATGGGCGGAAATGATGAAAGAGAACAGACATTAAATCAACTTTTAGCTGAGATGGATGGATTTTCAACAGAGCATGCTCCTGTAATTGTACTTGCTGCAACAAATAGACCAGAAGTACTTGACCCAGCACTACTTAGACCTGGAAGATTTGATAGACAAGTATTAGTTGATAAGCCAGACTTTGAAGGTAGAAAAGAGATTTTAAATGTACATATTAAAGGTGTTACACTAGGAAAAGATGTCGATCTTGAAGAGGTTGCAAGAATGACAGCTGGACTTGCAGGTGCAGATTTAGCAAATATTGTAAATGAAGCTGCACTTTTAGCAGGTAGAGCATCTAAAGATGAAGTTAATTATGAAGATTTCAAAGAAGCAGTTGAGAGACAAATTGCTGGATTAGAGAAAAAATCAAGAAGAATTTCGCCTAAAGAGAGAAAAATTGTTGCTTACCATGAATCGGGGCATGCATTAATTGCTGAGATTACAAAAGGTGCTAAAAAAGTAAACAAAGTATCTATTGTACCAAGAGGTCTTGCTGCACTTGGGTATACTCTTAATACGCCAGAAGAGAATAAATATTTAATGCAAAAACATGAATTAATAGCAGAAGTTGATACTTTACTTGGTGGAAGAGCTGCGGAAGAAGTATTTATTGGTGAAATTTCAACAGGTGCAGGAAATGATTTAGAAAGAGCAACTGATATTATTAAATCAATGGCTTCGATTTATGGTATGAGTGATGTTGCAGGACTTATGGTATTAGAAAAAAGAACTAATCAATTCTTAGGTGGTCAAACACAAAAAGATTTCTCTAATGAAATGGCAAAAAATTTAGATGAATATGTAATTAAAGTATTAAATGAAAGATATAAGGCTGTATTACAATCATTAAGAGAGCATAAAAATGCAATTGAAGAGATGACAGCTGAACTTCTTGATGTTGAAGTAATTACAGGAGAAAGAGTAAGAGAGATTATCAAAGCTCATGGTGGAAAGGTTTTTGAAGATGAAGATTTACATACTGAGGCTTTAAAAGAAGAGCCAAGTGAATCAAAAAGTGAAGAAACTACTACAACAAAAAGTAGTGAGGATGAAGATAATCTAAATAAAGAAAATGATACATCAACAAATACCAAAACAGATGAAGAAAAAAATAATGGAAATAGTTGATTCAACTATTTCTATCAAAAGAGTTTAAATAGATATTGACAAAATCTATTTAACTTATTATAATGTACTACTTTTAAAATAACAAAGGAGAGTAAAATGAAAATATTTGATTTTTGTAATAACTATTTTATAAAAAGTGTTAACACTCTTCTCCTTCTTACTAAATCACTCTAGTATTTAATTTAAATATAATAATCACGCAAATTTAGTTTTACTTTTTTTATAATATAAAAAAGGTATAATGTATGACTTTCATGAGGGAATAGAATATGAAGAAAAATAAAATTTATGTATTTGATACGACATTAAGAGATGGTGAACAATCTCCAGGCTGTTCAATGAATACAGAAGAGAAAATTAAAGTAGCATTACAATTAGAAAAATTAGGTGTAGATGTTATTGAAGCAGGTTTTGCAGCTGCAAGTCCAGGGGATTTTGATGCAGTAAGTAGGATTGCAGAAGTAATAAAGAATTCATCAATTTGTTCATTAAGTAGAGCAGTAGAAAATGATATTAAGCAATCAGGATTAGCTGTTTCAAAAGCTCCTAAACACAGAATTCATACTTTTATTGCAACAAGCTTTATTCATATGAAATATAAATTAAAGATGTCTCCTGAAGAGGTAATTAAAAGAGCAATTCATGCAGTGCAGTATGCAAGAACTTTTGTTGATGATGTTGAGTTCTCTTTAGAAGATGCAGGAAGGTCAGAGATTTCATTTATGAAAGAGGTTATGGATGCTGTTATTAATGCTGGTGCTTCAACTATTAACTTGCCAGATACAGTTGGATATAGATTACCAACAGAGTTAGGTGCAATGGTAAAAGAGTTGTCTGATTTTGCAGGAGAAAGAGCTAGAATTTCAGTACATAATCATAATGATCTAGGATTGGCAACAGCAAATACTTTAGCAGCTGTACAAAATGGTGCAAGACAGATTGAAGTAACAATCAATGGTTTAGGAGAGAGGGCAGGAAACTCTTCTTTAGAAGAGGCAGTAATGGCTATTAAGACAAGAAAAGATGCTTTTGGAGATTTGTATACAGATATTAATACTCCAGAAATCTATCCTACTTCAAGATTGGTTGCTACAATTACGGGTGTAGAACCACAACAAAATAAAGCAATTGTTGGTAAAAATGCCTTTGCACATGAAAGTGGAATTCATCAAGATGGTGTATTAAAACATCAAGAAACTTATGAAATTATGAAACCTGAAGATGTTGGTGTATTTAAAGATTCTACATTAATTTTAGGTAAGCATTCAGGAAGGGCAGCTTTTAGGGATAAAATTACTCAGTTAGGTTTTGATAATGTAAGTGATGAAGAGTTAAATGCAGCATTTGAAAGATTTAAAGTATTAGCAGATAAGAAAAAAGATGTTTCAGATGATGATGTAAGAATGTTAATAACTGATGAGTCGTTAAATCAAGATAAAACATATGAATTAGTAGGTTTACAAATTTCAGATTGTTCAAATGGGATGCCAATGGCAGCAGTTACTATTAAGTATAAAGATGAAATTTTGCAAGATGCGAACATTGGAGATGGTACAATGGATGCAATCTTTAAAACAATTGACAGGTTAACGGGATATGATGGTCGATTAAAAGATTATAAAGTCTTATCAGTAACGGAAGGGAAAGATGCTTTAGCAAAAGTTACTACAAGAGTATCTTTTGATGAAACAAGCCCAGAGTTTGTTGGACATGGATTAAGTATTGATACAATGCTTGCAACAGCAAAAGCCTATTTGGGTGCAGTTAATTCTTACCTTTCACAAAAAGAGAGATTAGCTAAAAAAGTCGGACACCAAGTATAATAAAAATGAAGTGGTCTCTTTTGACTACTTCATAATTTTCACTCTTTTTGAATCCCTAAATTACAGCTTTTTCTTTTGATTTTTTCAGCAAAAAATTTGATAAATAATTATAAAATAAAAATTGTTAATTTGTCGTAAACAGGGAGAAAGGTAAATATGACTCAACTTAACTTTTTTTTGAAGCTTTTAAAGGAATCCTTTAGAGATTTGATTCCTATTGTTGTAGTAATATTATTTTTCCAATTGTCAATTATTCAAGCTGTTCCAGAAGGATGGCTTAGTACGGCTATTGGATTATGTATTGTTGGTGTAGGTCTTGCAGTCTTTTTACAAGGTTTAGAAATAGGTATTTTTCCAGTTGGAGAAGGATTAGCAAGAGATTTCGCAAAGCATGGTACAATGGCTTGGGTACTATTCTTTGGATTTTTAATTGGTTTTGGTACAACTATTGCAGAACCAGCACTTGCAGTTATTGCGGATAAGGCAGCTTCTATCTCATCTGGTCGTATTGATGCAACAATTCTAAGACTTGTGGTTGCAGGTTCAGTTGGCTTTGCAATTTTCTTAGGTGTCTTTAGAATCTATAAAGGGCATCCTATTCACTACTATATTATTATTGGATATATTGCTGTTGTAGGGGTGACTTTTTTTGCTCCGCAAGAGATTATTGGTCTTGCTTATGATTTAGGAGGAGTAACCACATCAACTGTAACAGTGCCTCTTGTTGCGGCACTTGGTATTGGATTAGCTTCAACTATAAAAGGAAGAAATCCTGTTATTGATGGCTTTGGACTTATTGCTTTTGCTTCACTAACACCTATGATTTTTGTACAGATTTATGGAATTGCAGTATATAATTTAGTTGATGCGAAAGATGTTGCTGAGGTTGTAGTACATGTATCTGTTTCAAATGCTACTGATATTACAGTGCAATCTTTATTAATGGGTATATTTAATGTTGTAAAAGATGTTGCTCCAATTTTACTTATTATTCTATTTTTTCAATATGCAGTTTTAAAGAAAAAAATTGATAATATAAAAACAGTATTTTTAGGTTTTATTTTAGTTATTTTAGGTTTAGATGCTTTTATTCTTGGTCTTGAAATGGGACTATTTAGTCTGGGTGAGACTATGGCTTATCAGTTAACTAAATCTGAATCTATACTTATGATTTATGCTTTTGCTTTTGCAATTGGTTTCTCTACAACAATGGCAGAGCCTGCACTTATGGCAATTGCTAAAAAATCAAAAGAGATTAGTGATGGTAAAATTAATGATTTTGCTTTAAGGGTATTTGTTGCAGCTGGTGTTGCAATAGGTATTTCACTTGGAGCTTATAGAATTGTTAATGGTGGGTATATTCATTACTATATTATTGTTGGTTATATTGTAGTAATTATTTTAACTTGGATTGCACCAAAATATATTATTCCTATTGCTTATGATTCTGGTGGGGTAACAACTTCAACTGTTACAGTTCCTTTAGTGGCGGCACTTGGTATTGGTCTTGCAACAAATATTGAAGGTAGAAGTCCTTTAATTGATGGCTTTGGTCTTATTGCATTTGCTTCTTTATTCCCAATGATTACGGTGATGCTTTATGGTATTATTACTGAGAAACTTGGAGTTAAATCTGATACTGAAATTGAAGCTGCAAATATTCTAAAAGATGCATTGATTGACGCAGAGAATATGGATTTAGCTACTGTTAACATCGATGGAAGTGATAGAAGACACTCTTTACCTATGGATTTTAGTGCAGTTGTAATTATTGTTCCAAAAGAGAAAAAAGTTGATGCGATTCAAGCGGCAAATAAAGCTGGTGCTCCTGGTGTTACTGTATTAAAAGCAGATGGTATTGGACTTAGTAAAATTGATAATTTTTATAGAACTTCTTTTGAAGCAAATGATGCTTTATTATTGTTCTTACTTCCAAGAAGTTTAGTAAATCCTGTTATCAAATCTATTATTCATTCACTTCATATAACAACAACGGGGAAAGGTATTGCTTTCTCCTTTCCTTTAACTCATATGAAAGGAATTAGTTTAAGTAGGCATGATATTTTTGTAAATAGAAAAGATCATAAGAATGTTGATGCAGAAGAGTTAATTAAAGAAGAAGAGAAAAAAGCCGAAGAGAAGATGAGAGAGTCAGTAGTAGTTTATGATTCAGATATTAACAAATAGTGAGATTGATAAGATTATTAGTACAGGGCAACCTGTACTAATCTATTTTTCTGGAGCTGCTTGTTCAGTTTGTGAAGTTTTAAAACCTAAGATTGAACAAGAGCTTTTAAAAAACTTTCCAAAAATGAAAGTTTATGAAGTAAAAGTTGACTTCTCTAAAGAAATAGCAAGTAAATTTTCGGTATTTTCTATTCCAACAGTTTTAGTCTTTTTTGATTCAAAAGAGTTTTTTAGATATGGAAGAAATATTTTTATATCTAAGTTTATTGAAGAGTTAAGAAGACCATATTCTTTATTTATGGATTAGAATTTTGAAAAGAGCACTCCTAATTATTGCATTGGTGTTTATTTCAATGCAGTTTATTCAAACAGAAAAAACAAATGCTGTAAGGGATAAAATTTTAGAGCTTAAAGCTCCCGAAGATATTATGATTTTGTTTAAAAATGCTTGTTATGATTGTCATTCAAATGAAGTAAGATGGCCTTGGTACTCTAATATAGCACCTTTTTCTTGGGTTATTAGTAATAATGTAAAAAATGGAAGAAAAGCACTTAACTTCTCTGAATGGGAAAGTTATGATGAAAAGCAAAAACAAAAAAAGTTAAAAGAGATATTTAGAACGGCTTATGCATCTATGCCACCAAATAGTTATAAAAAGTTTCATAAAGAGGCAGATTTAACAAGAGAAGAAAGAACACAAATAAGAGATTGGACGGGAGTTAAGAAGTAAATTGCGAGAAGAAGTTCAAAAGTTATTAGAGGATAAAAAAACCTTACTTACTGCTACTTATTTTAAACTTCAAAGACTATTTGAAAAAAAGTATGGAACAAATACTGTTGTTCTTATGGAGATAGGAACTTTTTTTGAAGTATATGAAGTAAATAATGATGAAGAACAAATAGGAAAAGCAAAAGCGATTGCAGAACTATTAAATATCCAACTTACAAGAAAAAATAAATCAATTCTTGAAAACTCACAGGAAAACCCAATAATGGCGGGAGTTCCAACCATATCATTTGAAAAACATCTTGCAAGAATAATTGCTGAACAAAAATATACAATTGTAATTATTAGACAAAAAGGGATTCCTCCAAAAGTTAGTAGATACTTAGATACTGTGGTATCTCCTGGAACAAACTTTGATTTTGTAATTGATCAAGATGAAAATAATATTACATCATTAGTAGTTGAACAAATAAAGGGAATATATCTAGTTGGATATGCTGCAATTGATGTAACAACTGGTAAATGTCATTATAATGAAGTACATGGAACAGGTGAAGATAAGTTTTATGCTTTAGATGAAATATTTAATTATATGAATATGCATCGTACAAATGAAGTGATTATTACTTTTACTGATAAAAATATAAACCAAAAAGAGGTAATAGATTATTTGGAGCTTAATTTAAAAACTTTCCATATTGGTTCTTTTATTCCTAAAATATCATATCAAAATGAGCTTTTTAAATCAGTATTTGATATAGAATCACTTTTAACAGCTATTGAACATCTTGATATGGAAAGGGCACCTTTATGTACTCAATCTTTAGCTATTTTAATTGATTTTGTAATTTGTCATGATTCAAATATTGTTCAAAAGCTATCACTTCCTGTTAAGCTTGATATTAGTAAATATATCTATTTGGGTAATAATGCTTTAGAGCAGTTAAATATTATTGAGACAACGCATAATCCAAGTTTAATAAAGCTTATCAATAATACATCAACGGCTATGGGGAAAAGACTTTTAAAAGAGAGACTTACTCATCCTGTTAAAGATAGTAAAGAGCTTTTAAGAAGATATGCTCTTTCAAAAGAGCTTTATGATTATCATACATCAATAGAGAATGAACTTGCTAATATTTATGATATAGAGAGGCTTACAAGAAGAATTAAACTTGCAAGATTGCATCCTTTTGAACTTAACTATCTTTATGATTCTTTACTTAGTATTAAAGAGGTAGTTGCCTTTATGAATAACTATAAGTTTATTACTCCTCCTTGTAGTTTAGCAGAACTTCAAATGTTTATTGACTCTATTGAATCTACTTTTGATTTAGCTGTATCTGGTAAATATATGTTAAAAGATGTTGAAGCAAATATGGTTTGCAATGGAATTAATACAAAAATTGATGAATTAAATAAAGAGAACGAAGTACTTTTTTCAAAATTAGAACTTCTTAGAAAACATTTTTTATCTTTTTTAAACTCTAATGATTCAAACTTTGTAAGTATAAATAGACTTGATAAAGAGGGTTTCTTTTTATCTCTAACAAAAAATAGGTATAACCTTATAAGAGAAGAGCTTTTAAACTCTCATATTATTATTGATGATGAATTACTTCTTTTAAAAGATTTTAAAGTAAAAATTCAAACAAATTCTGTAAAAATCTCTTGTTCTTTTATGGATACTATATCAGATAAGTATGTTCATAATCTAAGAAAAATTATTGAGCTTAATAAGCTTGTATTTAAAGATAAATTAATAGAATTTGAGAAGAGATTCGTAACTTTACTTGAAGAGTTGGTTCAGTTTATTGCTGAGATTGATTTAACAGTTTCAAATATTAAGACAGCCAAAAAATATAATTATGTTTGTCCAAAAATTGTAAAAACACAAGATAATGAGAATTTTTTAGAGCTTATAGATTTAAGACATCCAATTATTGAAGCTAATGAAGAACAGGGAATTTATGTACCTAATGATATTGTTTTAGGTGATTTATCTTTAGTTAGTGATGAACATAAAAATAATGTGATAGTAAAAAATTCAAATCCAATTAGTATTAAAAATAACAAGATGCATGGGATACTTCTTTATGGAATTAATTCATCTGGTAAATCTTCACTTATGAAGTCAATAGGAATTACAGTAATACTTGCACAAGCTGGATTTTATGTACCTGCAAAGTCTATGAGATTCTCGATTTTTGATTCTGTATTTACAAGAATTAGTGGGGCTGATAATATTGCAAAAGGTTTATCCTCTTTTGCTGTTGAGATGTTGGAGCTAAAAAATATTTTTAATCGTGCTACAAAACAATCATTGATTTTAGGAGATGAGATTTCACATAGTACAGAAACGATGAGTGGACTATCTATTGTTGCAAGTGCCATCTTAAAACTTGCGAAATTAGAAACACTTTTTGTCTTTGCTACACATTTACATCAACTTCCTAAAATAGAAGAGATACAAAACTTGAAAAATATAATTTCTCTTCATTTATCTGTTATGTACGAAGATGAAGAAGATAAATTAATTTTTGATAGAAAGTTAAAGTATGGCAGTGGTTCTTCTATATATGGATTAGAGTATGCAAAATCCCTTCATATGGATAGAAGGTTTTTAGCTGTTGCTAATGATATTAGAAAAAAGCTAACTGATGATTATTCAGCAATAGAGAGACTTACTCAAAAAAAATCATCAAAATATAATAAAGATTTATTTGTTTCTACTTGTGTTATTTGTGGTAGAGCTTGTGATGATGTCCATCATATTAAAGAGCAAGCAAGAGCAAATAAAGAAGGCTTTATAGGGCATATAAATGCAAATCATAAATATAATTTGATACCACTTTGTAAAGAGCATCATAAGATGGTGCATGATGGCACTATAAATATAAATGGATTTGTTGCTACATCAAAAGGTCTTGAATTACATTATACTTCAATGGAGCAAGAGAAATAAAGGATTTAGTTTAAAATTTTAAATCCCTCTTCTAAATCAAGTGTTTCTTCATAGAAGGCTTTCCCTACAATAACTCCAGCGATATTACCGTTCTTTTTACAAGAGATTATATCATTAATATCTTTTACTCCGCCAGATGCAATGGTATCTATACCACTGGCTTTAGCTATGCTCTCTGTAAATTCTACGTTTACACCACAAAGCATACCATCTTTAGAGATATCAGTACAAATAATTGCTTCAACACCTGCATTTGCAAACTCTTTTGCTAAATCAGTTGCTTTCATAGTTGATACTTCTGCCCAGCCTTCAACAGCAACCATACCATTCATAGCATCAATTCCAACAGCAATTGGATATTTTGCAGCCATATCTTTTACAAACTGTGGGTCTTTTACAGCAATAGAGCCAAGTATTAATCTATCAACTCCAAGTTCAAGATACATTTTGATAGTCTCTTCTTCTCTTATTCCACCACCAACTTCAATTTTTAAATTACAGTTCTCTCTAATTTTTTTAATCTGTTCTAAATTTGCTGGTTCTCCTGCAAAGGCACCATTTAAATCAACAACATGTACCCATTTACTTCCTAGTTCTTCAAATTTTTTTGCCACTTGCCAAGGTTCATCTGAATAGATTTTTGCACTATCCATAAGACCTTTACTTAATCTTACAGCTTTACCATCTTTAAGATCAATTGCTGGTAATATATCCATACTCTTTCCCTACTATGTAATATTTATAAAGTTTTTTAATATTTTTAATCCATTATTATGTGATTTCTCTGGATGTGGTTGGAAGCCATAAATATTATCTTTGTGTACAGCACTTACAAATTCATATCCATACTCTGTTTTTCCAATAACATTTTTCTCATCTGTAACAGCGTGATATGAGTGTACAAAATAGAGATAAGGATTAGTTAATCCATCAAATAAAGTGTGTTCATCATCTGTTTTTATTATATTCCAACCCATATGGGGGATTTTTGTATCTTCATGCATTTTTGATTTATCAAATAAAACTACTTTTCCATCAATAAGTCCAAGACCTTCATGTTTTCCAAACTCTTCAGAACTTTTAAATAAAAGTTGCATACCAAGGCAGATACCAATCATTGGTTTTCCACTTTTTGAATATTCTAATATTGCTTCTTTCATTCCTGTTTGATTTAAGTGTTCCATTGCATCACCAAATGCACCAACTCCTGGTAAAATAATCCTATCAAATTTTTTTAATTCATTTGGATCTTTTACAAATGAAGCTTTTTCATCAATAAGATGACATGCATTATAAACACTAGCTAAATTTCCCATATTGTAATTAATGATTCCAATCACATAGTTTCCTTTAACTTTAGTCCCTAAATCTAAAGGAACTTTTTCATTGTTGACTTCTTTAAAAAGGAGATATTATACTAAAATTTAGCATCAGCTAGGGTTAAAGAGAATAATACTTTATTGTTTTTCTTCTCACATGCCTTTTTTGCTTCTAAAATAGTAGTGCCTGTTGTAATTAAATCATCTACTAAAATAAGCTTTTTATCAGAGATATTTACTACAAAGTCTCTTTTGTTTTTTTTTCTAAACTCTAAATCATGTCCTGCATACTTAACAATATTTGTTGCTTTACATCGATTAAAAAGAGGTTTGATAAATTTTGATTTAAGGTGATAAGATAAGATGGCTGTTTGTGAAAAATCATGTCTGGTATGTTCGTCAATACCTATTGAATAAACTATTTCATTAAATAGAAAGTTTTCAGCAAATTTTTTAAATGAGAGCTTTGCTAGAGTATGAAAAACTTCATCTCCATAAAAGTAATATTTTGAGTTAATTAAACTCTGAATATCAGAAAGAGAGTAAAAACTATAATTATAAAAGTCCTTTTGAAGTTCTCTTTTGTAAAGAAATGGAGTTAAAAATTTCTTTTGACAATTATTGCATATTAAAAGTATAGAATAAGTTTCACAAAAAAAGCATTTCATAATGTTATAAATTATATAATAAATTCGCTTATATTAGATATTTTATTTTTATAACATTAATTGCTTATAATTATTAAGTATGACAATCTTAACTTTTGAAGGAGGTTTTCATGTCAGAAATAAAAGTAGATGAAAAAAAACTTGATATTATTACGAATGATTATATGATTTCAGAACTAAATCAACAATTACATATTGCACAACTACTTAACTCTTTAGAAGAGGTAAAACTCGATCTTCTTGAAGCAAAAATAAATATTTTTGAAAAAGATATAGAGATATTGGATTTGAGAAAACAGCTATTAGAACAGGAAAATTTAATTATAAAAAAGAAGAAAAAACGGACTCGTATTGTGATGGATAAATAATAAAAAATATTAAATCTAATATTTTAAAACTATAAAATATTAGATTTTAAGAACTGACATAAAAGCTTCTTGGGGAACATTAACTTTCCCAATAGCTTTCATTCTTTTCTTTCCTGCTTTTTGTTTTTCTAATAGTTTTCTTTTTCTTGTAATATCACCACCATAACATTTAGCAGTAACATTTTTACCCATTGATTTTACAGTCTCTCTGGCAATAATTGTATTACCTATTGATGCTTGAACCGCAACTTCAAATAGTTGTCTTGGTATTAGTTCTTTAAGTGCTTTAATAAACTCTCTACCTCTATAAACAGCTTTCTCTTCAGGTACAATAATAGATAAGGCATCAACAATTTCTCCTGCGATTCTAATATCAAGTTTCTTTAGATTACCTGGTCTAAATCCTACTGGCTCATAATCAAATGAGGCATAACCTTTAGTAGTTGATTTTAATTTATCATAAAAATCCATTACAATTTCATTCATAGGGATATCATATTCAAGTAAAACTCTTTTACCAATATAATCCATTTTTATTTGAACACCTCTTTTTTCATTTAAAAGTTTAATAACATTTCCTAAAAATTCATCTGGTACTAAAACTGTGGCTTTCACATAGGGCTCAAGAATTGTTTGAATATAGTTTTGTTCTGGTAGTTCTGATGGATTTTGGATAACAATTCTTTTTCCATCGGTTTTTTCTACTTCATAAACAACAGTAGGTGCAGTGGCTATTAAATCTAGGTCAAACTCTCTTTCAAGTCTCTCTTTTATAACTTCCATATGTAGCATACCTAAGAAACCTGTCCTAAATCCTGAACCTAATGCAGCTGAAGACTCTGGCTCATATGAAATAGATGAATCATTTAGTTTTAGTTTATCAAGTGCTTCTCTTAAATCCTCAAATCTATCTGTTTCAATAGGGTATATTCCTGCAAATACAAATGGTTTTACAGGTTCAAATCCTTCAATAATTTCATTTGTTGGATTTTTGGCATCAGTCATTGTATCTCCAACGGCAATGCCGTCTAAGGTTTTAAGTCCGAGAACTACAATACCGATTTCACCAGTTTTAATTTCATTTGTATTTTTTCTATTAATTGGATGAGGATACATTAAATTTAATACAGGATGCTCTACCTTAGTATTCATCATCTTAAGCATTTGACCTTTTTTAATACTTCCATCATATACTCTTACTAGTGCAAGTGCTCCAAGGTAGTTATCAAACCAAGAGTCATAAATTAATGCCTTTGTTGGAGCATTTTCATCTCCTGTTGGTGCAGGGACTCTATCTACAATAGAGTTAATTAAATCTTTAACTCCAAGTCCAGTTTTTGCAGAAACTAAATTGTGCTCTGTACAATCAAGTCCAATTGCTTCTTCTGTCTCTTCTAATACCCTCATAGGGTCAGCACTAGGAAGGTCAATTTTATTTACTACTGGTAAAAGTTCTAAATCATTATCTAGTGCAATAAATACATTTGCAATTGTTTGCGCTTCAACTCCTTGTGTTGAATCTACAATTAATAAGGCACCTTCTGATGATGCTAAAGACCTACTTACTTCATATGAAAAGTCAACGTGTCCTGGTGTGTCAATTAGATTTAAAACATATTTTTGTCCATCTCTTTCATAATCAAGTCTTACACTTTGTGCTTTAATAGTAATTCCACGCTCTTGTTCAATATCCATAGTGTCCATTATTTGAGATGACATTTCTCTGTCTGTAATAGCTCCACACTCTTGAATAATTCTATCTGCAAGAGTAGATTTTCCGTGGTCAATATGAGCAATAATACTAAAATTTCTAATATTTTTTTGCAAGGTTGTTCCTATAGGTTTTTATATTTATTCGCGATTATATCTAAAATATTGTTAGTTTTGAGTTAAGAAATTTTTATAGTTAAATTAGTGATGAACTGTAGATTTTAGACTTAGGTCTAAAATCTACATAAAGGTTAAAAGTTATCTATAAATAGAACCTTCAACTCTTCTATTTTCTGCTCTACCTTCAGCAGTGTCATTTGTTGCTTTAGGTTTAGATTCTCCAAATCCTTGAGAAGTTAATCTTGATGTCTCTACACCATATGCTTCTAAAGCTTTTACTGTTGAAGTAGCTCTTCTTTCAGAAAGCTTTTGATTATAAGCCTTAGAACCTACTGAGTCAGTGTGAGCTTCAATTTTACCTTTTACAGAAGGAAATGCTTTCATAAAATCAGCAAATTTTTTGATTTTTGAATCATATGAGTTGTTAATTACTGCTGAATCAGTTTCAAAGTTAATATTTAAATTAACTTTTAATGAACATCCTTTTTCATCAACAATATCACCTTTTGGAGTTGAAGGACATTGGTCTAGTCTATTTACAACTCCATCCATATCAGAGTCAAGTTCACATCCATTTGCATCAACTGTTGCACCAGCAGGAGTTGAAGGACATTGATCTTTAGAGTCAACAACACCATCGTTATCAGAGTCCATAGGTGTAGGAGTTACAGGAGTTGCAGAAGCTTTTTTACCAAATGGAATCGCTAAACCAACAGTATATAATAGATTGTTATCACTGTCATCAAACTCAACTAAATGTCTAACATCTGCTTTAAGTGACATTGCTTCAGAGATTTTGTATTTGATACCTAAACCGTAATTTGCGAATAAACCATCTTCATTATCAAATGCTTCTTCATCAAAATGTTCAACACCAGCACCAATTAATGTATATAAAGAAGTTGAATTAGTTAAAGAGTACTCTTTAATTAAGTTAGTGAAGACTCTAGTAATACCAGTATCCCTACCATCATCATAGTCCACATCTTCTATACTTCTTAGAACTCCTAATTCAATTTGATCAAACATTGAGTTATCTAAATTAAAACCAATGCTTAACCCACCATTTGCATAGTTTCTATCTAAGTTTAGGTTCCCTTCAGTATAAGTACCACCTATGAGAGGTGTAATCTCATATTTGTACTCACTATTTGCCGCGAATATCATAGTTGCACAAAGTGCAGTTGATAATAAAATTTTTTTCATGTTTTTCCTTAATGTATATAGTTACAATATTTTAACAAATAATAAATTAATTTCTTATTATCTATTTAAAAAATTTAATTTATGTGTTAAATATAGAATTAACGGATTCGTTATTAGTAATTCTTCTAATAGTTTCTCCAATCATTTTAGTTGCAGTTAACACAGTGATTTTATCACTCTGATATTTCATTGGAATTGTATCGGAAATTACAAGCTCATCAAGTGTTCCTGAATTTATTCTATTAAATGCAGGTCCAGAGAGTACGCCATGTGTAGTACAAGCCATAACAGATGCAGCCCCTTTCTCTTTTAATACTTCAGCTGCTTTTACCAGAGTACCTGCTGTATCCACCATATCATCAACTAAAATTACATCTTTATTCTGAATATCTCCAATAATATTCATAACTTCAGACTCATTTGCTTTCTCTCTTTTTTTGTCAACGATTACTAAATCGTATCCAAGTTTGTCAGCATAGCTTCTTGCTCTTGCAACTCCTCCAATATCTGGACTTGCAATTATTGGATTTTTAAGTCTTTTTGCTCTTATATATTCTACGAATAGTAAGGAACCATATAGGTTGTCAACTGGAATGTCAAAGAAACCTTGAATTTGAGCAGCATGCAAGTCTATGGTAATCATTCTATGAATACCAGCGGTCTCTAACATGTCTGCTACTAATTTTGCAGAGATTGGAACTCTTGGAGCTGCTTTTCTATCTTGTCTTGCATAGCCATAATATGGAATAACTGCAGAAATAGATTTTGCACTTGATCTTTTTAATGCATCTATCATAATAAGAAGTTCCATTAAGTGATCATTTGCAGGAGCACAGGTAGGTTGTACGATGAATACATCTTGACCTCTTACGCTTTCATTAATTTGAACAGAGATCTCTCCATCACTAAATTTTTTGATAGTTGCTCCACCAACTTCAATATTTAAATATTTACCAACTCTATTAGCAAATTCAGGGTTCGCAGTACCACTAAAAAGCTTATATTTTGACATTAGATTTTCCTTGTGTGATAGTGTATCGTATTGGGATTTTATCTAATTAATTCTTATACACTATTAAAAGCTTTGAAGTTTTTATTTTGTATTAATTATCCAACCACTTCCAATAACTTTTTGGTCTAAGTAAAATACAGCAAGTTGTCCAGATGCAACCCCAAATGCTGGTTCTTCTAAACTAATAGTTCCTTTATCCTTTTCAATTTTTACTTTACAAGGAGTTGAGTGTGATCTATATCTTAATTTTACAGTACAATCAAACTCTTTGTCATCAATGTACATATTTAAGTTTTCAATTTCAACATTATTAATCTCTAAAGCCTCTTTTTTACCTACAACAATAGTATTATCTTCGGGATTTAATTTTGTTACAAAGTGTGGCTCATGTGCACCATGAACAGTAAATCCTCTTCTTTTCCCAATTGTATAGTGCATATAACCTTTATGCTCACCTACAATATTACCTTCACTGTCTAATACTTTTCCTGGTCTATCAATATTTGCATGTTTTTTTACAACATCAGTATAGACGGTTTCAACAAAACAAATCTCTTGAGACTCATTTTTTTCTGTAATTCTTTTATATGCAGCATCAAGTTCAGCACCAAATTTTATAATATCTTCTTTTTTGTAAGTACTTAATGGAAACATCATATAAGGAAGAGCTTCTTTATCTACTTGTGATAAAAAATAGCTTTGATCTTTAGTTTTATCATCTGCTTCATAGAAAAATTTACCATCTGTTTTTGCATAGTGTCCAGTTGCCAAATATGAAGCCCCTTGTTCTTGTGCAAATTTTAGCATTGCACCAAATTTAATCTGTTTATTACATTTTACACATGGATTAGGAGTAGTTCCTTCTAAATAAGAGTCTACAAAATAATCATATACTTCTTGAGTAAATTTATCTGCTAAGTCTAATATGTGGTATTTAATATTAAGAAATTTAGCAACATCTTTTATATATCCTAAATTTCTTTCATGATAACCGTCTGTTCTATTATGAAGTTTTAGATAACAACCTTCAACTTCGTAACCTTCTTTTTGTAACATATAAGCAGTAACTGAGGAATCAATTCCTCCACTCATACCTACCATTACTTTTTTTTTCATTTTACATCCTTTTTAAAGGAATAATCACTGATTCTCTATTGGCCCAATCTTTATGAGGAATAATAAGTTTTTTTGTATTTATTTTTTTATTATGAAAAAATATGATATCTATATCCAGAGTTCTAGGCGCATCTTGAAAGGATCGCTTTCTTCCAAATCTTTTTTCCAACCTTTGTGTAATCTTGAAAAACTCATTTACACTAAGGTTTGTACTTAGACGAATTATACCATTTAAAAATGCTTTTTGTTCAAGAAAACCAAAAGGAGGATTTAAAAGTAAGGGAGATGTCATAAGTAAATCAAATTTAGAATTTTTATTAAAAAATAAGATTAACTTATCAAAAATCTTTTTTGTATTTCCTATATTTCCCCCAATACCAATAGTTATAATATATTTTTTCCTTGTTGTAGGATTAAAGACTTTTGGAAAATTATTAGTGTAAAAAAGTGTTAAAGTCTTACTCAATTTTTTTTTCATATTTTCCTTTGATGATATATAACTTATTAAATAAGTCAAGATTACTTTTTAAAAATTAAAGAATTTCAGCCTTACCATTTTTCATAACAATTGTATCCTCAATTCTAACTCCAAACTCATTTGGTAAATAGATTCCCGGCTCAATAGTAAAAACCATATTTTCTTCAATAATAGTATCTGATTTAGAGTTAATGTTTGGAAATTCATGAATATCAAGACCAACACCATGCCCTGTACTATGAACAAAATATTTTCCAAAGCCTGCTTTATCAATTATATTTCTAGTAAATTTATCAATTTGACTTGCTTTCATACCAACTCTAGCTTTTTCAATAGCGTTTAATTGGGCTTTATAAACAATATCATAAATTTTTTGATGTTTTTTATTTTTAAAAATTTGCTCTCTTTTAAATGAGAAGGTTTCAAAATTGACTGCTGAGGTACAAGTTCTATCAGAGCAGTATCTTTTGTATTTAACTCCAGCATCAACTAGTAGTAAATTATTAAGTCTAAGTTTTTTGTTTGTTGGAAGAGCATGAGGTTTTGCTGCATTTGCATTTATCGCAACAATAGGATCAAAACTTAAATCATAGTTTCCTCTTTGTGACATTTTCTCAATAGCTTTAAAGTGTAAAAAGTTTTCTTTTTGTTTAAAACCATTTTTTCTAATATATTTTGCAAGTTCTTTAAAGCCTTCTCTTCCTATTTTTGAAGCATGTTTAAGTATCTCAATCTCTTCATTTGTTTTTATTACTCTTTTTAGTTTAGAAAAGTTCTCTTTTTGAATAAAATCAATTTTTAATCCAGTCGTTAGCTTTTGATAAAATGAGAGTTTAAAATCATTTGGATCAAAAATGATTTTTTTTATTTTATTTTTTTTTAAAATTTTTTGAGTATCTTCGATAAAGTTTGAACTCTCAATTATTTCACAGTTTTTAATATACTCTTTTGCTTCTATGGTATACCTAGAATCTGTAATAAAGTAGTTATCATTATTAAGACTTAAAAAAATAACATTATCGCAAGAAAAACCACACTCATAGTAGATTGCATTTTCATTTAAAAGTATATAGTTTTTCATTGATTTTACCTTTTTTAACTAAAATTTTAATATAATCTTACCCAAAATTTATAAAAGGAAAATATAATATGAAAATTGCAGTTATTCAAGGTCCAAACTTAAATATGTTAGGTATTAGAGAGCAACATATTTATGGTTCAATGACATTAGATCAAATACATGAACAACTAAAAGCAAGTGCTGAACAAAATGGAGTTGAACTAGAGTTTTTTCAATCAAACTTAGAAGGAGAGATTGTTGATAGAGTTCAAGAGTGTTTAGGAACAGTTGATGGCATTTTAATTAATCCTGCAGCATTTACCCATACTTCAATTGCTATTAAAGATGCTTTAAATGCAGTTAATCTTCCAACCGTAGAGGTGCATATTTCAAATATCTATAAAAGAGAAGAGTTTAGACAAAAATCAATTACTGCAAGTGCGTCAGCTGGTATAATTTCAGGATTTGGTCCTTTTGGTTATCACATGGGATTAATGGCTTTAACACAAATTATTTCTGAAGTTAAAGCAATAGAAGTGGCACAAAAACAAGCTACAAAAGTTAAATAAGAAATGACTATTTTAAGTGCATCTTGGGTAATAACTTGTGATGCAAATAGCACTATCATAAAGGATGGTGCTGTCGTATATAACAAAAAAATTGTAGATGTAGCTACTTTATCATATATTAAAAAAAAATATCCAAATAAAAAGATTGAGAAGTTAGGTAAAAACTCTGTTTTAATGCCTGGGCTTATTAATTCTCATATTCACCTTGAGTTTTCTGCTAATACAACTACATTAAAGTATGGTAACTTTATGAATTGGCTTAATTCAGTTATCTCTTCAAGGGATGAACTTATAGAAAAAGCTACTTCTAAGCTCATCTCACAAAAGTTAAATAAAATGCTTAAAACGGGAACTACAACTATTGGAGCAATATCTTCATATAGTTTTGATATGCAAGCTTGTATAGATGCACCTATTAATACAGTTTTTTTTAATGAAGTTATTGGAAGTAAACCTAATATGGTAGATACTCTATTTGCTGACTTTAAAGCAAGATTAGAGAATGCAAAAAAAAATGCAAGTGAAAGTTTTATTCCAGCAGTTGCTATTCATTCTCCATATTCAGTACATCCCTTCTTATTAAGAGAGACATTAAAACTTGCAAACAGTGAAGGCTTACCTGTAAGTTCTCATTTTTTAGAATCGCCTGAAGAGTTTGAGTGGTTACATAAAGATTTGGGTGGTTTTTTTGAGTTTTTTAAAAATTTTTTAGGACAAGAGAAGGCTGTATCAAAACCAATGGAGTTTTTAGAACAATTTAAAGGAACGAAAACTCTATCTTTTACTCATTGTGTTGAAGCAAGTAATAGAGACTTAGATAAGATAAAAGAGTTAGGAGCAACGGTTAATCATTGTCCTACATCAAATAGATTTTTAAATAATAGTAAATTAAATATACAAAAGCTTATAGATAAAGATATACCAATAGCTATTGGAACGGATGGTTTAAGCTCAAATAACTCTTTATCAATGTTTGATGAGCTTAGAAATGCTTTAATGATACATGAAGATAGAAATATTATTGAGTTATCAAAGTTTTTAATTATTGCGGCTACAAGAAATGGAAGTAATGTCTTAGGTTTAAACAAAGGCATACTAAAAAAAGATAAAGATGCGGATATAATATCTTTTTCTCTTCCTGATGAAGTAAAAGATGAAGATGATTTATATATGAATATTATTTTACATACAAAATTTGTAAATAAGACTATTATTGGAGGTAAAGATGTTTGAATTTATTAAAAAGTTGTTTTATCCTATCATTGCAGTTTTAGATTTTATTACTAAATATTTTAAAACAATAGTATTTTTAACAATTGTATATTTTTTTGTTTCAAGTTCCGATGAAGCAACAATGAAAGAGTCTTATGAAACTGCAAATCTTCAAAAAATTGAATTATTTGGACCAATTTTAAATATTAAAAAAGTTATGATTCAAATTGAAGAAGCGAAAAAAGATAAGAAGATAAAAGGTGTGCTTTTTAGTGTAAACTCACCAGGTGGTGCAGTTGCTCCTTCTGTTGAATTAGCATATGCAATAAAAGAGTTAAGTGAACTAAAACCAGTGGTAGCATATGCTAGTGGAGTTATGGCAAGTGGTTCGTATTATGCTTCTATTTGGGCAGATAAAATTATTGCAAATCCTGGTTCTATGATAGGTTCAATTGGAGTTATCTTTCAAGGGACAAATTTAGAAGAGCTTATGGAAAAGATTGGAGTGAAAACTCAAACAATAAAGGCTGGAAAATATAAAGAGTCTGGAACTCCAACAAGAGCTTGGTCTTCTTATGAGAAAGAGGAATTAAATAAGGTAATAAATGATACTTACAATATGTTCGTAAGTGATGTAGCAAAGGCAAGAAAACTAAAAGTAGAAAATCATACAAAATTTGCAGATGCACATATTTTTACTTCAAGTCAGGCAAAAGAAGTAGGGCTTATTGATGAGGTAGCAACACTTAGTTTTGCAGAAGCAGAGACCCAAAGACTTGCTAAAGTTAAAAAAGCTTCTTGGAAACAACAAAATAAGTTTGAAAAGTTTTTAGATAAAATTATAGATGAGGCAGCTGCTAAGTTTACAATGCACTTTCAAAGTGGCTTAAAAGCTTATTAGAAAAAGAGGTAAGGTTTTTTATTTCCTTACCTTTTTCTCTTTTCTTTAGATAAGATAATGAGTAACTCTTACTCAAGACCCTTAACAATTTTATAAGTATCGTTTGCAATAACATATTCCTCATTTGTAGGAATAACAAAGATTCTTCCTTGCGAACCATTTGTAGAGATATCTCTAGCTTCACTAGATCTTTTCTTATTTTTAACTGGGTCAATATTAAGCCCCATGTAATCAAGACCAGCACAAACTTTTTCTCTGATAAGTGCAGCATTCTCACCAATACCACCTGTGAAACATAATGCATCAACACCATCAAGTACAGCAGCGTATGAACCAACATATTTTTTAATAATATATGCAATCATATCAACTGCTAATCTACATCTATCATCTCCAGCTTCCATTCCTTCTAATACCTCTCTTAAGTCAGAAGATTTTCCAGAAATTCCAACAATACCAGATTTTTTGTTTAGTGTATCTAACATATCTTTGATATTCCAACCTTCAGTTTCCATCATATACTGAATAGCTCCTGCACCAATATCACCTGATCTTGTTCCCATCATTAAACCTTGAACAGGAGTAAGTCCCATCGATGTATCAACACATTTACCATCAAATACAGCGGATACTGAAGAACCATTTCCTAAGTGACAAACAATAATTCTAGTATTATGTTTTTTATCTAACATATTTCTAGCTTCATTTGATACGAAGTAGTGAGAAGTTCCGTGGAAACCATATTTTCTTACACCATTTTTAGTATATTGTTCATATGGTAGTGGATACATATATGCATAATCAGGCATAGTTTGGTGAAAGGCAGTATCAAATACAGCAACATTTGGTTTACCTGGCATTAACTCTTGACAAATTTCCATACCCATAATGTTTGCAGGATTGTGCAAAGGAGCTAAAGGAATAAGCTCTTTCATTTTGCTAATTACTTTTTCAGTTACTATTACAGAACCAGCAAACTCTTCTCCTCCATGTACTGCTCTATGTCCAATAGCCTCAATGTCATCAATAGAATCAATAACCTTTCCTTCACCTTCAGTTAAAGTTTTAAGGACTAATTCTATAGCCTCTTTATGAGTTGGCATAGCTACTTCTAATTTGATTTTTTGCTCATTACCAAACTCATGTTTTAAAACACCATCAATACCAATTCTTTCACAAATACCTACTGCTAAAGTCTCTTTATTAATTGGATTCATTAATTGATACTTTAGTGATGAACTTCCTGCGTTTAAAATGAATACTAACATATATCTTTCCCTTTTAATTTTTTTTTCTTAGCTTTGAGTTGCTGTGATTGCTACTAAGTTTGCAATATCTTCTACTGAACAACCTCTTGATAAATCATTAACTGGTTTTGCTAAACCTTGAACTATTGGTCCATGGGCATCAGCTTTTGCAAATCTTTGAACTAATTTATAGCCAATATTTCCTGATTGTAAATCAGGGAATACTAAGATATTTGCTTTTCCGGCTACTTCTGAATCAGGTGCTTTTTTAGCACCAATTGCATCAACAATTGCAGCATCAGCTTGCATTTCACCATCAAATGCAAAATTCACATTTCTTGTTTTTAAAATTTCAACAGCTTCTTGTACTTTTGAGACAAGTGGATGAGAAGCAGAACCCATAGTTGAAAATGATAGCATTGCAACTTTTGGTTCTAAACCTACAACTGAAGATGCAGTAGCAGCAGTAGATGCAGCAATATCAGCTAATTGTTCAGCTGTTGGGTCAGGCAATACTGCACAATCTGCGAATAATAGTAATCCTTTGTCACCAAATTTTCCATCTGCTGTCTCCATTATAAAAGCAGAAGATACAGTTTTAATGCCAGGTGCAGTTTTAATTACTTGAATTGCAGCTCTTAATACGTCAGCGGTTGGTGAGTTTGAACCAGCAACTAGCCCATCAGCATCTCCAAATCTTACCATCATACAACCAAAAAATCTTGGTTCTGTTGTCATAATCTCAGCAGCCTCTTCTCTTGTAAGACCTTTTGAAGCTCTTAATTCAACTAGTTCATCAATATAAGAGTCAATATTATCATATGTTTTTGGATCAATAATTGTAGCACCTTCGATATTTGCACCACACGCAGCAGCATCAGCTTTAATTGTCTCTTCATTTCCAATTAAAACTACATTTGCGGTTTTTTCTTTAAGAACCATAGCTGTTGCTTTAAGTACTCTTTCGTCTTCAGATTCTGGAAGAACAATAGTTCTTAATTGTTTTTTAGCATTTTCTTTAATACTTTCTATTAAACCCATTCAAGCTTCCTTTTATTGTTAAATCAATAAATTCTAATATAGAAACATAGCATTTAAATAGCATTTGCGTAGCATTTTGAAAAAAAATCTATACATAAAATCTTAAGATTGTACAAAATATGTACATGCAAAAAGTGTAAGTATAAATATTGTAGAAAATTTAAGATTTAATGAAGAGTGCTTAGTAAAAGCTTTTAGCTTTTACTAATTTATAAGTGTCGTGAGCTATCACATACTCCTCATTAGTTGGGATAACATAAATTTTAGTTTTTGATGAATCTTTATTAATTTCTCTTGTACCATCAACTCTTGTTTTATTTTTTTTTGTATCAATTTCCACACCCATAAACTCTAAGCCTGAACAAACTTTTTCCCTAATTAAGTCTGAATTCTCTCCAATACCAGCTGTAAAGCAGATTGCATCTACGCCTTCAAGTATTCCTGCATATGAGCAGATATATTTTTTAATTCTATTACATTTCATATCAATACAAGTTGCCGCTCTTTCATCTCCATTTTCACAAGCATCAATAATCTCTCTTAAGTCGGAACTTATTCCAGATATTCCAAGTAGTCCAGATTTTTTATTTAAATAGTTATTAACTTCATCTGCTGTCATACCTTTTTTATCCATTAAAAAAGAGATAACTGCTGGGTCTAAATCTCCTGATCTTGTACCCATAATTAATCCTTCTAAAGGGGTTAAACCCATTGATGTATCAATTGATTTTCCATTTCGTACAGCACATACAGAAGAGCCATTTCCTAAATGGCAAACAATAATTTTAGAGTCTTTTTTATCTAACATCTTTTTTGCTTCATTAGATACATAATAATGAGATGTACCATGGAAACCATATTTTCTAATTCCATGCTCTTTATAGTCTTCATAAGGAATAGCATACATAAAAGATGAAGGTGGCATTGTTTGATGAAATGCAGTATCAAATACTGCAACATTTGGTTTTCCTGGCATAATTTCACGAGCTATTTTCATTCCTGTAATATTTGCTGGGTTATGAAGTGGTGCAAGTGGAATTATCTCTTCAAGTTTTTTAATTACTTCGTCATTGATTATTACAGATTTATTAAAGTGTTCTCCACCATGAACAACTCTGTGTCCAATTGCATCAATCTCTTCAATAGAGTCAATCACTTTATTTTCACTATTTGTTAAAAAGTCAAGTACTATTTCTATTGCCTCTTTATGTGACAACATCTTTATGTCTTTTTTGATTTTATGTCCTCTTGCTTCATGAACAAGTCTACCATCAATCCCAATTCTTTCACATAATCCAGAAGCTTTTACCTCTGTTGTCTCAGGATTCATTAATTGATATTTTAAAGAGGAACTACCCGCATTAAGAACTAAAACTAACATATCTTTCACCTTTGTGTCAAAACTTAATTTCATTATAGCTAAAAGATATGTTAATTATATGTCAAATTAGATTTTAATTTTTTGTATAATAATTATACAAAATATAGTTTTTAAATATAATCTAGTTTATATTAAATTTTATATTTTTAGTTAATAAATTTGAAAATTGAATTCCACCACAACTATTTTTATAAACTAAATTTACTTTCAAATTTATATTATATTCGCCTTTCTCTTTTATAATAAGGGAACTTATAGGATATCCACTTAGAAATTCTGGTTTTTTAATGCCATCAAATTTAATTAAATCAAAAATAGAAGTAAGCATAAATCCAGAAGGAATATTGGTTTTTTCTAATACTACTTTTATCTTATTTTCTCCTATTTTAAAGCTTTTAGGAACAATTACTCCTACTTTTTGTGAAGAGTAATCATCAAAAGTATCTTCTAATAATAGACATGAACCTTTTGCCATTAAAAAAGAGATAGATGTTAGTAGTATTAGTAAATATTTCATTTTTTAATCTTTAAGTCTATAAACTTTATCAGGCATTGAAGAGTGAATAAATCTTGTACTTGGTTTTGTTGGCGCATCAACTGCATAATCAATTCCAAGAGGATTTTTTTCTCCTAATTTTGCATATTTTTGTTCATGTATATCAATAAGTTTGATTGCTTCAACAGGACATGATTGTACACAAGCTGGTAATTTTCCTTCTGCTTGTCTTTCCCAACACATACTACACTTTTCTGCTTTTCCTAATCGCTTATTAAATTTAGCTGCCCCAAAAGGACAAGCTTTTATGCAACCACCGCAACCTATACATAAACTTTGGTCATGCTTACAAATTCCTGTTTTAGGATCTTTTGTATGAGCTTGAACTGGACAAATTGCTACACATGCAGGTTCTTCACAATGGTTGCATGCAATTGAAGCATAATATCTCTCTGCGGGAAGATTAACTTTAGGAGGTTTTGCATACCATACAAGAGTAGGTAAAATATTATTTTGGTCTGTTCTATACTCTTCATGGCCAATCTCTCTTACTTGTCTCCATAATATACCTTTATCTTGGTGATATTGATTTTTACATGCCATTGCACAAGTATTACAACCTAAACATTTTTCACTATCAACTAAAAAAGCTTTTTGCATAATCTCCTCCTTATACTTTTCTAATATTTACATAAGTATCTTGTAAAGCGATACCTGGTGCACCAGTTTTAAATGAACCCATATCAGAAGGTGTATCATCAACTAATTCATTTACATTATAAATACTGTTGTTATACCACTGCTCATACATCATAAATGTACCTACAGGAGTATTGTCAGTAACTTTCGCTTTAAGTCTTAATATACCTTGCTTATTAAAAACTGATACCATATCTCCTGTTTTAATTCTTTTATATTCTGCATCTTCTGGATTTATATAAACAAATGGTTCGGGATTGATATCTTCCATCCAGTCAAGATTTTGAAACTGTGAATGAAGTGAGAACCTAGAGTGTAAGGTAGTCAATCTATATTTATCGTAAGGTTTTCTTACTTCCAAATATTCAGGTAGAGCAGTATGTCCATGCTCTACTGCTTTTTTAGAATAGAATTCAAACTTACCACTTGGTGTTTTAAATTTGCCATCTGCAAATGGAATAACAGCTTTTGCTTTTACAGGTCCTTTTTCTAGCTCTTTCCATGATTTTATTCCAAATTGTTCATAGATATTTTTATTAAACTCTTTGATTGTTAACTCTTTACTATCATAGTTTTGAGGAAAAGTACAAGAGCCTTTCTCTTTTTTATTCATATATTTTGATAATAGTGAAGCAATTTCAAGGTCTGATTTTACTTCATGTAAAGGTTTTATAGCTTGTTGATTTAAGCTTAACCAGTAGTGCCAATAAGAGACATTTACGTCGTACTCTTCAAACTGAGTGGTAACAGGTAGAACTATATCTGCCCATTTTGTAGTTTCATTAAAAAACTGATCAGCTACAACAATAGTATCTACTTTATTAAAGGCTTTAATTATTTTATTTCTATCAAAATCTTGAGCTAATGGATTTTTGCATGAAATCCATAAGAGTTTTATTTTTGGATTAGTTGCTGTTAATATTCCTTCTGCTGTTTTATTTATATTTAAATATCTATCTGAGTATTTAACTTTTTTAGCTGTATCAGCTCCATGCATATCTCCCATTACTGTACTTGAAGCTGTGTATCCGATACTACCTTTTGGTTTAGGATGGGTCATTGTACTATAATTAAAACCCCAAGTATTTAGGTGTCCATATCTTGCACCACCTGCATATTTACCTATATTTCCAGTGACTGCGACTAAGGCATCAATAGCTCTAACCATAGAACCACCGTTAGTATGTCTTTGAATTCCATATCCAATCCAAACGGTTGCAGGTTTGGCTTTTGCAAATCCTAATGCAATTTTATTGATTAGCTCTTCTTTAAGACCACTTACCTCTGAAGCTTTTTTTACAGAGATTGTTTTTAAATATTTTTCAAACTCTTTATATCCATGGGAATTTTTCTTAAGCCATTTTTTGTCATGTAGGTTATTTTCTATAATAATTTTTGCCATAGCTAGGGCTAACAATCCATCACTTCCTACTTTTACTTGATAATATTCATTTACTTTAGAAGCTGTTTCTGTAAATAAAGGATCAATTACAATAACCTTTGCTCCTCTTCTTTTTGCCTCATAAATATATTTCATAGTATGAATAGAGTTTGCTGCTGGATTTACACCCCAAAGAATGATATATTTACTATCTTTCATCTCTTCTGGATCGTTACACCACATATCTCCTGTGTCAAAATTTTGTGCATCAATTCCTGCTGGCCAACATGGAGTTCCTCCAAATCTTGTAGTGTAGCCAATAGAGCTAAACATTCCTTCAACTCCGTAATGAGTGATTCCAAAGTTTCCAGAGTATTTAGTAAGTGCAGCACCTAAGAGATGTCCATCCTCTTTTTTTATAGATAGAAGTTTATTACCAATATGGCTAATTGCTTCATCCCATGAAATTCTTTTCCATGAACCTGAACCTTTGCCTCCTACTTGCATCATAGGATATTTAATTCTTTTAGGTGAGTAGACTCTTCTTACATAGGAGTTTCCTTTAACGCAACAACCACCTCTTGTAAAAGTTGATTCAGTTGCACCTTCAATAAACTGCATAACCCCATCTTTTACAAAAGTTTTTATACTGCAAGTGTCATAACAATTTCGTGGACAGGCATTTCTAAAAGTTTCATAGGCATCTTCTCCTAAATAGGGAATTTTAGTATTTAAAGACTCATTGGCTAATAATTTTCCTCCTCCTGGCAATACTGATAGCACACCACAAGCGACTAATCCTTTTATGAAACTTCTTCTTTTTATACCGTCATTTAAAATCGCTTCTACTTTCTGTTTAGAATAACTCATAATATCTCTCCTTTGATTTTAAGTTCATTTTGAAAAAAACTATTCAACTCTTTTATAATTAAATTTATTGCATTAGAGTTCTTTTCCTTATGTTCTAGTACTCTATTAATAAACTTAAATATCCATATATTTATATGTTCTTTTAAAAAATAGATTCTTAAATTTTGTAAATATTTAATATCTTTTTCAAGTTCAATATAAAGTAATTGATAGTATGCATCTAGTTCTAGTCCTAGTTGATCTTCTGGAATTTTATTTTTTAAAGAGTTTTTAAATCCCATGATTTCATAAAGATTACGTATATGCATTGTTGTTTTAGTCATCAAAGCATTTTCTTCATCTATGTAAATAGAGGCATAGGGTGGAGCTATTGGCGAATCAGGACCAATAAAATATTTATTATAATCTGACTCAAGCTCTGTTTTATCAATTTTTATATCACTATTTAGTTCTAAAAAAGCATTAAAAAGCTCATCTTCATTTGTGCTTAAAAAAATATTTTTTAAGATGGATATTTTTTTTAACCTTTTTGAAGAAAAGTTATTTTTTTCCTGTTCCATTTTGACTACTTTGCTATTTTCTCAGCAATTTCAATGATATCTTCATCACTTAAATTTATCACTTGAGCTTTCATCATCGCTTTTAATTCTCTACCATAAGTTCCATCCTTATATCCTTTCATAGCAGATATAAATTCGTTTTTACTCATTTCATTAATCACTTTACTCTTACCTAAAGCAACTTTTTCTCCATTAATACCATGACAGGCAACACATTTTTTGTATGCAGCTTCTGCATCAGCAAATAGTGAAGTTAAAAAAAGAACTAATAGTGCTAACAATACTCTTTTCATCTCTTTCCTTTCTTTTTAAGTTATTTAATTCTAATGAAAAAAAATCGCAAAAAAATACAAAAAATAAGATATTTTGAAATTTATCTTAAGTTTACGATTTAATATATTTTTGTTATAATAAAATTGCTTGCACCTAGAAAACTTTTTAATAAAGGGCTTATTTTGGAAAAAGTAAAGATAAAACTAAAGGCAGTAACTATACTTTATGCGGAAGATGAGGTTGGTATTAGGAAAAATGTAATGAAAACTTTACGTTATTATGCAAAAGATGTTTATGAGGCTTCAAATGGGAAAGAAGCTCTTGAATTATATGAAAAATATAAGCCAGATATTATTCTTAGTGATATACATATGCCTATTATAGATGGTATAGAGTTTATAAAAAAAATAAGAGAAGTAGATAAACTTACACCAGTAGTAATGATAACAGCACATACAGATAAAAAGTATCTACTTGAGGCAGTAGAATTACATATGGAAAAATATCTTATTAAGCCTATTAATACAAAAACTCTATTTGATGTTCTGGGAAAATGTATTGATTGTTTAAATATTGAACATATAGTTAAATTAAGATGTGATGAGAATTATAGCTATGATTTTGATAATAAAAAATTAATTTATAAACATGAGCATATTGTTTTAAATAAAAAAGAGATTCGCTTTATAGAGCTACTTATTAATAATCAAAATAGAATAGTAAAGTATGAAGAGATACAAGAGAAGGTTTGGCAAGATAGCATAATGACAGATAGTGCCTTAAGATCTGTTGTTTTACATTTAAGAAAGAAATTACCTACTAATATTATTGATAACTTATCTGGAATAGGATATAAACTTGTTTAAAATAGTTTTTATACTGATGTTATTTATATCTTACATAAATGCATCTGAAGAGAATGAGAATATATTTAAAGAGGATAACTCTTCTTTAGAGGCGATTAACTATTTACATCCTAAATCTCATATAAAAGTATTTCTTCCAAGTATTCCTTATATTTACATATCAAAGAATACAAATGCAGGGCTTATTCGTTCTAGTGATAATGAAAAGGGTTGGGTATATGATTTAGCTAAATCTCATAAACGAATTGATGACTATACTTATATTTTCGAAATTAAAAAAAATTTAAAGTTTCAAGATGGGACACCTTTTACTATACAATCAGTTATTAATAATCTAAACCATTTTAAAAAAAATCCTTTTTTATTTACAAATATTGATAAAATTGATTTTAATATAAGTAAAATAGATGATTATAGGGTTAAAATAGAATTAAAACAGAAATATGAGATGTTTTTTTTAGATTTAGCTAGGATATTTTTTTTTACAGATGAGTATTTAAAAAAATATAATCCAAAAGGTGAAGAGACTGAGTCAGGAACAAAAGCACCAGGACCTTTTGGAATGGGACCATATATTTTAAAAAGTGGTTATGCAGTAGGAAAGAAGCAGGCTAATAAGATTGTACTTGAAGCTAATCCTTATTATTGGGATAAAAGATATCCTAAAATTAAAAAAGTAACTGTTTTTACGCAACTTGATACAGATGAGGCTTTTGATAGGGTAGTAAACCATGAGGGATTACTTGATTTAGTTCCCATTCCTTTTAATAAAAAAATAGAAGTAGTTATGTCTAAGTATTCTAAACTTGTTATAAAAAAATCTACTAATAATATTATTATATTTTTCAATCTTATTAATGGAAGTAAAAAATTAAGAGATAGGAGTATACGAGTCGCTTTAAATGAGGCATTAGATCAAGAAAATCTTTTAAATTTTGTGTATAAAAAAGAGGGAACTCTTTCTCCCTTTTCTTCTTCAATTCATCTTGAGATAGTAAAAAAAATTGCTGATAGAAAAGAGTATAAAGTTAATTCGGTGACAGAAGAGGAGAAACATAAGTTACTAAAGGGTTTAGTTTTTAATGTTTTTACGCAAGATAGATTTATGTTTTTGTGGAAGGGGATTGAGTATCAACTTGAAAAGTATGGGGTGAAGTTAAACTACATAATTACAACAAGTGAAAAAGATATTTATGAACAATTGCTTAATACAAGGGCTTCAAAAAATACAAAAAATTGGGATATATTAACATGGGGTGATGATGACTGGTATTATAGGCATCCTTGGACTACACTTTTTATTTATGAAAATGATTCACCTTGGTCAACTATACCAAATGATAGTTTTATGAAAAAATATATAGATAAACTTTTTGAAACTAAAATAGATGATTCTTTATATGAAGATATTATTTCAAAAATCTTATATAGAGCAAGGGATATGGCATATACTTTAAGAGTTCCTTCAATAAATAAAGTAATTGCAGTAAATAAAGAGGTGATTTTTGAACCATTTTCAGGGGGTATAATTCCTTTTTGGAAAACAAAAATTACAAAAAAACATTGGTCTGTAAGACAGAGCGAAGAGTATCCTAATAGTTCCCATGAGCCAATAATACCATTAAGGATAAAACAATGAAATTAATTGATAGATTTAATATTAAGTCAAAGCTAAGTATTCTATTTATTCTGTTGTGTTGTTCAATTTTTATTTTTGGATATATCATTATTGATATTAGTGAAAATTCAAAAGCAAGATTAAAAGCTGTATATCTTCAATCTCAAGAGGTATTATTATTACAAAAAAATATCATAGTACCACTATATAAACTAGGAGAAAAAACTCAATCTCTTGTAATGGCACCAAATGAAAAATTAAGAATTAAGATACAAGAAGATTTGGATCTTTTGATAAAAGATTTAGATAAATCTTTTTCTAGTTTTCACTTAGAAGATGGGGATATTTTAAATTTATGGAATAAGTATAAAAAAAATATAAAAAGAACTAATTACTATTTACAAAGAGGATTTGAAGAGGGTGCTTATATAAATGTAACTACAAAAAGCAAAGATGATTTTGAGTTTTTGTTAGTCAAGCTACTTAATCTACAAAGTGAGCTTTTAAATAGAGCTAAAACCTCTTATTTTAATGCTGTTGATGAATCAAAAAGCTTAATAGTTAAAATCATAACATACCTACTAGCAATTTTGTTTTTCTCTTTAATTATAGGTTTATTTATATCTAATAGTATTATCACATCTATGAATATACTTCAAAAAGGTTTAAATGAGTTTTTTGAGTATTTAAATTATAAAAAAGATAAGGCACAAATGATAGTTATTCATTCACGTGATGAGTTTTATCAAATGGCACAATCAATTAATCAAAACTTTAAGAATGTAGAACTTAATATTAAAAAAAATGATGAGTTAATTAAAAATGCTACAAAAGTATTATTAAGTATTAAAAGTGGTAATTTGGGTATGAGATTAACAACAAATACAAATAGTAAAGCATTAAATGAATTAAAAATTATGATAAACAATGTAATTGATAATTTAGAAGATAAAATTCAAGAAGAGATAAATAAGAGGCTTGAGCAAGAACAAATATTAATTCAGCAATCAAAACTAGCAGCAATGGGAGAGATGATAGGAAATATCGCTCATCAATGGAGACAACCTCTATCTCAAATTTCTGCAATTCATATGAATATGTTAGCAACATATGAATTTAATGAATTTACCCAAGAGTATTTAAATGAAAAAATAGAAGAGGCGGATATGCTTACAACATATATGACTCAAACAATTTCAGATTTTCAAAATTTTTTTAATCCAGAAGAAGAAAAACAACTTTTTAGTGTAAAAGAGGCTTGTGAGAAGGCTTCTTTTATTATTAAGAGTGCATTAAAGTATCACAATATAGAGTTAATTTTAGATGTGGTTGATGATGAAGAGGTAAATGGCTATCAAAATGAGTATTCGCAAGTAATATTAAATATTTTAAGTAATGCAAAAGATATTTTATTGGAGAGAGCAATTAAAAATCCAAGAGTGAAAGTAGAAATAAGAAATGGAAAAGAGTACAATATTGTTAAGATAGAAGACAATGCAGGAGGGGTGGAAAAGAGTATAATAAATAAGATTTTTGAACCATATTTTACAACTCATCATAAAACACAAGGTACAGGTATAGGGCTTTATATGTCTAAAAATATTATTGAAAGAGAGATGGATGGATTTATAAATGTTAAAAATACAGATAATGGAGCTTGTTTTACTGTAAAAATTCCAAGATGTTTAAAAAAATAGAGACTTTTTTAGTATGCTAATTTAATGAGTAACTGTTTTATATGATTTTATCCTGTATAAAATGTCGAATTTGCAGGTGTTAAATCTTTTAGTTTTAAAAATATCATTGAGGTCATAATTGCATCATTTAATGCATCATGTTTCCCAAGTTCTGGGATATCAAGCTCTTTCATAATTGTGTCAAATTTCAAATCTACAAACTCATAATCTGAGCTTCTTTTTCTAGTTTTAAAGTACATCGAGCTTACTTCAATTTGTCTATTAGGAAGTGGAATACCAATATATTTTTTTGTATATTTAGAAATTATTGAAATATCAAACTTTATGTAGTAGCCAACAATTGGTCTATTTCCTATAAATTTGAGAAGTTCCATAATTGCCTCTTTAGGTTCAAGGGCATTTTCTAAATCAATTGGTCTAATATGGTGAATTTTAATTGACTCTTTAGTTACATCACGTGAAGGCTTAACAAAGATATTTAATGTATTTCTCATTAAAACTTTATTGCCTTTTATTATAACTGCACCAATAGATAATATTTCATCTTTTCTTGGATTAAGTCCAGTTGTTTCACAATCTAAACATACATATTCATCTTTTGGTGGCTTATTAAAAAGGTATTCAAATTTGCTATCTTTTAATTTTCTTTTATGCCATGCGTTTATTAAATTTTTTAACATTATGAAATCTTATCTATTTTAAATTTATATGTAATAAATTTTTTAAAATTATTTACAATTTTAAAACTATCTTTTAATAAATCTCTTTCAATTTTACCTAGAGTATGTGTATCTATTTCATTATTAATTTTTTTATCATCTTGTAATTTTTGTAATTGTCCTCTTAATCTTAATGTATTTAAAACATCAAAGGCTTCAAGTAGTTCATTTGCAAGTTCAAATTCAATGAGCTTTTTTTGTTGAAGAATTTTAATTCTTTTAACTGTTGTTGTTTCTCTAATTCTTTCTTTTAAAGCTAAACTTCTAATACCTTGAACAATTGGGAAAACACCAGCTTTTTTTATATCAATAAAGTGTGTTTTTGTCATGAAGTTTGCAACTACACTTGGAGTATCAAAGGCTAATGTAGCTTTTGCAAAATAAGCCATAAATACATCTTTATCGTGAAGCTTGTTAAATAAATCATCTTTTAAATTAATTAAAAGTTCTTTATCTCCTGCAACAGCAAAAGCATCAAAGAAAATTGCTAAATCCATATAGTTTTGCATATCAGGTGCTTCTATCCATCTTGCAGTTTCATTTTTATAGTCTTGTACGGTCTTACACCAAAATGGATTAGTTACCATAATGTTACCTTCACAAGGAGGATAACCAAAATCTATTAATGCTTCATTCATCTGTTTCATATATGGTCTATATTGTTCGACATCTACTCCATCTTTTACAACAAGTGCATTATCTTGGTCTGTTTTTAAGATTTGTTCATTTCTTCCTTCACTTCCCATAACAATAAAGCATGCTTTATCTTGAAGCTCTTTTGGTAGAACAAGTTTATAGAGTTTTTTATAGACTTTTGTATTAAGTTGTCCTATTAAATTTGAGATATGATTTACCTTAACACCTTTTGCATTAAGTGTTTTAATGGTATTAATTAATTCAGTACTTGCATCTTTTAAACTTTCTTTTGTTTTTGCATTTTTTATTTTTGAATCAACAACATAAGTATGATTCGCAAAATGAGATAGAACATCTATTTGTTCTAATATTCCAATCATATCACCTTCATTATTTACAACGCCAACTCTTTTAATATTTTTTTTAATAAGAAGAGAAAATGCATCAAAAAGATAATCCTCTTGATTAACAGATAGAAGTGGGAAGATAGCAATGTTTTCCACTTTTATATTTAAATCTCTACCCTCTAAAAGAACTTTTACTTTAAGTAGTGAATCTGTAATAATTCCATATTCATTGTTATCTTTTTTTACAATAATAGTTGATGTTTTAAACTCCATTGATTTTTCAATTGCATCGATAAGTCTTGTACCTTCTTCAACTATACATGGTGGATGTAGAACAGTATCATTAACTTTTGCAATCATAAATGTTGATAACTCTGAGGCATACTCTTTATCTTTAAGTGTTTGGAATTTATTTACTAAATTGGTTAAAAAAAAGCTTTTAAAACCTTCGTTTTGTTCAATTAATTCTAAGAAAATCCTTTTTTCAATCTCATAACAAATTAAATCTTCATAGACTTTAAAGGAGTTTTTTGATTTTCCATAAATTAGAGAGTTTGCATCAAAAGAGTCTTCATAATGATAGTCCATAAGTACTTCTTCTTCATTATACTCATGAACAGTTCCTTTAATAATTACAAAAAAGTGATTTGGTATTTTTTCAGGTGCAATTAGTATTTCATCTTTTGGATAGTAAGCAATATCCATATGTTTGATACATTTGTCCATTTGTTTTTCTGTTAATAGTTCAAAAGGATGGATATTACATAGAAAGGATTTTTGATCTCTTAAACTCATATTTGTCCTTCAAATTTATATATTTTAATTATATAAAAATAAGTTTTAAAGAGTTTGATTTAGGATTCTTACTCTTTTGTAAAAACTCTAAATTTGAACTTATACAAAAAAGTAATAAACTAAGCCAACCCAGAGGTTGACTTTAGTTTTTAATGATCGTGAGCAGCCCCTGCATCGTTTGGCAATCTGATTTGCTCTACAAGAGTTTGAATCTCTTCTGGTGGCTCTGGTGTCATTCTTGACACTACAAATGCTACTATTAAGTGTAACACTGTACCAATTGTACCAATACCAGTTGGTGCAATTCCTAAGAAGTAATCCTCTTTTGAACCACCTAGGAATACGAAGTATACAATGTAACTAAAAGTGAAGATTAAACCAGTTAAGATACCAGCAATCGCACCTTCTTTATTCATTCTCTTATCAAATATTCCAAGGATAATAGTTGGGAAGAATGCTGCTGCTGCAAGACCAAATGCAAAGGCAACAACTTGTGCAACAAATCCTGGAGGGTTTATTCCTAAGTAACCGGCAACACAAATTGCAGCTACTGCTGAAACTCTTGCCCACATTAATTCTGATTTTTCAGATAATGTTGATTTTCCAGTCTCACTATCTTTAAAGATAACTTGTCCCAGTAAGTCATGTGAAATAGCTGAAGCGATTACAAGTAATAATCCAGCCGCTGTTGATAATGCTGCTGCAAGACCTCCCGCTGCGATGAATGCAATTACCCAGTTAGGTAAGTTAGCAATCTCAGGGTTTGCAAGTACCATAATATCTCTATCAACATATAATTCATTTTCAATTTTACCAGAATTTGTAGATGGTTTAGCATTAAGAGTTACTCTTTCTCCATTTACACCTACTTTTTCATCATCAAAATTAGGTTTACCTTTTGGTCCTTCAAATGCTGCACCAGGAGCATATTGAATTTTACCATCACCATTTCTATCTGCCCAAGCTAATAGTCCACCTTGTTCCCAAGTTTTGAACCATCCACCATTATTTGGAGTACCATCAGCGTGTTTTAACTCACCAGCTACGAATGCTTTATACTCTACATTTTGAACATTTTTGATTAAGTTTAATCTTGAGAATGCTGCAACTGAAGAGATAGTTGTATACATAATTGCAATAAATACTAATGCCCATCCAGCTGAAATTCTTGCATCATGTACAGTTGGAACAGTAAAGAATCTAACAATAACGTGTGGTAAACCAGCAGTACCTAACATTAATGCAGTTGTTAACATAAACATGTTCCATAAGTTACCTGGCTCAGTATATGCTTTGAAACCTAAGTCAGTAACGGCACTATCCAGAGCATGCAAGAGGTAAGTTCCTTCAGGAATTACTTTAACACCATCATCAAATGCAAAAGTAGTTGTTGAGAAAATACCTAATTGTGGTAAGAACGTATCAGTAACTTGTAGTGATAAGAAAATAGCAGGAATCATATATGCGAAAATCATAACAACATATTGTGCAACTTGAGTATATGTAATACCTTTCATACCACCAAGTACAGAATAGAAAAATACAATAGCCATACCAATAATAACACCTGTATTAACATCAACTTGTAAGAATCTTGAGAATACGATACCAACACCTCTCATTTGTCCAGCAACATATGTAAATGAAACGAAGATTACAGAGATAACAGCAACAGTTCTTGCCGCATCAGAGTAGTATCTATCACCTACGAAATCAGGTACTGTAAACTTACCAAATTTTCTTAAATAAGGAGCTAATAACATAGCAAGTAGAACATATCCACCTGTCCATCCCATTAGATAAGCACCTCCATCAGAACCTTTAAAAGAGATGATACCCGCCAATGAAATAAATGATGCAGCTGACATCCAGTCTGCAGCAGTCGCCATACCATTTGCTACTGGGTGAACTCCCCCACCTGCAACATAAAAATCTTTAGTAGAACCAGCTTTTGCCCAAAGTGCAATACCAATATAAATTGCGAATGTAACACCTACGAATAGGTAAATTAGTGATTGTAATTCCATCTTCTATTCCTTCCTATTCTTTTACACCATACTTTTCGTCAATCGCTGCTAATTTACTAACGTAAACAAAGATTAAAATAACGAACACATAAATTGCACCTTGTTGTGCAAACCAAAATCCTAACTTAACACCTGAAATTTCATAAGCATTAAGTTCGTTAATGAACAAAATTCCACACCCGAAAGAAACTATAAACCAAACTACAAGTAGTTTAAGAATTGTTGAAATATTTTCTTTCCAATAAGCTTGAGCTTTTTCTGGACTCATAAGTACTCCTTTATAAGTTTTACTAAAAATTTGAATCTTTTTTAGTAATTCAACATTGAAAGTATAATAAGTCAATGTAGCAAAAAGGTAGCAATAAATATTTTTTTTGTAATTTTTTTTTAAAGTGTAGTATTAACGTAGCAAATAAGCTCTAAACAATCGTATTTAAGGGAATTTTTAAACAGAATAATATCTGTCAATTTTATACCCTAAACCTCTGATATTTTTAATAAAATCCTCTTTTAATGCTTTTTTTAATCTTGAAATTTCTGCTCTAATTGTAGGATTATCAATATTTTCTCCTCCCCAGATGTCAATTCTAAATCGTTCAAAGTCAACAATCATATTTATATTTAAAGCTAATATATGAATTATTTCAAGTTGTTTTTTAGTAAGTGTTTGAGGTTCCCCGTTAAAATATAAGGTTTTTTTCTCTTTTGAGTATGAATAGTTTTCACTTAATCTCATATGTGAGGTATTATTTTGGTCTTTTTTTAATATTTGATTTATTTTAATTCCCAACTCTTCTAAGTGAAAAGGTTTCTTAATATATTCTCGACATCCTAAATCATAGGCCTTTGTAATATCTTCAATATCATTTAAAGCTGTGATAAAGATTGTTGGAATAAAAACTCTTTTTTTATTTAAATCTTCTAATATTGCAAAGCCACTTTTCTTTGGAACATTTATATCTAAAATAAGTAAGTCAAAACTCGAATCAATATTGTTTATAACTTCTTCACCATCATTGAAGCTTCTAACCATATGTCCAATACTTTTTAGATATTCAGATACTGCATTGTTTAGCATTAATTCATCTTCAAGAAGTAATATTTTCATTTATTTTAAACCTATATGTGAATTTTGTGTATTTTTCATTAGAATCCAAGTCAATTATAACTAAATTTTTATCACATATCTCTTTTACAATCTTTAGTCCTAGACCAAATCCTCCACGTGAGTTATTTTCTCTATAAAAGTCATTGAAAATGTGATCTAAATTTTTAATTTGATCAGAATTTGTTTTTACACTGAAATCAACATAATCGTCATTAAAGTATGTTAGTCTGATATAAATTGGAAATTTTGCATGGGAGTATTTAATAGAGTTTGATATATTATTATCTAAAATTCTTTGAAGTTCAGTTTTATTAAATTTAATGTAAATATCATCTTCTATATTTGTTACAAAATGTAAATCATTTGCCATTGCTATTCCATGGAAAAAATCTAATCTTTCTTTTAGAAAACTGCTTATATCAAGATACTCTTTTGGATAATCAACTCTATCTTTTTTAATAAGATAAGATAAATCATCATAAATATATTGAATTATTTTTGCTCCACTTTCAATATTTGAGATATATTTGTTGTTTGGTGTATGCATTTTAAGCAAATCAATATTTGTTCTAATAATTGCTAAAGGTGTATTAACTTCATGTACTGAGTTTTTTAAAAATTTTTTTTGAGAATCAATTAAGTTTGTAAGCTCTTTTGTTTGATGTTGTACTGTTTCTTTAAGATGTTTATTTAAATCTTCAAGCATATTATTTTTGTCTTTAATATTGTGCATTGCATCATAAGCATAATTTGCAATAACTTTAAACTCTCCAAAGATAAGTCTATCTTGCTTAATTCTATTGTCTTCTATTTGCGATTCTTTAAAATATTTACCAATCTCTTTAACGTCATTTACAATTAATATTGTTGCATTTTTATAAATAAATATTGAATAGAGTACAAGCATTATTGTTAAAGATAGAACTTGAAGAATATAATTAGAAATCTTTTGGTCATACTCCTCTTTCTTCTCCTTTACGACCTTATTAATTTCATCTAAATAAATACCTGTTCCAATTGTCCAATTCCATGGTTTATAAGAGAGTGCATAAGATATTTTTATTGCCTCTTTTTTGAGTTTTGGTTTATACCAAATATATTGAACATAACCTCCCTCTTTTTTCTTTGATATATCAATTAGCTCTTTGATAACTTGTTTACCTGTTGGATCGGTAAATTCATAAAGGTTTTTTCCAATATTTTTTTCAGAAATTGGATAATATATAGAGGTTCCGTCAAAATCATAAATGAAGATAAAATCATTTATATTTTTATTGTCTCTCATATGTTCAATTGAGTTTAATAAATCGTTTTGAATCTCTTTTTCACTTTTTATATTTTTAAATTTTTCATGATAATAAGAGATAAACTTTAAAGTTCTGCTTATATCTGCTTTGATTAAATCTTTCTGCTTTGATTCAAAATCTGTTTTTATGATTTCAATTTTTTCTTGGAAATCATCAAAGGCATTATCAATAATAATAAAAGTAAATGATGAAGCAAGCATAATAATAAATATAATACTATATAAAATTAGATGATATAAAGATTTTGCTTTTATCATAAGTTTCTCGTCTTTTAAAAATGATTAGAAAGAATATCGCAAATTTAATAAATTTTCAAAAAAATATTGTTAGATTGATTTATAAAAGTGGCGCGGCTGACGAGACTCGAACTCGCGACCTCCTGCGTGACAGGCAGGCATTCTAACCAACTAAACTACAGCCGCACATTTGCAAAAAAAAAGCGCTATTAAAGCGCATAAATTTTTTTAAAAAATTATACTTTAAACAAGTGGTGGTCGATAGTGGACTCGAACCACTGACATCTACCTTGTAAGGGTAGCGCTCTACCAACTGAGCTAATCGACCATGGTGACCCGTGAAGGATTCGAACCTTCGGCCACCTCCTTAAAAGGGAGATGCT
>CAYZST010000004.1:32802-91643 GCA_964480765.1 uncultured Arcobacter sp. | reverse complement strand
ACCACTGACATCTACCTTGTAAGGGTAGCGCTCTACCAACTGAGCTAATCGACCAATATTGATATTTAATTGAAACTAAGTCACATTGGTGACCCCTAGGGGACTCGAACCCCTGTGGCAAGGATGAAAACCTTGAATCCTAACCGCTAGATGAAGGGGCCAAAAATCAAATATCAAAAATGGTGACCCGTGAAGGATTCGAACCTTCGGCCACCTCCTTAAAAGGGAGATGCTCTACCAGCTGAGCTAACGGGTCATTAATTTAAGTTGTAATTCTTAAATTGGACTGGAATTATAATAGGTTTTTTTTTATTTGTCAAGTTTTTTTTTAGAAATTTTAAAATTTTTTTTAAACTATATTCTGCCGTTTGATTTTGAATAATTTTTCTATCTCCACTAAAATGACAAACCTCTACTACCTTATGACTATTTTTAATAAATATACCAACAACAACTGTTCCAACGGGCTTATCTTTTGTACCTCCAGTTGGTCCTGCTATTCCACTTACTGCAATTGCTAAATCTGCATTAAATTTTTTAATTACACCATCAAGCATTTCATTTACAACTTGAATAGAGACAGCTCCATGTTTTTCTAAACTCTCTTTTTTTACATCTAATTCTTGTGATTTTATCTCATTTGAGTAAGTTATAATTGCTCCATTAAATATTTCAGAAGAACCAGGTATTTCAGCTATTTTAGAAGCTATTAACCCTCCTGTACAACTTTCAGCAGTTGTAATTGTTAATTTATGCTCTCTAAGAAGATTTTGAAGGGTAATCATATCTAAATTATCAAAAAAAGTAGAATTTTCCATTAGGTGCTCTTTATTTAATTAGTAAAGGGTGTAAACTCCCTTTACAGATAGTAATAACTACTTGTTATCATCAGTTAATTCTTCTAAGAACTTCTCTTTATCAAAAGTTAAATTCAGATATTCACATACGATTTTAATATCTCTTTCTGCATTTCCCAAACAAGATGTCGCTCCTGGACTTGGAGTCATATTAAATAAAATTCCATCTTTTGGATTAATAGAGGCTTCTCCAAGCATTAGCTTTTGTTCTTGTTTATTAAGAACTTGAGGTCTTACTCCTCCAAATCCTTTTGCATACTCAATATCCTCAGTACTTAAAGAAGGAACAATTTTTTGTGCATCTTTAACGAATAGTTTTTTATTGATTCCTGGAATTTCAAATAGGAAATTTTTAAATACATAGTTTCTAATATCTGAGTCTTTTAATAAATCCCAGAAAATTTTTAAAATATTTCCATCAATATTCATTGTTTTTAAACATTGCCAAAGTGATTTACCACCTTTATACCTTTCAAGGACTAGCAAGGCTAATGCAGTAGGTCCAAATCGTGTTTTCCCATCACATAAGATATCAGGATCACCATGAAGTGCGGCAAATGGAAGCTTTGGATTTTGTACCATATAAACTTTACCGTTTAGGTATTCACCATTAGTAATATAAAATGAACCAGCCATTGATAGTGAACCCATATGTTTACCATAGCCCATTTTATGTGCAAGATATAATGAATGGGCTCCTGCATTAACAACAACAAAATCTGCTGTAAATACTGAACCATTAGTAGTTGTTAATTTAAATTTACCATTAACTTTTTCAATCTCATCAACTTCAGCATTAAAGAAAATATCAGTTGTTACACCTTCTTCCTCTTGTGCAGCTTTAGCAAGCTCTTTTGTCATTTCTCCAAAGTCAACAGTAGTATATTCACTTTGTGTTCCCATAGCAACAATAGGTTCAGGTCTATCTTTCGTTCTCTCTTTATCAGCATAAACTAATAGAGGTTCTAATTCTCTTAATTTCTCTTTATCCCATAGTTCTAAATAAGGAAAGAGTTCTTTAAACTCTTCATATCTATTTTTAATGAATTCAACTTCTTTTTCACCGACACCTAAAGCCATCTTTTGATGTGCAAACATAATTTTATCTTGTAAACCTCTCATTAGGTTAAACTTTACAATCATATTTGCAGTTCTTTTTGTTATTGTAGCTTTTTCCAGGGTATAGTTTGTTTCAATATCTCCAACGTGAATAGTTTGAGAGTTACTTGTTCCTTTTGAATTAAGTGTAGCTAAATCTTCATATTTTTCTAGCATACAAATAGATTTTACGTCCGTGTATCTTGCTAATTCATAAAATAGTGCAGCACCAGAGATACCACCACCTACTATCATTACTTCATAATGTTTTGTATCCATAATTTTGTTGTCCCCATGTTTGATTATAAATTATGTTAAGATTCTAGCACAATAAGCATTATTTCACAGAATTATTATATGTAAAACAATATTGCATTGCTAAAATTTATGTTTTATAGTAACATTTTATTGTTTTCTCATCAATTAATAGTCTGTGCAAAAAATGTACATGCTGTTTTTCAAAGATACAAAAATAAACTTTATTGTACGTTTATTGTGCATACTTTAAATTAAAGAAGAAGGTATGAAAAAATGTACATTTTTTTAAAAAAAATAAGAGTTTTTCTATCTTATATTGTTTTAACACTTAATTAGATATAATCTGCGATTTATGAGAATAGCAAATATTAATAGAGAATTAAGGTGTAAAATTATGGATTATAAAGATAGTTTACTACTACCAAATACAGCATTTCCAATGCGAGGGAATTTACCGCAAAATGAACCAGAGAGATATAAACTTTGGGACGAGAATAGAGTATATGATAGAATGAAGGATAACAGAAAGGGTGTCTCTTCTTTCACATTACATGATGGACCACCATATGCAAATGGTCATATCCATATTGGACATGCATTAAATAAAATTTTAAAAGATATTATTATTAAGTATCACTATTTTAATGGTAAATCTGTTAGATATGTTCCAGGTTGGGATTGTCATGGACTTCCTATTGAACAAAAAGTGGAAGAGAAAATAGGAACAACAAAGAAGAAAGAGTTAGCTAAATCAAAAATTAGAGAGCTTTGTAGAGAACATGCAAGTAGGTTTATTGATATTCAAAGAGAAGAGTTTAAACGACTTGGTGTTATTGGGGATTGGAATAATCCTTATTTAACCATGGATTTTAAATTTGAAGCAAATATTTACAGAGAGCTATGTGCAATTGCAAATCAAGGTTTGTTGGTTCAAAGAAGTAAACCTGTATATTGGTCTTGGGCAGCTCAAACTGCACTAGCTGAGGCGGAAGTTGAATATGAAGATAAAACTTCTCCATCTATTTTTGTTGCATTTAAACATGAAGAGTTAGATGCAAGTGTAATTATTTGGACAACGACTCCATGGACTCTCCCTGCAAATAGTGGTATTTCATTAAATGCAGAAGAGGAATATATTTTAACATCAGATAAATTCATAGTTGCTAAAAAACTTTATAACTCTTTAATTAAGCAAGAGGTTATTAAAGGTGAAATAATTAACTCTATTAATCCAAAAGATTTAGAAAATAGTTATGCTATTAATCCTTTAAATGGAAGAAAATCGAAAATTATCTTAGGTGAACATGTTGCAGTGGATGCAGGTACAGGTGCGGTTCATACTGCTCCAGGTCATGGTGAAGATGACTATAAAGTTGGATTAAAATATGGTCTAGAAGTATTAATGCCTGTTGATGCTGAAGGTAAATATGATGAGACAATTATTAGAGAGAGGCTATTTTATAATACAGATAAATACCTAGGAGTTCACGTATTTAAAGCAAATGCTTTGATTTTAGAAGAGTTAGGGGAAGCCTTATTAAAACATGAAGATATTAGACACTCTTATCCTCATTGTTGGAGAACACATAAGCCTATTATTTTTAGAGCAACGAAACAGTGGTTTATCTCAATTGATGATGAGTATGGAGTTGAACAAAAAACACTAAGAGAGAATGCCCTCAAAGTAGTTGAAGAGATTGATTTTTATCCAGAGTGGGGAAGAAATAGATTAAAAGCAATGCTTGAAGGAAGACCTGATTGGTGTATTTCTAGACAAAGAGATTGGGGTGTACCTATTGCATTTTTTAGAAATAAGAAGACTGATGAAATTATCTTTGATGAAAAAGTATTAAACTACATAGCAATGGTTTTTGAAATGAAAGGTTGTGATGCTTGGTATGACTTATCAATTGAAGAGTTGTTATATCCAGGAAGTGGCTATAAGCCTGAGGATTTAGAGAAGACTATGGATATTCTAGATGTGTGGTTTGACTCTGGTTCAACTCAAAATGCAGTTTTAAGAAGTAGAAATTATGATGCAGGAACATTTCCAGCAGATATGTACTTAGAAGGGTCTGATCAACATAGAGGTTGGTTTCAATCATCTTTATTAACAACTTTAGCTTCTTCTGAAGTGGCACCTTATAAATCGATTTTGACTCATGGATTTACAGTTGATGAAAAGGGTGAAAAAATGTCAAAATCAAAAGGAAACGTTGTTGCTCCTGATAAAGTAATGAAGCAATATGGTTCTGAGATTTTAAGATTATGGGTTGCAATGAGTGATTATCAATCAGATTTAAAAATTTCTGATAATATTTTAAAACAAAATGCAGAACTTTATAGAAAAATTAGAAATACTGCAAGATTTTTATTAGCAAATGTTAGTGATCTTGAAGAGATAGTATCTATTGATAAGATGGGTATTTTGGATAGATGGATTTTAAATAAAGCTAAAAAGGTATTTGATGAGATTGAAGCTGCATTTTCTATTTATGAGTATTCAAAAGGTTTAAATAAACTAAATAATTTCTTAGTTGTTGACCTTTCTGGGATTTATTTGGATGTGTGTAAAGATAGATTATATTGTGATAATAAAAATGATATTCATAGGGTTGCTAGTCAGAGTGCAATGGCTATTATTCTTAAAAAGCTTATCTCTACGCTAGCTTGTATTTTAACTTATACAATGGATGAGCTAATTGAGTATGCCCCAGATTTTATTAAGGGTGAAGCAAAAGATATTTTTGATTTTGAAAAGGTAATATTGCCTGAAATTGAATCTAAACTTAATGATGAAATTTTATTGTTGGCTAAAGAAAGGTTTAGTGAAGCTATTGATACACTTAAGAAAGAAAAAATTATTAAATCTACTTTAGAATTAGTAATTTCAACAAATAGTGAAGATTTATTAAGTCTTGGTGATGTTGAAGCTTCTGATTTGTTCTTAGTATCTTCTGTTACAAAAGATTTAATTTCTTCAGAACTTTTAGGTGAGTTTGAAATAAAGGGAAGTCAATTTAAAATTTTTAAAGCTTTTGCTGCAAAGTGTCCTAGATGTTGGAAGTTTACTTCTAAGTCCGAAGAGGAACTTTGTGCTAGATGCGAAAAAGTATTAAACTAAAATGTTTGAACAAGAAGTTACACTAACGTTTATTTTTTCTACAATAGCTGTGATCTTAGTTTTTACAGTTCTTGGAGTACTATATGTTAATAAAAAAGCAAAAGGGATGAAGAAGAACAATGATACCATTTAGTGATGAAGATTTAAGACCTGCTGTAAGTTCGATTATAGAAAAAAAGGTTGCTCCAATGCTTGAAAGAGATGGAGGAGCAATAGCTTTAATAGATATTATCAATGGAAGAGTTTTTGTTCAACTTCAAGGTGCTTGTGTAGGATGCAGTGCTAGTGGAAGTACTTTGAAGTTTATTGTAGAAAAAGAGTTAAAAAGTGCAATTCATCCTGAGTTACAAATTATTAATGTACCACAAGGTATGGAAAATAAATTGCAGGAGCTTTAATGATAAATAAGAATAGACTTTTAAATGAAGCGAATTTGTACTTTTTAGATAAAAATTATGAAAAGGCTTTATTTATTTATTCACAATTGTCGTCAGAATTTCCAGATAATAAAGAGTATCAAGTTTATGCCCTTTTTTGTGATATAGCAAGTGAAGATGAACAAAAAGCTCAATCTTTATTTGACTATTTTTCAGTTGCAAAAGAAGAAAATTTAGAATTAGCACTTCAATATATAGAAGATGTAATTAATGCTTATGATGGCGATATTGATAAGATGATGGATTTTTTTGAAGAGTTAACTGAATCCTCTATTGATTCTCTTGATGCTATTAAATATGAGGACTTCAAAAAACTTATTGAAGCAAGAGGCTCTTTTAGAATTGCTTTTGAAGATATAATGTTTTCAACAAAAGTTGCTATTGAAACAAAAGAGGATTTTTTTGATTTTGTTGATAAATTAATTGAAAATGATTTTAACAATACGGCATATTCATACTTAGATGGGTTTAATGCCTATTTTTCATATGATACTAAAATTGAAGAGCTTTATAAAAAGTTAGAAGAGAAGAAACTTGCAATTAATCATAAATAATCAAACTTATACAGATAATTCTCAAGAGGCTAATAAAGACTCAATTTTTGTTATTTCTAAACAAAATGAGAGATTTGTTGAAGAGGCTAAAAAAAATGCTTGTAAGCAGTTTATTGAAGCAAAAGATTTAAAAAACCATCTTGATATGAGTTCTATTAAAGTAATAGGTATCACAGGAACAAATGGTAAAACCACAACAGCTGCTGCAATTTATTCAATATTACTTGATTTAGGTTATAAAGTAGCCTTACAAGGAACAAGAGGTTTTTTTATAAATGATAAAAGAGTTGAAGAATATACTTTAACCACGCCTGTTCAACTTGGAAATTTTGCTAATATTCAAAAAGCATTAAAGAGTGGATGTCAATTTTTTGTTATGGAAGTTAGTTCTCATGCAATTGAACAAAAAAGAGTTGAAGGTTTAGAGTTTGAATTAAAAATTCATACAAATATAACAAGAGACCATCTTGATTATCATAAAACAATAGAAGAGTATATAAATGTAAAAAACTCATTTTTTGATGATGACACTAAAAAATTAATAAATAAAGATGATCCTATTGTTAGATTTAATCCTAAAAATGCTTTTACTTATGGTATGGAAAATCCATCAACATATAAAGTGGGAGCATACTCATTTAAAAATGGAACCAATGTAATGTTCTCAAAAATAGAAGAGCTTCATTCCTTCTCTTCTTCAATGATGGGTATATTTAATATTTATAATCTTATGGCAGCTATTGCCGCTGTTGATATTACTACAAGTAATTCACTTAAAGAGATTTGTGAAGTAGTAGAAAACTTTGCGGGAGTTAGTGGGAGAATGGAAGTTGTATCAACTAATCCTTTAGTAATTGTAGATTTTGCTCATACTCCTGATGGAATGAAAGAGGTTTATGAAAGTTTTAATCACAAAGATATTATTACTGTTTTTGGTGCAGGTGGGAATAGAGATCAAGAAAAAAGATTTATAATGGGAGAAGTTGCATCAAACTTTGCAAAAACTATTATAGTAACTTCTGATAACCCAAGATTTGAAAATCCAGATTTAATTATTGAAGATATATGTAAAGGGATAAAAAACAAAAATAATTTGATAGTTGAAGTAAATAGAAAAGAGGCTATTAGAAAATCTATTGAGTTGGGAAAACAAAACTCTAATTCAGTGATTTTAATTCTAGGTAAGGGAGATGAACCTTATCAAATAATATATGATAAAAAGATTCCTTTAGTTGATAAGGATGAGGTTTTAAAACATATACATTGATAAGACTCTTGAATATTAATTCAAGAGTCTTACTTTTTTATATAATTTAAAAGTTTTTCGTAACTTTTTTCATCTAAATTAGCAGATAAAAACTCTCCAATTTTTAATTCATAGCTATCTATTATTTTTATTGCACTATCCAAAGAGTCTTTTTTTATTAAATAGATTGCCTGAAAAAGTGCTTCTTTTCTATTAAGAGATTTTTTATAACCATTAATTAGTTCCAAATATTCGCTACTTTTCATTTTCTAATTGTCCTTTTAGTGTTGTTAAATCACCTAAAACCCAGATGTCAGAGATTTTATTATCTTTAAATCTGAAAAAAGAAGCACCATTATATTTGATTCTATTATTTGTTGCTTCATACTCAAAAAGTTTTCCTTTGTGTGTTCCATTATAGACTGCTCTTACTGCTACAATTTCATTCTCTTCTAGCATAATTTCTATTCCATGATATAGGTTTGGAATAGCACTTAAAACATTATCCATGTAACTTTCAAACTCTTTTTTTCCTTTAGTTTCTATATTTAATGAACCGCGAAATGTAATGTTGTCATCAAATAGTTTATCTATATATTCTTTGTTTTTTTTATTCCAAAGCTCATCATAATAATCTCTTACAAGTTTTTTATAAATATTGTTTTTCATTCTCCACCTTTGATGTAAAGATTTTTTAGTATATATAAAACAGATTTTAGAGATCTAATTGAAGTTGTCTCTTCTATTGTATGATAACCTGTGGTTGGAATTTGTAAGGTCGTTCCTTGTACTGAACCTTTTGATTCTTTAATAATTCTTCCTAACTCTGTACTACCTAATGACAGAAGAGGTTTATTATTTTCTTTTAAGATTTTATTTTTTTCTTGGATATATATATCTTTACATGAAAAATTTATATTGTTTTTATGACAAAAGTTTTTTAGGTTTTTTAGCATATATGATCTAAATCTTGCATTGGCATCTCTATTTCTTAATACAATATCTTGTAGTTCAGCCTCTTCTCTAGTATCATAAGGACTTGTATCTAAAACTAGTAGATCAGAGCTTGAAACTCTATTTTTCTTGAACCAATCAAGAATATATCTCCAACTTTGACCTGCTTCTTCTTGTGCAGTAAAAAAAGCTCTACCTTGATATCCTTGTTGATATAAATAGATGATTATTGCAGCAGAAATCACGTTATCTAATTGTGCCCAAACTAAATTATCATCAATGTTTAATTTATCAACAAATGCTATTGGAGTTCCTGGTAATAGGTGTTCGAAACCTTTAATTTTAAACATTAAGTTGTTTATTTCTTCACACATATAAACATCTGTTATTGTTGCAATACCTAAATAGCTCCCTGACCAAGGTTCATATGCTTGTACTTGTTGATTTAGAAATCTTGATGAGATTAAGTGATATGTCTGCTCAGAAACAGAGTTCCCCTTTAGATTGATTCTATTTTTTGTTTGATATGCTGCAAATTGGAACTCATTTGGTCCTGTGCATATTAAACCATGTCTGTCAATATGAGCAGATAAAATTCCGCTTGACGGCTCTTTTCCTGTTGCAATTAAAATGCCATCATAATATTCAGTCTTGATTCCTAGTTCTTCAAGTTCTCTTTTTAAATATAAAAAAAATGAGTGTTCATATCCTATTACAGATGGAACTCTTATTAACTGTTTTAATGTATCTAAAAAAACATTGAAGTTATCTACATTTTCAATTTGTTCTTTTGATTTTTGTATAGATAATTTTTTATATTTCACTTTTCCCTCACTAAAGTTGATATAGAATATTCCCTAATACTAGATTATTTATTTATTTTTGGAATTATAAATCAAAAAAATAAGTTTTAATCTGAAAAAAAACTTAAAAAGGTAATAAATTAAATTAATGCCTAAGTTATCGATGTTTTAAAGAGTAAAAAAAATATTAATCAAGAGAATATAATTGAGGGAAAGTTTATTTTTATTAAAAAAATTTAAAAAATATAGCATACTTAAGATAGATGAGATATTAATTACTCTTTTTTGTAAATTTGCATTTGATTTTTACCATTATTTTTTGCTGTTATTAATGCTTTATCAGCAAACTTTATTAAATCAGTTAATTTTGTTGCTTTTCCATAGTATAAGCCAATTGATATGGTAAAATTTAGTTCTATATTATTATATTCGATAGAGTTTTCTTCAAATGTAGTTTTAAGTTTTTTTAATAGTTTTACACAATTTTCATATGAAATATTTTCAAGCATTATACAAAACTCTTCTCCTCCAAATCTTGCAATTAAATCTGATTTTCTTAAAGAGCTTTTTAAAATTTTTGCAGTTGTTTTTAATGAAATATCACCTACATCATGTCCGTAGTTATCATTAATTGATTTAAAATTATCAATATCAATCATGGCAATAGCAATATTTTCTTTTTTTCTTTTAACTTTATTAAATATGGTTTGTCCACTAGTAAAAAAATATCTTCTATTGAAACTATTAGTTAAAAAATCTTTAAATGCCATTTCTCTATTTTCTTTGAAAAGATCAAGTAGGTCTAAAATAGAATTTACCCTTGTAATAACTTCTATTTTAGTATAGGGTTTATTTATATAATCATTTGCTCCAATTTTTATGAAATCAGAGGATAACTCTGGCATATTATTTGAACTTAAGGCTATAATTCCTAGTTGATCTTTATTATAATCTTCTCTTAATTGAGCAATTAATTCCATTCCATCTATAAATGGCATATTATAATCAGTAATAACTAAAGAGAAATCTATTTTAGAGTTTTCAATAATCATTAATGCCTCTTTTCCATTTTTGGCAGTAAATACGTTTAAATACATGGCCTTTAAAATATTTTTTAAAATATTTCTTTGAAGTTTTGAATCATCAACTACTAATACATTTGTATCGTAGTTATTTAATATTCTTTTAATTGTAAATATTGAATTTAGGATACTTCTTTTGCAATCTTTTGTAATAAAATCTAACGTATCATATTTAAGTAAGGTATTTTTTATACTCTTATTGTATTTTCCAGTAAGAATAACAGTTGGTATTTTTTTAGATAGAGTATAGTTTGCCATTTCTCCATCTTCTGCATCTGGAAGATTTAAGTCAATAATAGCTGCATGTATATTGTTTTTATTTTTAACTATATGTTCTACTCCCCCTTTATAGGATGTAGCAATTAATAGTTCAAGGTTCTCATTTTCACTAAATTTTTCACTAAAAATAGATAAAATCAATTTATCGTCATCAACTATTAATAGTTTTTTCATTCTACTCTTTCATATTAACTTAATTGTTATACTACTTTAATTATATTACTTGTAAAATTCAAATAAATTGAATATATTAATTTAGTGATATGCTTTAATAATCACTCCTTTGTTATCTTTTTTAGATTTAACATAATAATTAGTAGGTGTTAAAATTGTATCCTTACCTAAAACATCCTTTATTCGCCAGCTTGTTTCAAGGACTCTTTCCCTAGATAAGCCTCTAAGCATATACTCTTTTATTCGTTCTTGATAGTTTTTATCTAAATTTTTAATATTTTCATCTAAGTTTTTGAAAATAGTATAATCTACGTCGGCAATTACAGGTATTACTTCGAATCTTATAGCATTTTTATTTGTTGTTAAAAACTTTTCTAAGGAGTTTGTACACTCTTTATCTGGGAAAATATTCCCTGCTTCGAAGTTATAACACTTAAGAGTGTTATACTTTGTACTATTATAATACTCTTTGAAATTCTTTTTATCAAGTTTTGTGACTTTTGTAACTACTTTTTCTTTGATTATTTCTTTTATTTGAATTTTTGGTTTATGTTTTGTTTCTTTATCAATCCCTTCATTTTCTATCAGCTTTTTTTCTAAATTGTTAATTTCGATTTTATCTTGAGTTTCCTCATCTGGACTTTCAAACTTTTCTTTAATAGTTTTTTCTTCTTCAATTATTTTCTCTTTTTTTATAGTTGCTTGATTTTTTTGTTCTTTAGGTTCTTTTAAAAAGAGATAAATAACAATAGATAAAAGTAAAATAACTATTATCATAGTTAAATAAAGAATAATATTGATATTTATATTCTCTCTTTTCTTATCTCTTATATTTGGAATTTTTACTTTTTTATTTAGAGGGCTCTCTTCTTTTTTATACTCTTCACTATTCTCTTTTGAGGTTTTTTTTGTTGTAGTTTGCTTAACCTCTTCTTTTAGCTTTTTTTCAATTTCTTCACTAGAAAGTGTTTGGTTCAATATCTCTTTTAGTTTATCTGCTCTACTTTTATCCATTTTTAAGCCTTTTACTCCCTATTTTTCAAATATATGAAAACTAATAGCGATATAATAGCTAAAAAGAGTGGATAAAAAAATAAATACTTTTTTAGTGTTATTTTATTATTATCAATTTTACTTTTTTCTAAATTATTGATCTCCATATATATCTCTGATAAGTCTTTTTTTGAGAGAGCTACATATGATTTTCCATTTGTAAGTTTAGAGATCTGATTTAAAATTATTTTATTCGATTCTCCAATTCCAATACTATATACTTTTATAGAGTATTTTTTAAGAATTTTAATAATAACTTCAAGGGGAATTGTACTTGAATTATCTTCTCCATCACTAAGTAGTATTACAATTTTTGATTTTGCTTTTGAGTTTTTTAAAATATTTACAGCAGATGCAAGAGAATCAATCATTGCTGTTTTATCTCCAACAATTCCTACTTCAAGATAATCAATAATTGAGTTTTGTGCTTCTTTATCAAAGCTAAGAGGAGTTGCCATCATAACAGAACTACCAAAGACAATAATTGCGATATTATCATTAACTCTTTTAGATAAAAACTCTTTTACAATATCTTTTACAACTTTAAATCTTGTTTCATTTTGCTTAAATCTATTTAGTCCTAACTCCTTCATTGAACCACTTGTATCAAGACTTAAAACAATATCTATTCCGTCATTTTTAACAATTTGTGTATGAAGTTTTTTATACGGACTTGCAAGTGCAATTGTTGAAAAAATAATTACGAGATACTTTAATATAATTATTAAAATGTATGATTTATGTTGTGTTTGTTCAAAAATATTTAAGTGGGGAATTATATATGTTGGCATTTTTGCTTTACAAAAAATTGAACAAAAAATAAATAGAGGTATAATTATAAAAACTAAAGGGTATTCAAATCTTATTGTTAAAAGGTAATCAAACATCAACACTATCCATAAATCTTCCAAAAATAATTTTTATTTCATCACTTAAAGGTTCGACTTCTTTTTTATATTTGTAAGCTTCAAGTTCTTCTATAAGTTCATTAACTAATTTCTTTTCCCTATGACTTTGAGCTAAAAGTCTTGCATATTTTGTTATTGTGTATGCAGAGTTTTTTACATCACTTAAATCAAGTTCATCTAATATTTTATAATACTCTTTTCTTTGGTTTTTACTTCTGTTTCTAAAAAATCTAAAAAGTAGAAAAACTATTAAAAAAATTATTGCAGAGGCAATTATCCAAAGAAATATATAAATATATAATGAAATATCAGGAATATCAACTAAACTTTTTATATCATGTATTTTAATTTCATTCATTACTTCATTAACCTTAATAGTTTAGGAAGAGCTTCTTCTTCTGTATATATCTTAGTAAATTTTATTGCACAATTTTGAAAGTGTTCAAATAGTTTGTGATCACTCTGTTTAACTCTTTTTTTATAGTTTAAAATAGTTTTTTTATTTATATTACCATTAAAGTTTTGATTTGTAGAAGGGTCAACTAAACTTACATTACCAAGTTCGAAGGGATTTTCTTCAAATCTATCTCTAATAATAATAGCTACGATTTCATGTTTTTTACTTAGTAGTTTTAAATCTAAGTTCTCAATATCAAAAAAATCTCCAATTAAAAAGATTATAGATCTCTTTTTTATCTTTTTAAATAACTCATTTGTTATAGTTTTAAAATTTACTTTTTTCCCTAAAGATTTATAATTGAAAATTTTTTCGCTCATTTTTTCAACAGCAAAATTTCTTTTTGATTTTTTTGTACAAAGTTCAATTCTGTCATTTGCAATATAGGAAGAAAAAGGATCACTTTGTTTGATACAAGAGTAAGCTAAAATTGAACAAACCTCAGTAATAAGTTCTTGTTTAAATCTTTTTGAACCAAAATATACTGAACCATTAAGTATTGGAACAATATTTATATTTAACTCTTTTTGTGCATGGAAAACTTTTACATAGGGTTTTTTTAACTTTGCACTAATTATCCAATCGATTTTTTTTACATCTTCTCCATACTCATACTCTTTTAATTCTAAAAAATCATAACCTTCACCTTTTAATAAAGATGAGTTATTACCTATTATTTCAGAAAATATTTGTCTTTTTGTTTTTATTATGATTTTTTTTAAAGTTTGATTCATAATTATGGAATTGCAATTGTCCCTAAAATTTTTTCAATTAAATCATCTACTTTTATATCCATTGCTTCAGCCTCATAGCTAAGTATAATTCTGTGTCTTAAAATATTTTTAGCAACAAGAGCAATATCAATAGGACTTACATAATCATTTTCTCTAAGATATGCCATTGCTTTTACAGCTTTAAACATATCAATTGTTGCTCTTGGACTTGCACCAAATTGAATATAATCTTTTATCTCTTCAAGTTGATAGTTCTCTGGCTCTCTTGTAGCACAAATAATATCTACAATATACTCTTCAAGTTCTCTATCCATATGAATATAAGAAACCTCTTTTTTTAACTCTTTTAAACTATCTTTATCAATAATTTTATTAAGTTCTAAAATTTCATTTGAAGTAACTTTTTTTGCAATTTCATACTCTTGTTCTTTTGTATTATATGGTACAACGATTTTAAACATAAATCTATCAAGTTGAGCTTCAGGAAGAGAATAAGCTCCCTCTTGTTCGATAGGATTTTGAGTAGCTAATACTAAAAAGGGTGTATCAACTTTAAATGAGTCTTCAGCAATAGTAACTTGTCTTTCTTGCATAACCTCTAAGAGTGCAGATTGTACTTTAGCAGGAGCTCTGTTTATCTCATCTGCTAATAGAAGGTTTGTAAAAATCGGTCCTTTTTTTATTTTAAAATTACCTGTCTTCATATCATAAATTTGTGCACCAATAATATCACTTGGTAGCAAATCAGGGGTAAACTGAACTCTTTTAAATTTTAAATCAATAATACTTGCTAAAGTTTTAACCGTTGTTGTTTTTGCAAGTCCAGGAACTCCTTCTAATAGAATATGACCATTTGTAAGAAGACCTATTAAAATGGCATCTACCATCTCTTCTTGACCAATAATAACTTTTGATATTTCATTTTTTATTTTACTAATTTTATTATTTAACATAGAATGCTTCCTTTTAAAATTGGGGTATTTTATCAAAACAGAGATAAAGAGAGTTTAAAACATTAAAAAAGTAATTATTATATAGATTTAGTTCAAGTTTTTTATCAAAAAAATATGGTATGAAAGTCTTAGTATAGATTAAAACAAAAATAAAAAATCACTTAAACTGATATTAAAGTTTACTTAGATAGAATCACGACTCTATTTTATATATAGAACAGCTCACATGTGTCAATCCTAGTAGGGGTTGTGTCAAGTAAATTACTTGCCACTAAGGGGCACAGAGGCTAAACCCTAAAAAATTAAAACAAGGAAAAACTATGGTTACAATGAAAGACCTATTAGAGTGTGGTGTACACTTTGGACATCAAACAAGAAGATGGAATCCAAAAATGAAAAGATTTATTTTTGGTGTAAGAAAAAATATCTATATTATTGACTTACAAAAGACTTTAAGATATTTCAGATATACATACAATGTAGTTAGAGATGCAGCAGCTGAAGGTCAAACAATGATTTTCGTTGGTACAAAAAAACAAGCTAGCCAAGCTGTTAAAGATGCAGCTATCAAATGTGGAATGCCTTATGTTAACCACAGATGGTTAGGTGGTATGCTAACTAACTATGGAACAATTAAAAAATCAATTAGAAAATTAGAAGTTATTAAAAAAATGAGAGAAGAGGGGCAATTAGAGCTTTTAACTAAAAAAGAAGCTTTAATGCTTACTAGAAAAGAAGAGAAATTAGAGTTGTATCTTGGTGGTATTAAAGAGATGAACAAATTACCAGATATGATGTTTGTTCTTGATGCAGTTAAAGAAAGAATTGCTATTCAAGAAGCTAGAAGATTAGGAATTAAAGTTGTAGCTCCTATTGATACAAATTGTGATCCAGATGTTATTGATTACCCAATTCCAGGGAACGATGATGCAATTAGATCTATTCAATTATTTTGTAATGAAATGGCTGAAGCTATGAATGAAGGTAGAGCTGCATTGGCTGAAGATAGTGGAGAGGAAATTATTCCAGTATCTGAAGAGGAAGCACAAGAAGTATTATCAGAAGCACTAACTGAAGGTGAAGCTCAAGCAGTTGAAACTGAAGAAAAAACAGAGGAAGCATAATCATGGCAGCAACTCCAAAATTAATTAAAGAGTTAAGAGAAAAAAGTGGTGCAGGAATGCTTGATTGCAAAAAGGCATTAAATGAGTGTGGAGGAGATATTGAAGAAGCACAAAAGTGGCTAAGAGAGCAAGGTCTTGCTAAAGCTGCTAAGAAGTCTGGAAATGTAGCAGCTGAAGGTTTAGTTACTATTGTTATAAATGAAGATTATACAAAAGCAACTATGACTGAGGTTAATTCACAAACGGACTTTGTTGCTAAAAATGAACAGTTTATTAATTTAACTAATCAAATTACTACTCATGCTCAGGTAAATAACATTATTGATGCAGAGGCTTTAGCATCTTCAACAATTGATGGACAAGAGTTTACAACATTTTTAAATGAGAAAATCGCAGTTATTGGTGAAAACTTAGTTGCTAGAAAAGTAATTAATGTTGAGGGTACTGTTGTTAATGGTTATGTTCATATGGGTAAAGTAGGAGTAATTCTAACTGCAAAATGTGATGCTAGTGCAAAAGAAAAAGCTGCTGAATTATTAAAAAAAGTTGCAATGCATGCAGCTTCAATGAAACCGACAGTAATCTCTTATACTGATTTGGATACAGAGTTTATTGAATCTGAGAACAAAGCAATTATTGCTGATATTGAAAAAGAGAATGAAGAGTTAGTAAGACTTGGAAAACCTCTTAAAAATATTCCTCAATTTGTTTCTAGACAACAATTAACCAATGAAGCAGTTGAAGCTGCAAAAAATGAGATGAGAGAAGAGTTGATTGCTCAAGGTAAACCTGAAAAAATTATTGATAATATTGTTGCTGGTAAAATTTCAAGATGGATTGAAGATAACTCTCAATTAGATAAGACTCACGCATTATTATCTCAAACATACGTAATGGATGATTCAATGAGTGTTGAAGAAGCTATTAAAGCTTGTGATGCATCAATTGAGTTAGTAGAGTATGTAAGATTCGAACTTGGTGAAGGTATTCAGAAAAAAGAAGAAGATTTTGCTGCAGAAGTTGCTGCACAAATGGGTAACTAAGAAGTAAAACTTTTAAATGAAGTCGTAGCAATGGGTGAGCATATAAAAAAAGAACAACCCATTGCTAATAGCAAAACTTATCTACTTGAAGCAAGAGAGATATCTCACGAATTTGATTATAAACTTTTTGATAATATAAACTTAACTTTACAGACAAAACAATCAATTGCTATTATTGGTATGAGTGGAAGTGGTAAATCTACTTTATTAAATATTTTATCATCTTTATTAGCTCCAAAAAGTGGTGAAATTGTTTTTAATAACAAAAATCTATATGGAATTAAAAAAAGAGAACTTTTAAAGATAAGAAGAGAAGATTTTGGTATAATATTTCAAGCACACTATCTTTTTAGAGGTTTTTCTGCAAATGATAATTTAGAAATTGCTAAACTTCTAAGTGGTAATGATGTTGATGCTGAATTGCTTGCAAAACTTAATATTGATTTTGTTATAAATCAAGCTGTTGGTGAATTAAGTGGTGGACAACAACAAAGATTATCAATAGCTAGGGTTTTGACAAAAAAACCTAAAATTATATTTGCAGATGAACCTACGGGTAATTTAGATAAACAAACTGCTCAAATAGTTATGGAAACTCTTCATAATTATATTAAGCAAAACAATGCAGGAATGATTCTTGTAACTCATGAAAATGAACTTGCAATGCAGTGTGATAGAGTATATAAACTAGAAAATTTAGAATTAAAAGAGTTAAAATAGATGAATTTAATACTAATAACAAAGACACCAATGATAGAAAAAATCTTTTCATTAGTCTGTAAAAAAATTAATATAAAACTTAATGTGCAAGCAGGTTTACAAATCAAAGATAATGTAGATTTTATTGTTGTTGATGAAGAGTTTGTAAATGATGAATTCAATTCTTTAAAACAATTTACTAGGAAATTAGCTGCAATTACAAGTGATGAATTACCTTTTGATAAAAGTAGAGACTTTATTATAAATAGACCTTTTTTACCTACACAATTAGAGGAATTACTAAGGGAAGAGAGTGAGTTTATTAAGGAGGATTTAGAACTTGAAAAAAAGTCCTCTAAAGATGATGAGATAGATGAAGAGACTTTAATGAGTAATTATGTTGAATCACTCGCTGATGATGTAGCTTATAATATTGATGAAGAGAGTGATGAATCAATAGTTACTATTGCTTCATTAAAAAATGGGGGAGTTTTAGATTTTAATGAACTTGATAAAATAAATGAGATTTTACTTGATGATGCAGTACAAGATGAAATTAATGTTGATGAAAAAGATTGGAAAGATATTAACGAAATCATTGATGAGGCATTAAATGAAGTAAGAGAGTATGAGTTTAATTTAAATGAAGATGATAAACCAATAAAAGTTTTGCTAAATAACTACAATATTTCTGAACTAAAACCATTTTTACAAAAGTTTGATCAGAAAGTTATAGATAGATTATCAAATGGCGAAGATGTTGATGTAACACTTTGTTTGAAGGTGAATAAATAATGGAAAAAAAAGGTGCAATTTTAATTCTATCTGGTCCTAGTGGCTGTGGTAAGTCAACACTTTTAAAAAATGTATATAAAGATATAACTGATTACTATTTTTCAATTTCTACAACTACAAGAGCTCCAAGAGAGGGTGAGGTTAATGGAGTTGATTATATTTTTACAACAAGAGAAGAGTTTGAAGAAGATATAAAAAATGGACATTTTCTAGAATGGGCTGAAGTTCATGAAAACTACTATGGTACTTCATTAAAACCTATTAAAAAGGCTCTTGAAAAGGGAAAACTTGTAATTTTTGATATTGATGTTCAAGGGCATGATATAGTAAGAAAAAAGCTTAATGATGTAGTTACCTCTGTATTTATCACAACACCAAATTTAGATATTTTAGAAGATAGATTAAAAAGTAGAAATACTGATTCAAAAGAGGTTATAAACAGAAGACTTGAAAATGCTCGACATGAGATAAAATCTTTTCATAAATATGATTATTTCATTGTAAATGATAATTTACAAAAGGCTAGTAAAGAGTTAGTAGCTATTGCTAATATTAGTAGAATTAAATCTAAACTATATAATAGAGATGATTTAGTAAAAAAGTGGCTAAATATTTAACTACTCAATCTCCTCATAACTTAAAGGTGCATCAAAATAGTAACCTTGTGAATAATCAACACCTATCTCTTTGATTATATTATAAATCTCTTCACTTGATACAAACTCTGCAACTGTTTTAAATCCAAATTTTTTAGCAAATTCTGTAATCGTTTTTACAATAATTTTTTGATTTTCTGATGAATCAATCTCTTTAATTAGTGAACTATCAATTTTAACAAAAGAGATATCAAGATTTACAAGCATATTAAAGTTTGAGTATCCAGCACCAAAGTCATCAACTCCAACATTGCACTTATAATGTTTTATTTTATCTAAAAATTTATAAACCTCAGAGAAATCAGAAATCTCTTCAGATTCTAAAATTTCAAATTCAAGTAGATGGGCATACTCTTTATTTTTTTCAATTATTTGATAAACATAGTTCATTGTAGTTTCACTTGAAATATCTTCAAAAGAGATATTTACTGCTACTCTTTTATTCTTATTTCTTATAAGATTAAAGGCTTCGCATATCATTATTTTGATGATATTTGGATAGAGTTTTGCTTTTTTTGCAATATCTAAAAAGAAATAGGGGGAGATAACCGTACCATCATCTTCAATATATCTAATTAGAGCCTCATATTTATAAATCTCTTTAGTTTGGGTATTAACTATTGGCTGGTAATAACCTTTGAAATTGTTATTTTTAACGCCATTTCTTATCTTTTTAATCCATTTTATATTCTCTTCAAATGATTCTTGAATATTAAATGAATCATTATAGATTAATATAGGCTCGAATTTTCTTCTTGCGTATGAAATAACTCTTTGTGCATATTTAAAAGCAATATCATTATCTTCACTCTCTGCAATACCAATTGTTATATTTAAATCAATTTCATATTCATCGATACAGACAGGGTCCTCTTCAATATAGTCTTCAAACTTTTTACATAAATCATAAAGTTTTTGTATATCTTTATCTGAATTTTTTGCAACAGCTAAAAACTTATCTGCTTCAATTCTATATAGGGTAAATTCTTCATTACTAAAATACTTTTTTAAAGCATCTGAAAACTCAATTAAGATTTTATCTCCATTAGATTCACCAAATAAATCATTAATAGTTGAAAATTTATCAATATTAATCATTGCCATTAAACCGTGTGAATCTTCTTCAAGATCTTTTTTTAGTTTATTTCTATTTGGTAAATGAGTTAGATTATCCATATATAAGTCTTTTAACTCATGATATAATAAAGATTGACTCATTAGTTGTAGTAGTTTTTTCATATCAATTGGTTTAAGTACGTATTTGTCTACACCAATATCAATGGCTTCTAATAAATATTCAGTATTTGAAAATGCAGTTGCTACAATAATTGGAATATTGGAATTTATTTTTTTTATTTCTCTAATCATCTCAAGACCATTCATAATTGGCATATTTACATCTGTAATTATTAGGTCAATTTCAGATTCATATTTTTTAAATAGTTCAAGTCCTTCTGAACCATTTTCAGCAACAAACTGCTTTTTTGTAAATCCTTTTAATATATTTAGAGTAATTTCACGTAAGGCGGTTTCATCCTCTGCATATAAAATAGTTATATTTTTTAGTATTGAGACATTGGCTATCATTAAGACTTACTCCAAAGTTATTAGGATATAATAGGATATAATATTATACTTTGTATTAAATAAATCTTTACAATGTAGCTAATAATTAAGATTTTATTATTTATTTTATTATTTAGGAAAGTTAGTGGGAGATGTTAGATGTAATCATTGTCATTTAAGTTTTGACAATAGTGTTATGATAAAAGAGGGTGATTTAAATTTTTGTTGTAAAGGATGTCAAGGTGTTTATCATCTTCTAAAAGAGGATGGATTAGACTCCTTTTATGATAAGCTAGGAAATAAAACCATTGCTCCACCAATTGAAGTAGATAGTGATACTCAGAAATTTGATACTGATAGTTTTGAGGAGATGTTTGTATCTAAAACTGAAGATGGATTTAAGAGCATTGATTTAATTATTGAAGGGATTCATTGTGCTGCATGCATTTGGTTAAATGAAAAGGTTTTATATAGTACGAATGGAGTAATTAGTGCAGATATAAATTTTACAAATAATAAAGCAAAAGTTATTTGGAATGATGAAATAATAAAACTTTCAGAAATTATTTTAAAGATTAGAAAAATTGGTTATAACGCATATGCTTATGACGCAACTATTGCAGATGAACAAGCAGTAAAATCAAAAAGAGATTATTTTATTCGTATGATGGTTGCGGTTTTTGCAAGTATGAATATTATGATGCTTTCTGTTGCCAAATATACAGGTTTCTTTACTGGTATGGATGAAGAGGTTAGAAATTATGTGCATTTAGGTGAGTTTATTTTAACAACACCTGTTCTTTTTTATTCTGGATGGATATTTTTTCGTGGATCATATTTTGGTTTAAAAAATCGTATTTTAAATATGGACTTTTTGGTAAGTTCAGGAGCTACATTAACCTATGTATACTCACTTTATATTCTTTTTGGTGGAAGTGGAGAGAGCTATTTTGATTCGGTTTGTATGATTATTACCTTTGTATTAGTGGGTAAATATTTAGAGGTATTAGGTAAAAAATCAGCGGTTGATACTCTTGATAAAATTAAAAGTACTATTCCCCTTGAAGCAATAGTTATAGAAGAGGGCGTAAAAAAGAGTATGGCTTTAAACTCAATAAAAGTTGGCGATATTATTGAGATTAAGTCAGGGGAAAAGGTTTGTATTGATGGGATTGTAATTAGTGGAGAGGGAAATTTTGATGAATCAAGCTTAACAGGAGAATCAATTCCTGTATTTAAACAAAAAGGGGATAGTTTATTTGGTGGAACAATAAATAACGATGCTCTTATTAGATATGAGGCTACTAAAATTTATAAGGACTCTACTCTTAACTCTATTGTAACGCTTCTTGAAGACTCACTTAGTTCTAAGCCTGAAATAGAGTATAAAGCGAATAAGATATCAAAGGGTTTTACTCTTTCTATTTTAACTCTATCTTTTTTAACATTTCTTGTGTGGTACTTCTTTGGACTTGATTTAGGTTTTGATTATGAAGGTGCTAATCATTTTGAGAAGTCATTTATTGTAGCAATTTCTGTTATTGTTATTGCTTGTCCTTGTGCTTTGGCTCTAGCCACTCCTATTGCAAGTCTAATTGGTATTTCTGAACTTGCTAAAAAAGGACTTCTTTTTAAAGAGGCGAAATTTGTAGAGTCTATGGCAAAAGCTGATACTTTAGTTTTGGATAAAACTGGAACAATTACAAAGGGTGAGTTAAAAGTAAAAAAGATGAGAATATTAGACAATAATATTCATAAATTAAATCTATTATACACATTGCTTGAAGCTTCTACTCATCCAATTTCTAAGTCAATAAAAAAAGAGTTATTAAAAAGATACAAGAACTTAGAGCTAAAAGATATTTTTGATGTTAAGAGTATACAAGCAAAAGGCTTAATTGGAAAATATAGAAATATTGAAGGAAAAGTTTTCCATTTAATTGGTGGAAATATGGATCTTATCTCTCAAAATAGTATATATTATAAATTTGACTCTGTTAATTCTGTATATCTATTTGCGATAAATAGAAGAGTTATTGCTACTTTTGAATTAGAGGATGAAATAAAAGAGGATGCAAAAAAGTTAGTAAATAATGCTTTAAGTAACGGTTTAGAAGTTATTATGCTAACAGGAGATAATGAAGCAGTTGCAAGTAAAGTAGCAAAAAGAGTAGGTATTAGAAAATTTGTTGCAAATGTTGACCCTATGGAGAAGGCTGAATATATTAAAGAACTTAAAAAAGAGGGAAAAATTGTTGTAATGGCTGGAGATGGAATAAATGATTCTGTTGCCTTAAGCTCTTCGGATGTGGCAATTGCCATGGGGAACTCTTCTGATGTTACTATTTCTGTTTCAGATATTGTTTTATTAAATAATTCATTAGATAGTTTAAATCAGGCTTTTAAAATTTCAAATAGAACATATAAGTTTATAAAACAGAACTTGCTATTATCTGTGATATACAATGTTATAACGATACCTTTAGCTATGGCAGGTTTTGTTATACCTCTTGTTGCAGCACTATCTATGAGTTTAAGTTCGCTATTAGTAGTGGCAAACTCAATGAGAATTAAAATAAAAGATTAGGAATTTAAATAATGATAAATGATACCTTATTGATGATGTTAATAGTGGGACTTATAGTATCATTTGCTATTTTAGGAATGTTTATTTGGGGTGCAAAAGATGGACAGTTTGATGATAGCAAGAAAATGATGGACGGATTACTTTTTGATAGTACAGATGACTTAAATGATGCAATTGACAAAGAGAAAAGAGTTCAAGAGGCAAAAAAAAGTCAAAAAAAAAGTGAATCAAAATGATTCACTTTCAATCTAAATGAAATTTAGTTGCTATTAAAATGCAGCAATTTGTTTAGCTAAAGATTCAATGTCAGCATCAGAAAGTCTTGCAACTTGACCTTTCATAACACCTTTCATTGCTCCACCATAAGAACCATCTTTATAACCCTTTAAAGCAGCAATAGTTTTTTCAACCGGCCAACCTTTAATGATTTGTGATTTCCCTAAAGCTGCTTTTTCAGCAGTTGCACCATGGCAACCAGCACATGGTGCCCAGTTAGCAGCCATTAAAGATGCAGCAGCAATCAATGTTCCTAAAACAATTTTTTTCATTTATTTTCTCCTTAAATAATAAAAATAAATTCTATCACGTTTTTCTTTCATTTAACTTATGAAAATTCATTAAAGATTATAATAATAATTTTTTATTTATGTGGTTTTTTAATTAAATTTTTTATATAGTAAAATCATTATTATAGGATAAAGAATGAGTGGTATTAATAGTGTTTTAAATATAAGAAATCTTAATTTTGGGTATAAAAAAGAGAGTTTGATTTATAAAGATTTTAGTTTGAATTTAAATAGAGGAGAACTTAAATCAATAGTTGGTTCAAGTGGAAGTGGAAAAACTACACTTTTTGAGCTTATAAGCGATAATCTAAAACCAATTAGTGGAGAAATAAAATCAAAAAAATTGAGTTCAATTTATCAAGATCCATATAGTTCATTTCATCCCTCTTTTTCAATTTTTGAACAGATAAAAGATGTTGTAAAAATGCAAAAGGGTGTTTTGATTAATGAAATTAATAAGTTTATTAGTGATTTGAATTTAGAAAAAGAGCTTTTAGAAAAGAAACCTTATGAGCTTTCAGGGGGACAGCTTCAAAGATGTTCTATTTTAAGAGCATTATTAATGAAGCCCGATTTACTTTTAGTTGATGAACCTACTTCCGCATTGGATAATATTATTGCTTATGAAGTAATGAAATTATTAGTAAATTATTTAGATAATTGTGGTATATTATTAATTACACATGATAAAACATTGGCTTCATGGTGTAGTGATGAAATTATAGATTTAAATAAGATTTTGGAGTTAATATAGATGATAAAAGAGTGTAATAAAGCATTAGTGCTTCTTAATATGGGTGGAGCAAGAAATAAAAAAGAGTTAGAGATGTTTCTAACAAATATGTTCAATGATAAAAATATTCTAACAGTTAAAAGTGATTTTTTAAGATCGCTTATTGCAAAAATTATTGTAACAACAAGAAAAAATTCAGCGTGGAAAAACTATGAAGAGATAGGTAATAGATCTCCTATTAATCCTTTAACGGAAAAACTTGTTTCAAAATTAAATGATTTATTATCAGATGTTTGTGTAGTACAAGCGATGCGATATACTCCACCAAGAGCGAGTGAGTGCATAGAGTTTTTAGAAAAAAAAGGAATTAAAGATATAATTTTACTCCCTTTATATCCTCATTATTCTACAACCACAACTAAGTCATCAGTTGAAGAGTTCAAGTATATTTCAGAAAATAAATTTAATATAGAGGTAATAGATCCTTTTTATGAAAATGAGCTTTTAAACAATGCAATTTTAGATACTATTGTTGAATCAGTAGAAGATACAAAAGAGTATAATTTAATATTTTCAGCACATGGGCTTCCCCAAAAAATTGTAGATAATGGTGACCCATATGAGAAACATATAAATGAACATGTCAAAATACTTACAGAAATGTTAGAGAAAAGAGGAGTTGAATTTAAGTCAATATCTTTAGCATATCAATCAAAAGTTGGTCCAATGAAATGGCTTGAACCTGCATTAGATAAAGAGCTTGAAAAGTATAAAGAAGAAAAAGTTTTAATCTATCCAATTGCTTTTATTATTGATAATTCAGAAACAGATTTTGAACTTAGTATTGAGTATAAAAAAGAGGCAGAGAAAATAGGTATTAGAGATTATAAAGTTTGTAAATGTTTGAATTCATCAGATAGTTTTATTAAAGCTATAAGGGATATTACAAAACTTTAAAGGAAGTTTTATGAACAATAAACTACTTTTACAAATTGCAAAAGATGCGATAAACTCAAAGTTTGAAAATATAAATTTAGATAAAAAAACTCTTTTGGATAAGTATGAAGAGTTAAATGAACAAAGAGCAAGTTTTGTAACATTAAATTTAAATGGTAAATTAAGAGGTTGTATAGGTTCTTTAATTGCTCATAAATCACTTTATGAGGACATAGTATATAATGCAAAAGAAGCAGCTTTTGCTGATCCTAGATTTCCACCTTTATGTAAAGAAGAGTTTGAAAAAGTAAGTATTGAAATTTCGATTTTAACTAATCCAGAGCTTTTGGAGTATAATGATTTTGAAGATTTAAAGCAGAAGCTAATTCCAAATAAACATGGAGTTATTTTAGAACTTGATGGTAAAAGAGCAACTTTTTTACCTCAGGTTTGGGAACAACTCCCAGATTTTAATGAATTTATGGTTCATTTATGTCAAAAAGCAGGTTTAAATCCAAATAAATTATCAGCTTTCCCTAAAATCCAAATTTATGAAGTTTTAAAAATAGAGTGAGATAATGAACTATTTTAAAGAGTCATCTTCTGGGAAAAAGATTTGTCTTCTATGTGCTTATTATTGTGACTTAAAATCTAATCAAATTGGTATTTGTGGTGTTAATAAAAATATAGGAGACAAAATAGAGTGTCTTGTTTATGGACGAATTTCAGCTTTTAATATTGACCCTATTGAGAAAAAACCTTTATATCATTTTCTACCAAAATCAAAATCTTTGTCTTTAGGTACTGTTGGTTGTAATTTCCATTGTAACTTTTGTCAAAATCATGGAATATCTCAAGAGAAAAAGATAGATAAGAGTTATTATACAAAGCCAGAAAAAGTAGTAGAAATTGCATTAGAAAAAAGATGTGCTTCAATTTCATATACTTATAATGAACCAACAATTTTTTATCCATATGCAAAAGATATTGCCCTTGAAGCAAAAAAATATGGTATCAAATCTGTGTTTGTAAGTAATGGCTTTGAAAGTGTAGAAGTTATAGAGGATATGAAAGGTGTAATTGATGCAATAAATGTAGATTTGAAATCTTTCAATGAAAAATATTATAAAACAAAATTGGGTGGAAATTTAAAACAGGTTTTAAATAATCTTATAAAATTAAAGAAAAACGGTATTTGGTTGGAGATAACAACTCTTTTAGTTCCAACAAAAAATGATTCAATTGAAGAGATTACAAATATTGTTAGGTGGATAAAAGAGAATCTTGGAGTAGATGTTCCTTGGCATATCTCCGCTTTTCATCCTGATTACAAAGAGTTATCTCTACCAAGAACCTCTATTGAGAGTTTAAAACTTGCTCAAAAAATTGCAAAAGAGCATGGCTTAAACTATGTTTATATAGGAAATGTAGGTTTACAAAACTCAACTTTTTGTTCAAAATGTAAAGAACCTCTTATTTTAAGAGACTATTTTAATGTTTTATCATATAAGTTAGAAAAGGGGAGTTGTTATAATTGTGGAGAAAAAATAGCTGGGGTTTATTCTTAAAAAAAGTGATAAATAAGGAGTAATTATGAATTATAGAGAGATGTCAGTTGCAGGAAGCTTTTATCCAAATGATGAAAAAGAGATAAAAAAAAATATTGAGCATTTTAATAAAAGTTTTAGTATAAATGATGAACTATCTATTACTCCAAGAGCAATTATTGTTCCTCATGCAGGTTATATTTATAGTGGTTTTACTGCAAATTTAGCTTATAATCTCATATCAAAACATGAGTTTAAAAGAGTAATTGTAATAGGACCTAGCCATAAAGTATATTTTGAGGGTGCTTCACTTGCCCTATATGATGAGTATAAAACTCCACTTGGAAATATAAAAATTGATTTAGAGTTTTCAAAAAAATTAATAAAAGATAATGAGTTTTTAAATTTTTATGATGAGGTGCATTGTGAACACTCTACTGAAACACAAGCCCCTTTTTTAAAAAACTACTTTGCTGAAATATCTTTAGTTGAATTGATTTATGGGAAACTTGATTATAAACAATTATCAAATTTAATTAATGAATTATTAGAAGATAGAAATAATTTAATCGTAATAAGTACAGATTTAAGTCACTTTTATACTCTTGAAAAAGCAAAAAGACTTGATTCAATATGTTTAGAAGCAATAGCTAATAAGGATATTAAAAAGTTTGATTTAGGTTGTGAAGCTTGTGGAATAATAGGAATAAAAGCAGTTATTTATTCAGCTATTAAAAATAATTTAATAACTCATGTGTTATACTATTGTACAAGTTTTGACACAACAAAAGATGATAAACAAGTTGTGGGATATACCTCTGTTTTAATAGGAGAGTAAATTGTTATTTACGTTAAAAAAAATTGTTTCTTTATTTTTAATGCCCATTTCAATAGGCTTAATTGGATTTTTTATTGGGCTTTTCTATCTTTTTAATGAAAAATATAAAAAAGCAAAGCTTTTTTTAACACTATCTTTTTTATGGCTAGTATTAATTGGATATTCGCCTTTTTCAAACTTTTTAATACAACCTTTAGAAAAGCAATATAAATCCTATTTAGATATTAATAAAAATATAAAATATGTTTTAATTTTAGGCTCTGGACACGTCTCAAATGAGCAGATGCCAGAAAACTCTCAGTTATCAAAGACAGCGTTAGCAAGATTAAATGAAGGTATAAGGATTTTTAAACAACTTGATGATGCAAAGCTTATTCTTTCTGGATATGAAGTTTCTGATGAAGTTCCACATGCTAGTGTTTTAAAATCTGTTGCAATTTCTCTTGGTGTTTCTGAAGAGAGTATTTTAACACAAGAAAAAGCAAAGGACACACAAGAGGAAGCCTTATATGTTAAACAAATTGTGGGAGATGATAAGTTTATTTTAGTTACTTCTGCTTCACATATGCCAAGAGCAATAAAAATATTTAAATCTGAATCTTTAAAGCCTATTGCTGCACCAACTGACTTCTTATCTAAAGAGGATGGGGATTATGGAAGAGTTCCAAGCGCAAAAGAGATACTTAAAACGGAAAAAGCAATGCATGAACATATAGGTAGTTTGTGGCATGATATTATTGAAACTATAAGATATTATGTAAATTGACAATTATTATTGTATAATTCGCGCGTACAGAGGTGTGAATATTATATGAATAAAATTTTAGAGATAAAAAATCTTTCTTTTGCTTACGAAAAACAGCCTATATTAGAAGATATTAATTTAGATATACTTACAAATGATTTTTTAGCTATTATTGGACCAAATGGTGGTGGGAAATCTACTCTATTAAAACTTATTTTAGAACTTTTGAAAAATTATAGTGGAAAATTAGTTAAGTATGTTAAAAATGATTCTATTGGATATGTTCCTCAAAATACAAATTTAAACATTAATTTTCCCATAACAGCTTTAGAAGTAGTTTTAATGGGACATAAAGGAAATAAAAAATCTTTTTTTGGATATAGTAAAGAAGAAGTTGAATGTGCAAGAGACTCTTTAAAGCAAGTAAGTATGGAAGATTATGCCAATAAAAAAATTGGAGATTTAAGTGGTGGTCAAAGACAAAGAGTATTTATAGCTCGTGCACTTTGCTTAAAGCCAAAAGTAATGCTTCTTGACGAACCAACTGCAAGTATCGATGTAAAAGGACAAAAAGAGATTTATGAATTATTAAAAGAGTTAAATAAAACTATCTCAATTGTTGTTGTAAGTCATGATATTTCAGTTCTTTTAAATTATGCAAAAAATGTAGCACATATAAATAAAAATCTTGTTTATCATCATTTGAAAAATATAGAAGAGCAGATAGATACTGATAATGAACATCTATGTGAAGTTGAACTCTTATCAGCTTTAGGTAAAAAACAAGTTTGTTGTAATCATACCCATGAATAGGTTAATAGAATGTTAGAGATTTTTGAATATGATTTTATACGAAATGCACTTATTGCAGGGGTCTTGGTATCTATTGCAGCTGGGGTTATAGGCTCACTTGTTGTTGTTAATAGAATTACATTTTTAGCAGGAGGAATTGCTCATAGTGCATATGGAGGAATTGGACTGGCTATTTATTTAGGTCTTCCAGTGCTATTTGGTGCAACTGTTTTTGCAATAATTAATGCAATTGTAATAGCAGCATTAACTTTAACAAAAAGAGATAGAATCGATTCTTTAATAGGTATAATGTGGGCATTTGGTATGGCTATTGGTATTATATTTGTAGATAAAACACCTGGATATAATGTTGACTTAATGAGTTATCTTTTTGGTTCAATTGTTGCAGTCTCACATAATGATATTGCTTATTTGGCAATTTTGGATATATTTATAGTTTTATGTGTCACACTATTTTATAAACAGATACTAGCAGTCTCATATGATAGTGAATTTGCCTCTTTAAGAGGAATATCTGTTAAGTTTTTTTATACTTTAATATTAATTCTTAGTGCATTAAGTGTTGTTGCAGCAATTAAGGTTGTTGGATTAATTTTAGTAATTGCATTATTAACAATTCCAACCTACTTGGCAGAGTTTTTTGCAAAAAAACTTTCAAGTATGATGCTTATAAGTACATTTTTTGCATGTTTTTTTAGTATAGTTGGTTTAATAATTTCATATTTTTATGATATAAGTTCTGGTGCAAGTATTATTATTGTTGGTGTAGTTATACTACTAATTGTAAAGTTATTTAGGAAATAGATGAATAAAAAAATTGAATTGGGTTTGATAAATAGATTAAAAGTAAATAGAGTTAGTGAATATGGTTTATATCTTATTGCAAAAAATGATGATGAGGTATTATTGCCTAATATATATATTACAAAACAGATGCAAATTGATTCACTAATTGATGTGTTTATTTATACTGATAGTGAAGATAGATTAGTAGCAACAACAATTACACCATATGCAAAAAAAGGTGATTATGCTGCGTTAGAAGTTATTGATCTGGCTAAATTTGGAGCTTTTTTAGATATGGGGCTTCCTAAAGATTTACTTGTTCCTAAAAATAGACAGAAATCAACTTTTAAACTTGGAGATATTAAAGTTATTCAAATAATTGAAGATGAAAATACTAATAGACTAATTGGAACTGAAAAGTTTAATCTTGAAAAAGCTAAAAAAGATTTTTCTAAAAATGATGAAGTTGAGATTATTCCTTTTATTAAAACACCACTTGGTTTTAAAGTAGTTGTAAATAATAGTTTTGAAGGTCTGATATATCATAATGAAATTTTTGAAAAAATTAAAATTGGCGATAAAAAAAGAGCCTATATCAAATATGTAAGAGATGATGGTAAATTAGACATCTCTTTACAAAAAATTGGTTCAAAAAATAGTGAGGATAATCCTAATAAAGTCTTAGAAATTTTAGTTTCCAAAGGGGGAGAGCTTCCTTTTACTTACAAAAGTGAAGCAGAAGATATTAAAAAGAATTTTTCAATGAGTAAAAAGGCTTTTAAAGCCTCTTTAACAAAGCTGCTTGAGGAAAAAAAAATAGTCCTAAATGATAACTCAATATCTATATTAAACTAAATTTTAAGAAAATATTTAATAAAAAAATAATAATTTTTAAATAATAAATTATTTAATTTATAATTAAGAAAAGTTTTATCCATTTTAATTATAATTTGAAAAATAGATTAAAGGAGAGAAATGGCAACAACTAAATTTAAAGGAAATATTGTAAACTTAAATGGTATAGAGCTTAATGTAGGAGACAAAGCTCCTATTGTAAAAGTTGTAGCACAAGATTTATCTAATATTGAAGTTGGTGGAAAATCTCAGATAATCATTACTGTGCCATCTTTAGATACTCCTATATGTGCCGATGAAGCAAGAAAGTTCAATGAAGAAGCAGTAAAGACTGATGCTGAGGTTGTAGTTGTATCAATGGATTTACCATTTGCAATGGGAAGATTTTGTACAACAGAAGGTATTGAGAACTTAAAAGTAGGAAGTGATTTTAGAAATAAAGAGCTAGCAAATGCTTATGGGGTATTAATAACAGATGGACCTTTAGCAGGTGTTACATGTAGGGCAGTTTTTGTATTAGATTCTCAAGGAGTTGTTAAGTACAAAGAGATTTGTGAAGAGATTACATCAGAACCAAACTATGAAGCAGTTTTGGCAGTTGTTAAATAATTAAACTATCTATTTTGTTTAATTGGAGGGAAAGAGTTTTAGCTCTTTCCCTTTTTTTATTCTAAAATGCTACACATATGCTTAACACAAAAGTTATAAAATTTTAAAAATTAGATAAAAAGAAGTTAGAATGAATATCATTAAAAGACCTTCTTGGCATATAGATGAAAATGAGATTACTCCTAAAGAGTTATTTGATAATAGAAGAACTTTTTTAAAATTAGGAGCAGCATCACTTGTAGCTAGTTCAAGTATATTAGAAGTACTTGCTAAAGATAATATCCCTATTCCAAATTTAAAATATATTAAAGATAAAAATTTAAATAATCTAGAATTAAATAGTTATGAACAGATTACAACCTATAATAATTTCTATGAGTTTACAACATCAAAAGAGCGTGTAGCGAAAATGGCACATACTTTAGACACTGAAAATTGGAAAATATTTGTTGATGGCTTGGTAGAAAAACAACTTGAGCTTGATTTTGACGATTTGATTAAGAAGTTTACTCTTGAAGAGAGAATCTATAGGTTTAGGTGTGTTGAAGGTTGGTCTATGGTTGTTCCCTGGATAGGAATATCTTTAAAAGATTTTATAAAATATATAAAACCTTTATCAAATGCAAAATATATTCAATTTGAGACTCTACTTGATGAAGAGATTTTTCCAGATCAATCAAGAGGTATTTTCTCTACAATCTCATATCCTTATATTGAAGGATTAAGGATGGATGAGGCTGTAAATGATTTGACAATTTTAGCAGTTGGACTATATGGTTCAAAAATGCCAAAACAAAATGGAGCACCAATTAGACTCATTGTTCCTTGGAAATATGGATTTAAATCAATTAAATCCATATCAAATATCTCTTTTGTTGATAAGCAACCACTTAATTCATGGCAAAAAGAGAACCCAAAAGAGTATGGTTTTTATGCTAATGTAAATCCAAATGTTGACCATCCTAGATGGTCTCAGAAAAAAGAAAGAGTATTAGGTAAGTTTTTCAAACAAAAAACTTTAATGTTTAATGGTTATTCAAATGAAGTAGCACATATGTATAAAGATATGGATTTAAGGAAGTATATATAAGGTATTAAAGTGAAAAGAATATTATTGTTTTTATCTCTATTAAGCCCTTTATTATATTTATGTTTTCAACTATTTATTATTGAAAATATAAAAGATCCTATTAAATATATTTATACTATAACAGGGGTAAGTGCAACAGTAATACTTTTTGGAACAATCCTTTTATCTTTAATAAAAAAGAGAATAAATTTGATGAAATACAGAAGGATGTTTGGATTATTTGGCTCTTTCTATGCTTTTTTACATTTTTTAAATTTTTATATTTTAGATGCAGAGCTAGATCTTTTTTTTGTAATTAAAGAGAGTTTAGATAAGCCATTTATTTATCTTGGAATGATAGCTTTTATTATCTTACTTTTTATGACTTTTACATCAACAAATAAATTATTTAAAGAGTATAATAGATATCATAAACTAGTATATTTAGCACTTATTTTAATAACAATCCATTTTATTATGGCACAAAAATCATTAACTATCTTGCAGTTTATTTATGTGTTAATAATATTAGTAATAGGTTATTGTAAGTTATTTGAGCAAATAATTAAAAAAAATAAAATTTAAAAACTAGCTATAAAATACTATTTGTATAAAAATTATTTTAAGTTTATATTTAATATTAACTAATGGTTAACTTTTTATTATGTTTTAGTTAATCGTGGTCTATTATAATTTTTATATGGATTTAAGAAAAGAGTGCGAATCTTTCTTAAAACAATTTAAAGAAATGCGAATTTTTTAAATTTTCCAATTTGTTTCCTTGTGTGTGTAAAAAAGGGTTCCTTAGGGAACCTTTTTTTTTACCCAAATTAAAGAAGTTTATTGCTAACATTCGCCGATGAAAAAACTATCAAAGAATATTAATCAATGCCTTTATCAAATTTAAATGAAGACCAGCTAAGTGCAGTTACATGCCAGAGAGGATTTAATCTAGTTATTGCTAGTGCTGGTACAGGAAAAACCTCTACTATTGTTGGAAGAATTGCAAATTTAATTAATAATGGAGTAAAGCCTGAAGAGATATTGCTATTGACTTTTACAAATAAAGCAGCAGCTGAGATGCTTGCAAGAGTGGCAAAATTTTTTGGGAAAGATATAGCAAAAAATATTGTAGCTGGAACTTTTCACTCTGTATCATATAAATTATTAAAAGAATTAAATGTAAATATCACTTTAAAACAACCAAATGAGTTAAAAACACTATTTAAATCTTTATATGAAAAAAGAGTATTTTATGATAGGGATGATGAAGCTAATCCATATGATGGTGGTTATCTTTATGATTTATACTCTTTATATTTAAACTCAAATGAGGGTGAGGATTTTGCTACTTGGATAAAAAATAAAAACTCTGCACATGAACTTTATGTTAATATTTATGAAGATGTTGTATTAGAGTTTAATGAGTTAAAAGTTAAGTATGGCTATGCAAATTTTGATGATTTATTAACTCTTATGCTTGATACATTAAAAGAGGTGAGTTTTCCTTTTAAAGAGATTCTTGTAGATGAGTATCAAGATACAAATCCCTTGCAGGGAAGATTACTTGATGCTTTTAAACCAAAGTCACTCTTTTGTGTAGGAGATTATGATCAAAGTATTTATGCTTTTAATGGTTCTGATATTGGAATTATCTCAACCTTTGCAAATAGATATGAAAATGCAAATGTTTTTACTTTAAGAAAGAATTATCGTTCAAGTAAACCAATACTTGATTTAGCTACAAAAGTAATAGAACATAATGAAAGAATCTATGAAAAACATCTTCAAGTAATGAGGAATGAGGTTTCAATTGCTCCAAAACTTTTGGCTTTTCAAGAGTTATTTGCACAGTATCATCATATTTCTGAGCTTATTTCAAATAGTTCTACTCCACATAATGAGATTGCTATTATTTTTAGAAACAATTCAAGTGCAGATGGAATAGAAACAAACTTAAGGGAGTATGGAATTCCAGCAAAAAGAAAAGGTGGAATGTCTTTTTTTGACTCAGTTGAGGTGAAATTTATCCTTGATGTTCTTGTAATGCAACTTTCACACAACGATATGATGGCTTTTATTCACGTTTTAGAACATGGAAAAGGGATAGGAAAGGCTATTGCAAAAGATATCTTTGATGCTCTTATAAAACTAGGACATGGAGATATTTTTAAAGGACTTTTTTATCCTGATGAATCTATTAAAAATCCATATGAATCAAATAGGATAAAGAGTATTCAATTAGGGCTTTTTGATGATTTTATTGAATTAGGCTCAGTATCTAAATTTAAAGATTGTGGATTTGAAGAGGCTTTTTTATCTAATCCAATTTTGAAACATCCAAAACTATCTGTTGATGGTGCAAAATATATTTATGATTTTTATCTTTTAATTAAATTAATTAAACGTACGAAAAGTCCTGATTCTCTTGTAACATCTATTGCAAGTTCCATGATGTATTCAAGAATTAAAGAGTTTTTGTCGACTAAAAGGTCAACTCAAAAAGATGGAACTGTCAATGCAATTGCTAAAGCAAAAGCATTAGCTAAAATAAATAGAAAGGTGATATTATTAAAACAGTTAGCTAGAAATTTTAATGACCTTTCAAAGTTTGTAAACTCTATGATTTTGGGTGGTGGTGAGATGAGTGAAGGGGAGGGAGTAAATCTTCTTTCAATACATGCTTCAAAGGGTTTAGAGTTTAAAGAGGTTTATGTAATTGATTTAATGGATGGTCGATTCCCTAACAGAAAGCTAATGAGTAAAGGTGGAAGCTTAGAGGAGGAGAGGCGACTTTTTTATGTTGCCGTTACAAGAGCAAAAGATATTTTATATCTATCTTATGCAAAGTTTGACAAAATAAAAAAAATAGACTTTATCTACTCGCCTTTTTTAAAGGAAGCTGGACTTATAAAAACAGAGGATAGTATAAATTATAGAACATAATCTCCTCTTACCTTTCCTAAAACAAGTTTTGGCTATAATCGCGGATATTTTATAGTCGCACATAAGAATAATCAACACATAGGAAATTTTATGAGTAATAAATACGAACCATCAAAAATAGAAGATAGCTTTTATAAAATTTGGGAGAATAGAGGCTATTTTGAAATTGATGGAAACAAAGATATTCAAGAAGAGGGTAAAAATTTTGCAATTATGATGCCACCACCTAATGTAACTGGAAGTTTACATATTGGACATGCACTTACATTTACATTACAAGATATTATTACTAGATATAAAAGGATGGATGGCTTTAAAACTTTATGGCAACCTGGAACTGATCACGCTGGTATTGCAACGCAGAATGTTGTTGAAAAACAACTTTTAGCTGAAGGCACTACAAAAGAGGAGCTGGGCAGAGAAGCTTTTTTGGATAGAGTATGGAAATGGAAAGAGTATTCTGGTGGTACAATTGTTCATCAAATGAGAAAACTTGGAGTATCTCCTGCTTGGTCTAGAGAGAGATTTACAATGGATGCGGGTCTTAAAGAGGCTGTAAAAGAAGCATTTGTTCACCTTTATAATGAAGGGATGATTGTTCAAAATAATTATATGGTTAACTGGTGTACACATGATGGTGCATTATCAGATATTGAAGTTGAGCATGAAGAAGTAAATGGTAAGTTTTATCATATGAACTATCATTTTGCAGATGGTTCGGGCTATGTAACAGTTGCCACAACTAGACCTGAAACCTATTTTGGGGATAGTGCTATTATGGTTCATCCAGATGATAAAAGATATAAGGATATTGTTGGGAAAAAAGTAGTTTTACCACTTATTAATAGAGAAATCAAAATTATTACAGACTCTCATGTTGATATGGAGTTTGGGACAGGTGTAGTAAAAGTAACTCCTGCACATGACCAAAATGACTACGAAGTAGGGAAAAGACACAATTTGGAATTTATTACTTGTTTTGATGAAAAGGGAATTTTAAATGACTATTGTGGAGAGTTTGCTGGATTAGAGAGACTTGAATCTAGAAAGCTTATTGTTGAAAAACTTGAAGCCGAAGGTTATATTGTTAGGGTTGAAGAGCATAATCATCAAGTTGGTCACTGTTATAGATGTAAGAATATTGTTGAGCCATATATTTCTAAACAGTGGTTTGTTAGAAAAGAGGTAGCTTCTGAGTCTATTAAAAAAACATATTTAGGTGAAACACAGTTTCACCCAAATCACTGGTTAAACTCATATAGAGCTTGGATGGATGAACTAAGAGATTGGTGTATTTCTAGACAGTTATGGTGGGGACATAGAATTCCTGTTTTTTATTGTGATGATTGTGACCATCAGTGGGCTGATAAAATTGATGAACCTGAATCTTGTCCAAAATGTGCTTCTAAAAATTTACACCAAGACCCTGATGTATTAGATACTTGGTTTTCATCTGCTTTATGGGCTTTTTCTCCATTAGGATGGGGAAATAATGGAAATATGCACAATACTTTTACCAAAGATGACTTAAAAGATTTTTATCCAAATTCACTGCTTATTACAGGTTTTGATATTATGTTTTTCTGGGTTGCTAGAATGATGATGATGGGTGAGCATTTCCAAGGTGAATTACCATTTAAAGATATTTATATGCATGCTCTTGTAAGGGATGAACATGGGGCAAAGATGTCTAAATCAAAAGGAAATGTAATTGATCCACTTGATATGGTTGAGGAGCATTCAGCTGATATTATTAGATTTACATTAGCATATCTTGCTGTTCAAGGAAGAGATATTAAACTTGGTGCTAAAAATTTAGAACAGTTTAGAAATTTTACAAATAAGCTTTATAATGCTTCTAATTTCTTATCTTTAAATGTTGATACTTTTCCTGATTTAAAAGATATTGAGATTAAAACGCCACTTGGTAAGTATATGCAAAGTCGATTATCTGATGCTATTGATGAGGTAAGAGGGACGTTAGACTCTTACAAATTTAATGAAGCTGCATCAGTTTTATATAGATTTGTTTGGACTGAATTTTGCGATTGGGGTATTGAGTACTCTAAGGCTTCAAAAGAATCAATTGTAGAACTTGGTGCAATTTTCAAAGAGACTTTAAAGATGGTATCTCCATTTATGCCATTTATTTCAGATTTCTTATATCATAAATTATCAGGAACATCTTTAGAAGAGGGAGCTTCGTCTTTAATGGTTCAAAATTTTCCTAGAGGGGTTGTAAAAGATGAATCAATGGAAAAGATGTTTTCTATTATTGAAGAAGCAATTACTGCACTTAGAAGAGCAAAAGTAATTATTGATATGGGTAACTCTAAAATTGCAAAAGCATATATTAAATTAGACAATGAAATCGATAAAGAAGTTGCAAAACCATTTATTGAAAAACTTGCAAAAGTTGAAGAAATTGAGTTTGTTGATATGAAAGTTGAGAACTCAATTACAGATGTATCTGATAATTTAGAAGTTTATTTACCTACTTCTGAGATAGATATGCAACCAATTATTGATAAATTAACTAAACAAAAAGAGAAAGCAGAAAAAGAGGTAAATAAATTAAATGGAATGCTTTTAAATGAAAGATTTGTTACAAATGCACCTGAGCATGTTGTAGCAGAGAATAAACAAGCATTAGCAGATGTACAGGCAAAATTAGAAAAAATAGATAATGAGCTAAGAGCTATCTTATAAAAAAGAATCACTATGATAGTAAGAAATCTTTTATTAATAGGAGGTTTATTACTATTTTTTAGTGGTTGTTTACCAAAACAAGATGATATAAGGTCTGTGTTTCAAACAAATTCAGCCACAATAATTACAAAAGATCAAAAACGACTTCAAAAGTTAATTATTAAGCTAAAAAGTAAACTAGATAAAAGAAATCCAAAAGCTTACAATAAGGAGATATCTTCTTTAATGTACTCTTTAATTAATAATGGTACAAACTCTTTTTACTTATATCATAATGAAAAAAAACTAATTAATTATAAAGAGTATTTAGAGTTAGCTTTTTCAAAAGAGTATTTAAAGTTTAGAAATGATTTTTTAATATTAGGTATCTATTGGCAATTTTATGAAGCTTATAATTTGAAGAGTGAACATAAAATTTTAGCAATAGAGTATGATAAAAAAAAATTGTTAAATTTTCATAAAAATCTACAAGTTTTAAAATGGAAAATAAAAGTTGATAGGGACTTAAATGATAACTATCTTTTTTTAACTTGGCAAAATAATTGGCAAATAGAATTAGAAAAAATAGTTAAAAAAAATCCAAAATTTAGTTATGAGAATATAAATGATTTAAAATATATAAAAGAGAAGAAGGAGTCTTTTTTTGCTCATTCAAACTTCTCTTTTGAAATTATCTTAACACAAATGATTGATTCAGTTGAAAACTCTTTAGTCTCACTTGGTGAAGAACCAAGTGAACTTGCTGTAAAAGCTTTTCTCTTTTTTATTTAGTATTTGTCTGATATTTTTATAGATATAGACTTAGAGATTATCTTTTAATCTATGGGATATTGAATAAAGAACAGGAAGATATATAAGATTTAATATTGTTCCCCATATAAGTCCAAATCCAAGACCAATCGCAATTGGTTGAAATATAACTGCTTGTCCAGTTGGAAAAAAGATTAATGAACTCATACCTATTAAAGTTGTTATTGTTGTCAATATAATAGGTCTAAATCTTTTTGTTGCTCTATAAAAAACATCTCTTAATGTTTTAGCCTTTTTTAAATATGTCATCATAATAATTCCATCATTAATAACAACTCCTGCTAAACCTAAAGCTCCAATCATTGATGGCATTGATAAGTTAAGTCCCATAATTTTATGTCCTATTAATACCCCAAGAAGAGAGAAGGGGATAACACTCATTAGAATAAAGGTTTCTCTAAAAGAGTTAAATAGGTATAACATAGCAAGCATAATTAGGATAATAGCTAGTCCAGAAGCTAAAAGCATATCATTTTTTAAGTTTTTTTGCTTTTCTGCTTCTCCTTTAAATATTAATTTTATACCACTATTTCTAATTTTGTCTAGTGTAGGTTGAATTTTTTCAATAACTTCACTTGCAGTAATAATCTCTGGGTCAACATTTGCAAAGATATAAAAGTTTTTCTCTGCATTATCTTTTATAAGTTGTTCAAACCCTTTAATTATTTTAAATTCAACAACTTGATTTAATGCAATAAATGTTCCATCATTAAGTGGTATTTCAATTGTTTTGAAGTTTTCAAAATCATCTTTATTTAAACTTTTTATTTTTATATCTAACATAGATGTTGCGTCAAATGTAACACCTTTTTTCTTTGAAAGGTACATATTTGAAAGATAAGAACCAATAAATGCTTCATCTAATCCTAATTGTTCTCCATATGAATTTATTTTTAATTTAATTTCATCCACACCAAATTTTAAAGAGTTGGAAACTGATTTTATACCTTTTATACCTTCAAGCTCTTTTTGTAAGGTTTCAATTCCATTTATAACTTTTTCATTATCATTTGATACAAGACCAATTTTTACATCAGCTTTAACTGGTCCAACTCTTTTTTCTAATACTACTATCTCTTCAAGATTATATTTTTGTTTATAGTTTTGTTCTTTTAAAAATTTATTTATTTTTTTTGCAATTTCCCTTGATTTTAAGGTTCTTGTTCTTCCTTCTTTATCGTAATAAAAACTTAAATAAGGTGTTATATATTTATCTAAAAAGTTTGCCTCTTTTAGTTTTTGAAGTTCAACTGTCATATACATAACATAAGGATATCTCTCTGTATTCCCTCCATTATCTCTTCTAAATCCCGCAACTGAGTCAATACTTCTAATAAAAAACTCTTCTTGTTTCTCCATCATATCAGATTCAATAGCTTGTACAATTTTAAAGGCATCTTCAAGTTTTGTATTGGAATTAGCTTTAATAGAGATTTTTACATCTGTTCCATCGAATTTAGGAAACATTTGAAATTTAGAGCTTTTAATAGCAATAATAGTTGCAATTGGAACAAGAATTACAAAAATTATTAAAAAACTTTTTTTCCAATCCATAAAAAAATGTAAAATAGAGTTATATACTCTATTTGCTTTTTCCCATGAAGTTACTTTTGCACCATTTTTTAAAGTATGTGCGGCATGGATTGGTAAAAATATAAAGGATTCAATTAAAGAGGCTACAACCAGTGCAGATAAAGCTATTGGAATAAGTTTAATTACCTCTCCCATAGTTCCACTTATCATAAGAATTGGTAAAAATGAGAATAGAGTTGTAATAGAAGCAATTGTTACTGGTTTAACCATCTCTTTTGCTCCTAAAATTGCTGCTTCTTTTGGCTCAAATCCCTCTTCAATATGTTGTTGAATGTTTTCACTTACAACAATGGCATCATCAACTACAATACCAATTGCAATTAAAACTCCAACTAAGGAAATCATATTTATAGTATAACCACTAAGATACATATAAATTGCAGCAATAACAAATGAGGTAGGAATACCAATAGCAATAATTATTGACATTCTAAAGTTAATTAAAACTATTACTAATACGGTTATTAAAATAATTCCTAAGATTATATTTGATACCACTATATTTAGTCTATCAAGAATTCTTTCACTATTATCATCTGCAATATAGATATTTATATCAGGATTTTGTTTATTAAGTTTTGGAAGAACTTTTTTAATCTCTTGTACAATTTTAATAGCATCTGCACTATCTCTTTGCTTAATATCTAATAATAAGGCATTTTTACCATTAAATGAGTACATTGTAGATGAGTCTTCATATTTTTTAGAGATAAATGCAATATCTCTTAAGTATAAGTTTTTATCTCCAATTTTAATTAATGTATTTGCAAAATCATTTGCCGTTTTTGCTCCATTGTATGTAGAGATATAGTAATGTTTGTTCCCTCCCTCAATTTTACCTATTGGAAAAATATATGATATAGTTGAAATAGCAGAAAAGACACTACTTTTATTTAAGTCTAAGGCTTCAATTTTTTTATCATCTAATAAAACTTCAAAATATTTATCAGAATCACCAAAAATTGTGATTTCATTAATACCATTAATATTTAAAAGTTTACTTTTTAGATTATCTGCAAAGGGTTTCATCTCATCAGTAGAGTATTTATTAGATGTTATTGTAATATCTAAAAGTGTTCGAGTTTTTTCTAATACATTTACTGAGGGTTCATCCATATCTGAAGGAAGATTTGATTTTACTAATGTAATAGCATCTTTTATTTTATTTGCTTCGTTATATCTATTTTTTCCTTTCTTTAATTCTAAAATAATTGAAAAACTTCCTGGACTAATAACTGTTGTTATATTATCGATACTATCAATATTTTTAATATTGTCTTCAATTTCAGAGACAGCCATTTTATCTAGAATATCTACGGAAGCACCTGCATAAGACCCTTTTACCGAAATCATATCTAATTCAAAACTTGGAAATATCTCTTTGGCAGTGTTATTATATGACCAAATTCCAATGGCAAAAATGAGAACAAATAGCGTATAGTTCATTTTTGAATTTTCAACAAAAAACCTTAAAAATCTCTCAAACATTATAATCCTTAAGTTAAAAGAATAATTATAATATACAGTTATTAATCGTAGTTTAATAAAAAAATAAGTAGTTTAACAATTTTACTATATTGATATAAAAACGAAGCTGATTAAGAGTATTGTGGTAAAAGAGTTAAACTCTTTTACCTACTTGCTGCAAAAAGACGGCACTCTTTAATTACTTCAAAATCATCATCATTTTTTACATCTTCTGCAATAATTTTTATATTTAATAAATGTGCAAGTTCATTAATTGATTCAATAAACTTTATCTTATTTTTATCATTTTTAACATTAATTGTATAATCTCTTGCAAGTCTAATATAGTCTAGATTTAACTCTTTTAGATTTTCACTTGGAATAAATTTTGTTTCAAATCTCTTGACAATAACTTTTGCATCACAATTATGAATATAATTACAAAAATTTTTAAAGACATTCATATCTTTTGCTACTGAATAAGCAGTAATAGAGAAGACAAGATGTGGAGCAATTGCTTTATTTTTTGAAACTTTTTTTTGTAGCCAGATAATGAATTCATTATTTGAAATTGAGTCTACTGATAGGTTTATACATATATCATGTTTAATATTGTTGATTATCATAAAGTTAATTACTTTATCAATAACACTTTTATCAAAATCAATAATTTTTTCATATTTTTCTGCAATTGATACAAATGAACCAATAGGAATAGTATTTTTCTGTTTATCATTTACATTTGTAAATGCTTCTTGCATTACAAGGTTTGCACTATCATCAATTGAGTATACATTATTAATAAAATTAACTTGAAAGCTAGAATTATCAATAATTTCAAATACTAAATCTCTCCACTCATTCATATCTCTTGATTGTGTAACTCCTTCTGCAATGAAAAATTCATTTGGTCCAATAAGTTTTGCTTTCTCATAAGCTTCATTCGATGCTTGTAAGATCTCAGTAGTGTTTCCAAATTCATTAAACTTTGTTACTCCAATATGTGCTAACTCTTTTACACTATATTTTTGTGCCAATGTATTAAAATCTCGTTTTAGTTTGCTACAAATATCTTTAGCTTGTTCTAAATTGCAAGCTTTTGCGATTAGTACAAACTCCGAGCCAAAAAATCTATAAGCTTGGACTTCTGCTTCTGTATTATTATTTAACTCTTTTAAAACTTTTGCAAAGTCAAGAATAAACTCATCAACTTCACTATCAGTATGAGTTTTTGCAAATTTTGCAAGATTATCAATTTTTAAGGTGAATACATAACCGTTTTCTTTTTTTATAAACATATGTTTAATATCTGTCTCAAATGATGGTTTTAGATAGAGTTTTGTAAGTTCATCTTCTGATAATTTTTTAGATAGATCTTTAAGATTTAAGTTTAGTTTACTAATTATTGCTTCAATTTTTCTTGACATATCATTCATTGCTATTGCAACATTTTTTATCTCTGTTGTCCAAGGAAGATTTTCAATAACTCCAAAATTAGCTTTTGCAATATTTTTTGCTAATGATTCAATTGTTTTAAGAGGCTTTAATAAGTATTGAACAAATACAAATAGTATAAGCATAGAGACAATAAAGGAAATGATTGCATAAATTATTGAATTTTTAGCTTGTTCATAAAGTTTAGCATAAGCTTCACCTGGATTTGGGCTAACATAAATAATAGCACTAGTTTTCCATCCATCTGAAATTTCACTATATTTCTCTTCAAGATGCATTGGGATAAGGTCAATAAACCATTGTGGTACATACTCAAATTTTATATTTCTACTCTCACTTATTAAAACTTTCTTAATATCTAAGTTTGCAAAGGTGTCAATATTTTTATCTTTATAGTTTGCACTAAAATTAAATGTAATATTTCCTCCGTTTTTATATGCAGAACTAGGTATATATCTATATTGAGTTACTGATTCTTCTGTTTCAAATTCTAAATTTTCTGTCTCATTTTCAAGTTTTAATAGTTCTTCATTTATATTTTTGTCCGATCGAATCTTTTCCACAAGACCATATTTAGGTTCAACACTAATATCTGTAATTTGCCAGTTTTCATTATTTAAATCAGTTGATGCTTGAATTAGCTCTTTATCAGTAATAGTGAAGCTTGCATCCTCAAGTCTTAGCTCTTTGTAAAAACCACTATTTGATATCGCTCTAATAATTGATAAAATTTCAGGATCTTTTTTATTATTTATTAATGACCTTAAACTCATTCCTAAAGATGTGGCTGTATCTTGTGCTTTTGTTAAAGATTCAACTTCCAAATACTCTTTCGTTTTTTTTACATTGATAAAAAAGTCACCTGAAAATATTATAAAAAATATAAAGGCAATAATAATATATAATTGTTTTGATAAAGACATTTTCTCTCCTTTTAAATCCTATCCACTAATGATTTCCAATTTTTTAGATTATTCTTTCCAACTTTTTCTTGAGTCCTTCCTCTGTTTTTAGCTTGCCAAAGTCCAGCTGCATTAAAACTATAAATAGGTCTTAAATCAGATCTTTTACTTGCAAGTTTTAATTTTTTGTTTACATTATCTAAAACAATAGGTGTTGCATCTGGTTTATGATAATAGGTTAAAACCATATGCGCTTGTTCAAAATTTGAACTTCTTAAAAGTTTAACATAAACTATACGCAATTTCTTTTCAGGAACTCCTAATTTTCTTAAAGTGTAGTATTTTGCAATTGCATAATCTTCACAATCTCCGGCTCCTGTTCCTAAAAATTCATATGGTGTTGCCCAATAATCATTTTTCTTCCAATGATTGGGATCTGTTCTATATTTAACTTTATTAAAAAAATCATTTACATTTTTTAGTTTATTCAAAATATCTTTATCCTTTGATTCTTGAATTAACTGATCCCATAAAAGAAATCGTTTCTTTGCTTTATCACCATATTTTAAAGTAAGTTTATCTAATTTTTGTTGAGATATAAAATAAGTTTTTTGTGCAGAACTTATTGTAAAAATAAAACAGGCTATGAAAAAAAATATAAATAATTTCTTTTTCATAGTTTTCCCTTCCTTATTATTTCAGTCTATTAATAATTTCTTCTTCACTTAACTTGTCATTATCATATTTTACAATAATGATATTTTCTGTATTATTAATATACCATTCGTCTATTGTTTCAATATTATCAAGTTTATGTGTATTTTTTGTCAAATCATCATTTAAAGGAATATATGATAGTTGTTTTTTCATTGGATTTGGCATAGTTAAAATTAAAATAATCCATAAAACGCAAACTATGGTAATTACAATTACAAGTGTAGACAGTGCAATTTTTTCAAAAAACATTCCACCAAGTAAACCACCAATAAATGTACCAAAATATCCAAATGAGTTAAAAATACCAAGTACTAAACCTCTTTGATGTACTTTCGCAAATTTAGATGCAAGTGATTGCATAATTGGCTCGTGCATATTAAAACCAATAAAGAATATAACAACTCCAATTACGAACATAAGTGCATTAGTACTAAATCCAATTATAAGATATGAAATTGCAAAGAAAATAATTCCTACCACTAAAATCTCTTTAAATTTACCTTTTTTCTCTGCCATAACAGCAGCAGGTCCCATAGCAAGAATACCAAAAATCATTGATGGTAAATAGACTTTCCATAATTCACTCATTTGCCATTGAAAATTGTTAATAAGAGCCATTGGAATAATCATAAAAGCAAAAGTCATTAAACCTTTTTGTAAAAAGTTTGTGATATTCATCTTTACTAAATTTTTATTTATTAAAACTTGTTTTAGTGAGGTTTTTTTATTATAAGTGTGTGTTATTTTTGGAGGATTTGGTACAGCTTTTATTAAAACATAAATTGAACCCAATGCTAAGATAGCAGTTAAAATAAATAGTGATTCAACGCCTGTAAAAGAACTAAGAATAGGTCCAATAAGCATAGAAAGTGCGAAACTCATACCAATAGCCATTCCCATAATAGCCATTGCTTTAGGTCTTTGTTCTTCTTTAACTAAATCACTAATCATAGCAGTTACTACTGCCCCAATAGCACCAGCACCTTGTAAGAATCTTCCCACCATAAGTGTTGAAATATCATTTGCAAGAGCACAGAAAATTGAACCAACAGCAAAGAGTAGTAATCCTGTTATAATTGTTCCTTTTCTTCCTAACTTGTCACTCATAACTCCGAAAGGAACTTGAAAAAGCATTTGTGTTAGAGCATAACCTCCAACAACAATTCCAACTAAAGTGGTAGTAGCTCCATATAAATTTATTGCATAAACTGATAATACTGGAAGTACTAAAAATAGACCAAAAAATCTTAGTGCAATAATTGAACTAAGAGGTAAAATGGATTTAAACATATATTGTCCCATTACTTTTTAAAATGAAATTGATTATATATAAAATAAATTAATAAGCTGTTGAAATATTATAAGAGAAGATTTTAGATAAGCTTCAATTTAAGAAGTTTATCTAAATATTTAAATTTAGAAGTTTTCTTCTTTATCATTATTACTATTCTATTAATCTTGACTCTTTAATGAATTTTGGAGTATATGTTATATTTACAACTTCATATTTTAATCATATTTTTAGCTATTTAACTTATAATTTTAGCTTAACATAATAGAGAAAGGTTAATTGTGAAGATTGTTTTAGCCTCAGGAAATAAAGGGAAAATTGAGGAGTTTAAAAAGCTTATGCCAAATGATGAAGTCATAGCTTATAAAGAACTAATAGGTGAATTTGAAGTTGAAGAAAATAGAGATACTTTTAAAGGAAATGCAGTAAAAAAAGCAGAAGAGATTTATAAAAAAATTGCAGATGATAAAATTGTTGTTATTTCAGATGATAGTGGCATTACAGTCCCTGCATTAAAAGGAGAACCAGGAGTTTTTTCTGCTAGATATGCAGGTGAAAATGCAAGTGATAAACAAAATAATGAAAAATTAATTTCTAAACTTAAACATAATAATCTTGATAAAACAGCTGCTTATTATACAGCTTGTATAGCAATTGTATATAAATCTCAGACATATACAGTACACGGCTGGATGCATGGGGATGTTATCTCTAAAGAGATTGGAAAGGGTGGATTTGGCTATGATCCAATGTTTATACCAAAAGGTTTTGATAAAACATTAGGAGAACTCTCTTATGAGGTAAAAAAAGAGTTTTCACATAGAAGTAAAGCACTTGTTTTAGCAAAAAAAGTTTTAGAGCTTATTTTATAATCTCTACTTTTTTGTAAACTCTTATATTATAATCTATTGCTTTCACACTAAACTCTATTTCGTATCTATTAGTTTCGGTTTTATTAATTAAAGCTATTATTTCAAACTTCTCTTCATCTATTTGGATTTTATTTATTAGATTTAAGTTTTCTAAAGAGTTTATATAGTTTTCAAGAAATACAAGATGATTTTTTGCTTGTAAATATTTGTATTGATTAATGATATTTAATGAGCTAAAAGATTTAAGTTCATAAATTCTCAATGCCAAGATTGAGAATAAAAAAACAAAAATTAGAACAAAAATTAGAATAAAAGAGTTTTTTTTCATATTTTAAATATCCATTTTTGCTTAATTTTCTCTTTTATTTCTATATAAATCTCTATGAAATTTGAACTTTTTTTCAAATCAAATTTTGTTATCTCTTTAAGTAAAATTGAATTTTTGTAAAAAAGAGTATTATTCTTATATTTTAACTCTTTATCTATATTTTTAATATTTCTTTCAATAAATATTTTAGTTGATTGAAGTTCAAGTTTTTTTATCTCTATTTCATGATTATATGCTTGTTGTAAGTGTATTTCATTTATAAATTTAAAGGAGCATATAACTAAAAAAGAGCTAAGCAGAAGAACAACTATAATCTCTAAAAGAGAAAAAGTTTTTTTATTCACTTTTTAACTCATATTTTTTTATAAAAATTAAATCATTATGAAAAGTAATCTGATTTACAATTTTCTGTTTTTTTAGAGTTTCATTTTCAATAATAATTAATTTTTTAGAACTTTTATTAAAATTTTTATCAAAGTTATTTTTAGTAAAGGAGTTATCTAATTTATTTAAAAGAGTAAACTCTTTATCAAAATTATCATAATAAGCAATATTCGAAAAACTTACTATGATAATAGATAAAATAAGTATACTTAAAAGAGTTTCAAATAGTGCAAAACTATTTTTTCCCAATTTCACAAGCTCTTTCATATGTTGCTTCAACTGTTTTAATCATAGCATCTCTTACTGCACCCTCTTCAAGTTTTGCAATACCAGCAGCAGTAGTTCCTCCAGGACTCATTACTGAATCTTTTATTAATGCGGGATGTTGCATTTTTAAAAGTTGTGAATATCCTTCAAAAAGACTTTGAACAAGTTCATCACTAATACTTCTTTCTAAGCCCACTTTTACTGCACCATCACTTAATGCTTCAGCTATTAAACTTAAAAATGCAGGACCACTACCTGCAACTGCTGCCGCAATATCTAATTGTTTTTCTGTATTTACCCATATAGTCTTTCCAATACAGTTAAATAATTCTAGAGCTAAGTTTTTTGCCTCTGGATCTCCTGTAATAGTTGTAGTTGACTTTGATACAGAAGCTGCAACATTAGGCATTGTTCTAATATAGTACTTAGATTTTATCTGTTTTTTTAGACTACTAAGCGTAGTTCCAGCTAAAATAGAAAATAGTATATTAGCTTCTCCTTCTAGTCTTGCTGCAACACTTTGTAAAGCATAAGGTTTTACACAAAATATAATATTCTTGCCACTTATATTTTCAACATCAGACATTGTTTTAATTTCTACTTCTGGAAGCTTTTCTTTTATTATATTTAACTTATTTTCATCTCTTCCAATAACTTCAATTTGAAAGTTTTTAGCTAATCCTCTAGCTAGTGCTTGAGCCATAAAACCATTTCCAATAAGAGTTAACTTCATAACTGACCTTTTTAATTATTTTCTATATTATAACTAATTTTTTTTAATAGGTTAGGATAGTTGTAAAAAAAGTAAGAAAATAGCAAGGATATATTCGATAAAATAATTCTCTTTTAGAAAAGATAAGGATTATTTAGATGATTAGAAGTTTAAAAGTTAGAAATATATTTTTGGTTATTTTAATAGGATTGTTTTTTGTCTCTTGTTCTTCAAAGTCTGATAAAATTCAAGAGTATGACAAAGCAGCAATTTATTGGTATAACAAGATGATTGATGAGATTTCTACGGGTTATTTAGAAGATGCGGATGATACTTATACTTCTTTAGAGAGTGAACATAGGAACTCTCCTCTTTTACCAACAGCACTTTTAATTTTGGCAAATGGTCATATTGATGCAGAAGAGTATGCTCTTGCAAACTTTTATTTGGATGAATATATAAAAAGATTTGCACTTAGTAAAAATATTGATTATGTAAGATATTTAAAAATTAAAGCTAATTTTTTAGGTTTTACATATGATTTAAGAGAACAACAATTAATTGAAGATACTATTAAAGAGATTGAACAATTTAAAGTAATGTTTCCTAGTTCACCATATATGCCTCTTGTAGATACAATGAGTGCGAGACTTTATATGGCTAAGGCTTCTTTAGATCAAGAGATTGCAGAACTTTATAAAAGATTAGATAAAACAAATGCATCTAAATTTTATGAAGAGAAGGTAAAGGAGTCTTGGGTTGAGCCTTCAGAGATTAATCCTGTTGATGTACCTTTTTACAGGTATATATTTGAAAAAAATTTATTTTAATATTTATTAGGAGTTAAAATATATGGAATTAGAAAATTATGACTCTTTCCCTCAAGAGATACCTTTAATTGTAGAGGATGATGTATTTTTATATCCTTTTATGATTGCTCCACTTTTTTTAGGGAATGAAGAGAATATAAAAGCTGTTGAACATGCAATCGAAGAAAATCAGTTAGTTATTGTAAGTGTTAGTAAACCTGGACAAGAAGGAAAAAGAGATAAAGATAGTTTCTATGATGTAGGAGTTATAGGAAATATAATGAGAAAAGTAAGTTTACCTGATGGTAAAATCAAAGTACTTTTTCAAGGTTTAGCAAAGGGTAAAATTCTAAATTATGATAAAGAAAAATCTACTTTAGCATATGTAACAAAGTTAGAGAATGAAGAGGTTTCACAAGAGGGAATTAATTCAATTATTGATGTTTTAAGAGAACAAGTTAAAAAATTATCAAGAATAAACTCTAAATTTCCTGCTGATTTAATTAAAACAATAGAAGAGAATGATGATGCAACAAGAATTGCAGATCTAATTTCATCTGTTTTAAGAGTGAAAAAAGATGAAGCTTATAGCTTGTTTGCTCAAACTAATGTTGAACAAAGACTTTTAGATATTATTGAAACTATTAAAAAAGAGATTGAATCTTTTAAAATTCAAAAAGAGATTACTCAAAAAGTAAACTCAAAAATTGAAAAAACCCATAAAGATTACTTTTTAAAAGAGCAAATTAAAGCTATTCAAAAAGAGCTTGGAGCTGATAATCAAAAAGATGTGGAACTTAAAACTTATAGAAAAAAGCTTAAAAAACTTAAAAAAGATATGCCAAAAGATGGTTATAAAGAGACAAAAAAACAGATTGATAAGCTAAGTAGAATGCATCAAGATTCACCTGATAGTGCACTTTTGCAAACATATATTGAAAATGTGTTAGAAATACCATTTGGTAAATACTCTGATGAAAAGATATCTGTTAAAAATGTTGAAAAACAGCTTGATAGTGACCATTACTCTTTGGAAAAACCAAAAGAGAGAATTTCTGAATATTTTGCAGTAAAAGAGATGCTTGAAAGTAGACATATTGAGAATCTAAAATCAAAAGGTACGGTTCTTTGTTTTGTAGGACCTCCTGGTGTAGGTAAAACTTCACTTGCAAACTCTATTTCTCAAGCATTAAGAAGACCACTTATTAGAATTGCCTTAGGCGGTATGGAAGATGTAAATGAGTTAAGAGGTCATAGAAGAACTTATGTAGGAGCAATGCCAGGTAGAATTGTAAAAGGTTTATCTGATGCAAAAACTATGAATCCTGTTGTAGTTCTTGATGAAATTGATAAACTTGGAGCAAATCATAGAGGAGATCCAACAGCAGTTATGCTTGAGGTACTTGACCCTGAGCAAAACCATGAGTTTAGAGACCTTTATTTAAATTTTGCAATTGATTTATCACAGGTTATTTTTGTTGCAACTGCAAATGATGCAAAAAGAATTCCTCCTGCACTTAGAGATAGAATGGAGTTTATTGAGATGTCATCATATACTCCAAATGAGAAGTATCATATTGCTAAAGACTATTTAATTCCTCAAGAACTTGAGAAACATGGTCTAAAAAGAAGTGAAATTGTTTTAAGTAAAATAACAATAAAAACAATTATTGAAAAATATACAAGAGAAGCTGGAGTTAGGAATTTAAGAAGAGTTTTTGCAAAACTATTTAGAAAGGCTGTTAAAAAACTTCTTAAAAATCCAGATATGAAAAAAGTTTCAATTAATACTAAAAATATTAAAGAGTTTTTAGATAATCCAATATTTGAAATTGACCCAGCAGACAAGAAGAATTCTATTGGTGTTACTAATGGTCTTGCATGGACAGTTGTTGGTGGAGATGTTTTAAAAACTGAGGCAGTAAAACTTAGGGGAAAAGGTGTTTTAAGTGTAACTGGAAATCTAGGAGATGTAATGAAAGAATCATCTAGAATTTCTTACTCAGTTGTTAAGCTTTTAATTGATAATAAGAAGTTAAAAATTGATGAAAATATTATTCCTAAAACAGCAAAAGAGATAGAAGATAAAATAAAAGTAGAGGTAAGTGAAGTATATAAAAGATTTGATATTCACTTACATATTCCAGAGGGTGCAACTCCAAAAGATGGACCAAGTGCTGGTATAACTATGGCAACAACAATTGCTTCAATCTTAAGTCAAAAAAGTGTTAGGTCAGATGTAGCTATGACAGGAGAGTTAACTTTAACTGGAAAAGTGCTTCCAATTGGTGGATTAAAAGAGAAACTTATTGCAGCATATAAAGCAAAAATGAAATTAGCTTTAATCCCTAGAAAAAACTTCTTAAGAGATTTAGATGATATTCCAAATGAAGTTAAAGAAGCAATGGAGATTAAAGCTGTTGATACTATTGAAGATGTATTAAAAGAGAGTTTAATATAAAGATAAAAAATGAGAAAAGGAGCAAGGGATAGTCAAATTGTAAACAATTTTTTTACCCTTGTTTCCATTTTAATAATAGTTGCAACCTTAGTAATATATACTAAATATTTTGTATCTGAAAAAAAAGAGAATACTAGTTATAAGCCTAAGCCTCTTCCTTGTGAAGCTACAAGTTTTACCTATTCGAAAACTTTTAATCAAAAATTATTAGATAAATCAATTAGGGCTTTAGAAAAAGGATATTATAGATTAGATGGAGGTTTTATTGAAGCTGAACATGTGAAAAGCAAAATTAAAGATTTAATTACATTAGAACAAGCAGATAGATTTTATAAAGAAGCTATTAAAATTGAACCCAAAAAAGGGATAGAAAAGTTTCTAAAGATTAAATATGAGATAATAGAAAATGATAAAAAGAGTTCAAATAAAATAGATAAAGATTATAAATTAAGTGCAGGCACTATTCAAACATCTTTTAGAGTAAATTCAAAAGAGATTTTTAGAGTCTATTCTAATTTTAATTTTATGTATAAAAATGCAATCAAAGAGAGAATTGATTGTTCAATAAAGGTATTTAAAAATCATGTTCAAAGCAGTAAATAAAGATAGTTGGACTTCAACAAATATTATCATAGCTATAACTGTTGTAAGTTACTTTATTCAAACAAATATAAATGATGGTGGGTTAATACTTGGTCTTAATATATATTTTACTCAAGGTTTATTTTGGCAACCTTTAAGCTCTATTTTTATCCATGGTGGTTTAGGGCATTTAGCAATGAATATGTTTGTTTTATATCAGTTTGGTAATTTAATAGAGAGGTATAAAGGGAAAAGATACTTTCTCTTTTTATATTTTATTGGTGGTGTTTTAACTTCATTATTTAGTTTTTTATATATTTTTTATTTAGATAATTATGTTAATTTAGTAGGTGCTTCAGGAGCGATTTGTGTTCTTATGGGATATATAGCTTATATTGATAGTTATCAAAGAAAGGGTATTATAACTTGGGTTTTAATAATCTCAGTAGCCCCTCTACTAATTGGACTACCAATTGCTTGGTATGCTCACTTCATAGGACTTGCAATAGGGTTTTTAATAGGTTTAGTTAAAAAATAACTATTTTAAAAATAAAGAGACAATATACATTACAATTACAATTAGAACCATTGTAACTATTATCTCTTTTTTCTTTACTGTTGGGTTTAGTGTTCCACAATAGGGGCATTGTCTTTTTTTTATTTCAATCTCTTTTTTACAATATCTACAAGGTGTTAGTTCTATTTTTAATCCTTTCTATAAACAATAGATTCTATTATTTGTTTTATTAAATTAAATTTTAATTTAATAGAAGTTTCATTTATATCTTGCGTTTTTTCAAGTTCATATAAGAGATTACACACTTCATTTAAGCAAACATTTGAACAACTATTTTTAATATGATGAGCTTTTTTTGAAATTTGATTGTATTTTTTGTTTTCAATTAATTTTTCAATCTCCTCTAACTCATTAAAAATAGTTGATTTAAATTTACTAATAAGTATTTTAGCTTCATTATCATTTATATTTAGTTTTTCTACAATTAGATTAGTATCAAGTTTATCTTTACTAATAAAAATATTTTTCTTATTTAAGTAGATATCTAAAATTTTTATTAGTTGTTTTTTATCAATTGGTTTACTTAAATAGTAATCCATTCCTTGTTTTAAATAGTTCTCTTTATCTCCTTTAATTGAGTTTGCGGTAAGTGCAATTATTGGTGTATATATTTTCATCTCTTTTTCATAATCTCTTATTAGTTTAAAGGCTTTTATGCCATCTAATATTGGCATATTAATATCCATAAGAACCAGATCAAAACTCTCTTCTTTATATTTTTGTACGGCAACTTTTCCATTTTCGGCAATTTTAACATCTATTCCTAACTCTTCTAAAATAAGTTTTATAAGAAGTTGATTATTTGTGTTATCTTCTGCAATTAGAACTTTACCACTATAGTTATTTGGTTCTATTTTATCTAATGTAGATTTTTTTTGTGCAATGATATCATTTTTCTTTACTTTTAGCTTAAGTTCAAAAAAGAATTTACTTCCTTTATCTTTTTGGCTAATTAAGTCTATTTTTGAACCTAACATTTTTACTATATTAAGACTAATTGCAAGACCTAAACCTGTTCCACCATATTTTCTACAGATACTTCCATCGGCTTGTGAAAAAGGCTCAAATATCTTTTTTTGTTCTTCACTTGAAATACCAATACCTTCATCAATAATAGAGAATTTTATAGTTGCTATATCATTTTTTAGGTTTATTAAACTCACATCAAAGTTGATTTTCTTATTTTCAGGTGTAAATTTAATTGCATTACTTAAAAGATTTGAAAGGACTTGTTTTAATTTTGTCTCATCACTTATAACAAAGTATGGAATATTAGGGTCTAATGTATATAAAAATTTAATATTTTTATCTATTGCATTTATTGAGTATAGTTCTATTATCTGTTTTAATAGTTCATTTAAATTAAACTTAGTCTCATTAATTTCAAATTTTCCACTCTCAATTTTTGAAATATCTAAAATATCATTGACAATATCTAAAAGGGCATTTGCACTTTTAAAGATAATATTAGCTTTTTCTTTATCACCTTTTTCAAGATTTGATTTTGAAAGAATATTAGAAAAACCTATTATAGCATTTAATGGAGTTCTAATTTCATGGGACATATTTGCTAAAAATTGTGATTTTGCTTGATTAGCTTTTAAGGCTTCAAATTCAGATTTTTTAGCTTTAATAGTAATCTTTTCAAGCTCTTTACCTTTTTTTAGAATCTGTTTAGTTAATAGGTATCCAATTATAATAATCATAGTTATTGAAAAATATATAAATATGGATTCAAGAGTTTTATAATATTTTTTTTCATTTTCAATATTATTTTCTAATAATTCAATATTCTTTTTACTATCATATAACAATCTACTTGCATTTTCTTTCATTTTAGAGAAAAGATTATGTAGTTGTTTAAAAGAGACTTCTTCTTTTGGGATTTTCTTAAAATTATTTTCATAAAGAAGTAGTTTTCTTTTTATAATATCTTCTACTTTAAAAAGCTTAGTCTGTATCTCTTCAAGTTTAGAGACTAACTCTAAAGCTTCAAATGTATGAGATTTTTTATCAGAAACAAAATAGATTTTATCAATAACTTCTGTTTCCTCAGGTAAATTTAGTCTAATATAGTTTTTTAAGGCACCACCATTTTCTAAAATATTAATTGCTTCTTTTATATCTTTTATCTCTTTTAATATCTCTTTTTGAATAGATTCTATATCTTCAGGTTTTGTAATTACATTAATTTTATAGTAGTATGTCTCTATTGAACCAATCTCTTTTAATATATATTCGCCTATTTTATATCTAGCATACTCATTTTTGACACTATTATCCAATTTATCATGTTTATCTGAAAAATAGGTATGAATTAGTGCAATTCCAACATATCCTATGATAAATGTTAAGAATAGAGCAGTTAAGCCTTGTAAGGTGGTATTGTTTTTAATCATTTAAAATCACTTTTTTTATATTAATTTCTCATAAAATAACAAAAAATAAAGATTATTATTAGAATAATTTATTTAAATATATTTTTTAAAATAATTTATTCTAATTTTAAGTAATTATAACTAAAATTAGGTTGAATAGGGAGTTTTAATATTAAATGTTAAACGAAAGTATTATAATATATAGTTAAAATAATTATAAGGAGTTGGTGGTGAGTTTTGACAATTTAAAAGTAGTATCAATTGATGATAATAAAAATAATCTTTTTTTGATAGAATCAATTTGTTTAGATTTAAATTTAAATGTAAAAAGTTTTTCAGAACCACTTGATGCTTTATTATATGTTCTTAAAAATCCAGTAGATATGATTTTACTTGATTATATGATGCCAAATCTTAATGGTTTAGAGTTTATAAAAGAGTTTAGAAAAAACAAAAAAAATGTACCTATAATTATGATTACTTCAGTTGGAGATGATATAGGTATTCATAAAGAGGCTTTTGATTTAGGGGCAAATGATTTTTTAAATAAACCAGTAAATGCGATAATATTTAAAGCAAGAGTTTTAAATCTTTTATCAAATTATCAAAATAGAATGCTAATTGAGGATAAGGCAAAACTTTTGGAAAGTGAAGTTAAAAAAGCTACTAGAAGACTCGTTAAAAGAGAACATGAAACTTTAAGAGTTCTTGGGAAAACAGCAGAGTATAAAGATCCAGAAACAGCATCTCATGTTGCTAGGGTTGCCCATTACTCTAAGTTACTTGCAAAAGGTTATGGATTGGATAAAAAGGAACAAGATATAATTTTTTATGCTGCACCCTTTCATGATTTAGGTAAGGTTGGAATAGAGGATAAAATTCTTTTAAAACCTGGTAAGTTAGATGATGAAGAGTCTATTATAATGAAAACTCATGCAAGGATTGGTTATGAAATTTTAAAAGATTCTAAGAGTGAATATTTACAAGCAGGTGCAATAATTGCATTAAGTCATCATGAAAAATTTGATGGTACAGGGTATCCAAATTCATTAAAGGGCGAAGATATAGATATTTTTGGAAGAATAGTTGCTATTGCAGATGTTTTTGATGCATTAACTTCTAATAGACCCTATAAAAAAGCATGGAGTTTTGATGATGCATTAAATCTTTTAAAAAAAGAGAGTGGTAAACATTTTGATCCAAAACTTGTTAATATATTTATTGAAAATATTGATGAAGTAACAAAAATCTATAAGCTTTTTGAAGAAGAGATTTAATGAACAATAAAAAAATTATTTCATCTTTTACTAACCCGTATTTTATCTCTACTTTAGTAGTTTTATTTATTATTTTAACTTTTGTATTTTTTAATACAATTAAATATTCCCATGAAAATAGTAAAGATTTAGGTCAAAAAAGAGCTCTTGAAATAATTGAGAAATTAAAGAAAATAAGAAACTATTACACTCAAAATATTATTAGTAAAATTAAAGATGATATTCACACTAATAATATTAATCCTAATTATAAGTTAAAAGATTCAAGCTTTCTGCCTATTACATTTCTACATGACTTAAACTCTCTTATCATCTTTAAAGATGATATAAAAATCAAATTATATAGTAATTTTCCCTTTGAAAATAGAAAAGATAGGGTTTTAAATAAATTTGAAGAGAACTCATTAAGATTTTTAATTCAAAACCCAGATAAGATATATTCTCAAGAAGTTTTTGAAAACAATGAAAAGAGATTTAATATAGCTGTTGCAGATATTTTTTATGATAACTCTTGTGTCTCTTGTCATAACTCAAGAGTAGACAGTCCTAAAAAAGATTGGCAAGTAGGTGATGTTAGAGGTGCAGTCTCTGTTAGTGTACCATTACGAAAGGAGTTAGTTCTTTCAATTGGGCAAGCAGTAACTCTTTTGATTATGTTAGTTATTATAATTTTTATTTTAGGTTTTCATTACTCTATTACGTCTTTAAAAAGACAAAGAGAGCATAAAAAGATAAAGAATCAATTAGAGAACTTAGTTCAAGAAAGAACATCAACTCTTCAAAATACAGTAAAACTTTTAAATGAGTATAAAAATGCAGTTGATATTAGTACTATTGTTTCAAAAACAGATAAAAATGGAAAAATCACCTATGTAAATGATGAATTTATAAAGGTTTCGAAGTATTCTAAAGAGGAATTAATTGGTAAAAATCATAATGTTGTTAGACATGAGGATGTGCCAAAAGAGATATTTAAAGACTTGTGGAAAACAATACATTCAAAAAAAGTTTGGAAAGGGCAAATTAAAAATAGAGCTAAAGATGGTACAGCGTACTATGTGGCTTCTACAATTGTACCTATTTTAGATATTAATGATGAGATAGAAGAGTTTTTAGCAATTAGACTTGATGTATCTGATATTGTTAAGTCTCAAATAAAAGCACAAAAAGCTGATAAGGCAAAATCAAGCTTTTTAGCTAATATGTCCCATGAAATTAGAACACCTCTTAATGCTATAATAGGTTTTTCTGAACTTTTATCAAAAGCAGATTTAAATATTCAAAATAGAAAGCAGGCTGAAATTATTCATTCAAGTGCAGAATCATTACTTATAATTATTAATGATATTTTAGATATTTCAAAAAT